>PCVW01000059.1:1799-11883 GCA_002787095.1 Candidatus Omnitrophica bacterium CG11_big_fil_rev_8_21_14_0_20_64_10 | reverse complement strand
CGATCACCGGCCGCGCCGCCTGTCCCGCCGGCAGCAGCTCCGCCGCGAACGCCTCCAGCCCGGCGGAAGTGAAATACCCGATCGTCCCCTGCCCGCTCTTGGGAACAATCTCCCCATCGTAGCCGCCGGACGGAATGACCACGATGAAATCGTCCTTGATCATCCGGACCGCCCCGAAGTTCGGGATGCCCAGATCCCGCAGGTAGCCCCAGACCTGTTCATAGGGAGCGAAACGAAGTTCCCCGTGGCCGTAAGGGATCCCGTTGGCGAACCTCTCGTTGAGCCACTCGCCGACGGCGATCAGGATCCGATGAGGCCCCCCGATCTGCTGAGCCAAATCGGCCGGGATCGCCTCCCCCAGGAACCCGCTTTCCAGCCATGGATGGGTTAACACGCGGAGCCGCTGCCCCTCCGTCCGTTGCCGATTCAGGAACTCAAAGAGGACCGTCACATCGGGATCCCCATCCGGGTTGTATCGCCGGTCCTGGAACCGCCTCAGCCAACTCCGTCCATCCACGCCACTCACCGAAACCTTCCATCCTTCAATATCCCGCCGGACGACATCCCCGATCAGGTAAGGAACCTCCTTGTTCCCCCAAACCACATGCCGGCCCGGATACATCCGCAGGTAAGCCGCCGTAAAGAGGGCGACGCCGATCAACTCCACCCCCACATTGTCCTGAAAGATCACGACCTCCTGAATACCGTTCCCCGTCAAATCTTTGAGGAGAGGCGCGGAGTCATCCACAATCACCCCCTCCTGGGTGAGGTCGGAGAGGCCGACCGCGTCGATCTGAAGCTGGGAACGCATGCCGAGGTCCAGGGCATTTCCCTTGAGGATCAACAGAAGGGCCCGCTGAAGCACCGCCTGTTTCTCGGAATTGGAGAGCTGTTGGAGCTCCCCAAATTTATGCTCTCCGAGAACGAACCGGGTCCAGAGGGGAAGCGCCGGCTGATCATTGATCCAGAGATCCTTCTCCTGCCTGGCGTCCCGCTCCCCCTTGTAGAGATCGGTTAGGGGATTCTCCGGGGCGTCATAGAAACCGGTGGCCCAGGCCGCCTCGCTGTATAGAAGGGCCTGCGCGACATTGTAAGGAAGCGCCTTCCAGGAGAGACCGGTCAACTCCGGCCGCCAGATCACCTTCCCGAAGCGGGATTCCTGGGCAGCCGGCTGGACCGAACGCAGATCCTTCACTCTGGTCGGCCCAGCCGATCCGGCCATATCGCTCTGGATCCCCGCCCAAACACTGCCAATGTGAGCCACCTTTGGATTCACAACAGAAGAGGAGAAGAGTTTGGGATAGGCTTCGGAATGCGTCTGGATCCTCTGCTGAAGGAGCGGAATGGTCTCCGCATTGAAAATCTCGTCCGTCCGGGACTCTTCATCGGCCCAAACCTTGGGATCCCCGAACTTCAAGCCGCCCCCCTCCAGCCCGGCGGAATGACCGAACGAATACTCCTCCATCGGATCATCCACATCCAATTCCACCCATCCAAAATGGTGATCAACATCCGCAACATTCAAAGTGATCAAGGAACTGGTCAGAAGCTGCGCCATGCCGGCCACCACCTCGGTTGCTCTTTCGGGATCCTCACGAAGCGCGTAATCCAGATCAAGCGGCGTGAATAGGGCGACGGTCCGTCCAAGCCAGCGATCGTTGTTCGCGGGCGCCTCCAAATCAAACTTGAATTGCACCCGCTGGGGCGTCCCCTTCAACTGGGCG
Source organism: Candidatus Omnitrophica bacterium CG11_big_fil_rev_8_21_14_0_20_64_10 (assembly GCA_002787095.1). Taxonomy (GTDB): domain Bacteria; phylum Omnitrophota; class Gorgyraeia; order 1-14-0-20-64-10; family 1-14-0-20-64-10; genus 1-14-0-20-64-10. The sequence continues at coordinate 10,159 of PCVW01000059.1, read as the reverse complement.
GCAGGCTTGAACCTGTCGGGAGAGGGCAATCCTCGCGCAACTTCATCCAACCTGCGCCACCAATCGCCCGACTGCCGCTCATTGGTCAAAGCGGGACGCCCAATGACCAATGGATACCCGACAATTCCATCGAATGAAAAGTTCAAAAGGTTCGCAGACAATCCTCTCCCGTTGAAAGTCAGCTGGAAATCCCCATGTTTGGGATGGGAGAAGACCATCGGGACCCCCGCCTGCATCCGGACCGCCGGCAGATCCTCCACCTCATCCGTTTCCAGCCCGGCGGTGGAAACATCGATGGAGTCGACATAATAAAGATCCGGCGCGCCTGTTCCCCCCGGGTCTGTGATCCGAATCGCCCCGGCATCGCCGGTCAAATGCCGGTCTCTACTGGTTGAAGCGCTCCCCGCCAACAGCCGCTGGAGCCGGCCCGGATCAGACCGGTAGCCGGTCAAAGGAAGCCGCCGCCGCAAAGACCCGCCCTCATTCGGAAAAGCAAAGCTCTTGGCCCCTTCAATCGCCAGAATCCTTTCGGCTGCCGTTGCCAACAGGACGGTCTCCTTCCCGGAAAACCGGGCGGCAACCGCTCCGCCCCCCGCCCCATCCAGCGAGCGGAACTCCAAGGTCATCGTTCGGCCGCCGTCGGCCGGAAACCGCAGCGACCCCCCGCTGCCGGTCGCCTCGACAATCTCAGCGTAACGGTCGGTATCCAATGTCAAAACGACGCGATCTCCTTCGATGGCCAAACCAGTGACATAGAGACGACTCGACGCCGTCCGCTCGGGATGCCGATCAAGCGACCAACGATATGCGTCGGATTGACGCAATCCCAGCCACCAGCTCAGCCCGAACTTTCGGGTACCGCGAATTAGGTATTCGTCCAAATTGAAGAGGAAGTCCCCTTCATCGGTGTAACTCTCGACGGAGAGATTCATTTCACCGGAAGGGGACAAGAAAATCTGCAGAGTGAAGTCAGGATCCGTATCGGAATACCGGTACTCGCCATGGGGCTGGATTTCAGTTTCCTTCAAGACACCCGAGGAGACCAACGGAGCCAACATTTCTCGATAGGCGGCGACAACCGGCGAATCGGCTTCCAGGCCGGAATGCCGGACCAAAACGCCTTGAAGCGCCTGCCGGGTGGGGTTCTCTTCCATGCCGGCATTGAGAGGGCGCAACGCCGAGGCGGAGGGAGGCCACCCCAGCCCGAGGGCCAGGATCAGCGCAATGCTTTGAATGGGTAAACCGGCTTTTTTCATGAACAGCTCTGGATAGGGCAAGTATGCCATATTTCGGATGGATTTAAACAATAAATAACTGAGTTTATATTACTAAACTAACGCCCCGCGGAAAACGGTGTCAGACACCATGTTCCACAAAAGAGCGGGGGCCGCCTTTCGGCGGCCCCCATCGATTGGAGAAGGCCTGTAAGCCGGATTCTGTGCCCGCCCTGCCCCGCCGCTTGCGCGACAGGCCGGCGGGCGACGACCATTCCTCTGGGCCCGGGCGTTGCCGCGCGGACTCATTGCGACCTACCCTCCCCGCTCCCGCCGGTTGCCCAACGGAATGGGACGGGCCGTCCCGTTCGGGGTCTACATGGTCTTGCTCCGCGGAGAGATTGCCCGTTTCACCTCCCCCCGCCCGGTTCGCTTCCGCGAACCCCCAACGACGGGGATCCTCGTCTCTGTGGCTCTGATCCTCCCCTCCCGACCCGCCTCTCGACGAACCGTTCAGGGGGTGGGCGTTACCCACTCCGCTGCCCTGTGGAGTCCGGACTTTCCTCAGCAGGCGAACCCGCCGCGGCCGTCCGGCCTTCTCACCCGCTATGGTACCAGAGACCTGGCCCCTTTGGCTCCTTCTAAAAGAGCGTCGGTTGGTCGGAATCGAGCGGTTCGGGGGACTCAACGGGAGCCGGCTGAGCCTTCTGCTTCAGGTGGGGATGTTTGCGCAGCCCTTCCCAGACCGCCTGGTTGGCCAACCGGTCGGCAGTCCGGTTTTTCTCCCGGGGAACATGGGTGATCTCAAAATGCTTGAAGGCGGGGATCAAATTCCGGATCAGCAGATGCAGCCACTGGAGCTGCCTGTCCTTGACCTTGTAGAGGCCGCCGACCTGGTGGGCCAGCAGCTCGCTGTCGGTCCGGACCGTGACCGACCGGTAACCCCGCTTGAGTCCCTCCTGCAGGGCCAAGATCAATCCCGTCGTCTCAGCCACATTGTTGGTGGCCACCCCGAGGAAGAAGGAAAGCTCAACCGGCTTCTTGGATTTGGGAGGGGTGAAGTGGAGCCCCACACCGGCCGGCCCCGGATTGCCCCGGGCCGCCCCGTCAATGTGCATCACGACCCCGCCGGGAGCCGATTTAGAGGAAGGGACCGGCTTACGCCGTCGGGTAGTAGAGGATCCGGGCACAGGATTCGCAGGTGATCAGCCGGCTGCCCATCTGGATTTCATTGACCCGCTGGGGGGGGATCCGCATGTAGCATCCGCCGCAAGACTCACTGATCACCGGCACCAGCGCCAGCCCCTGCTTGCGTTCCAGGATCCGCTCGTACTGGGCAAGGACCCGGGGCTCCACATCGGAGAGCAGCCCATCCCGCTGCTTCTGGAGGACCTCCACCTGGGCGGTGGTCTCCTTCAGGCGGGTTTCCACCACCTGCAACGCCTGGTTCCATTGGGCTTCCCGGCTCTGGTGGGCCTTGCGAGCGGCCTCCACCTCCGACTTGCCGGACTCCCCCTTCTCCATCAGACCGAGGACATCCTCCTCCACGACCGACTTGTCGGCCTTCAACCCCTCGATCTCCCGCTGCATCGCGGTGTATTCCTTGTTGGTCTTGACCTGAAAGAGCTGGCCCTGGAGCTTCTTAATCTGCCCCTCCTTGGCCTCCAAGTCGGTCTCCAACCCGTTGCGCTTGACCTCCAACTCCTTGTGCTTCTGCTCGACAGCCTGGACGATCTTGAGCCCCTCGGCGCGCTCAGCCTCGATTGTCTGCTTCTCCTCCGGGAGGGTCCGGATCGTCTCCTTCAGGGCGTAAATCTGCCCGTCCAGCTCCTGGAGCCGGGTCAAGGCCTTCAGTTGGTCGAGAACCGAGGTTTCAGCCATTTTTCAAAAAGATCTTTCAAAACATGGGCGCAACAGGACTCGAACCTGTGACCTCATGCATGTGAGGCATGCGCTCTAACCAGCTGAGCTATGCGCCCCGAAACCTCTATTGTACGGGATGGGGAGGAAGAAGGAAAGCGGCGGGAATGCCTCTGGGTCCGCCTGGATTCGAACCAGGGACCAACGCATTATGAGTGCGCTGCTCTCACCGCTGAGCTACGGACCCGTTGCCGGTATTGTACCCCGTTTCAAAGGAAAAGGGCCCGACCCCAAAAGGGTCGGGCCCTTGAATGACCGCGCCGGCCGGAATCAGACCCAGCTGCGCTCCTCGCCGAGGGCCCCCATCTCCAGGAAGGCCCGCAGCCGCCGGGAGCGGATCGGATGACGCAGTTTCCGCAGCGCCTTGGCCTCGATCTGCCGGACCCGTTCCCGCGTGACATTGAAAATCGCCCCGACCTCCTCCAGCGTTCTGGGATAGCCGTCCCCTATCCCGAACCGGAGCTTCAGAACCTGCGTCTCCCGCTCGGTCAGGGTTTCCAGGACCGTGTCCATCTGCTCCTTGAGCATCGAATGGGCGGTCGCGTTGGCCGGAGAGACGGCCCGCTTGTCCTCGATGAAGTCCCCGAAGTTCGTGTCACCGTCATCGCCGATCGGCGTCTGCAGGGAGATCGGCTCCTGCGCGATCTTCAGGATCCCCCGCACCTTCTCGACCGGCATCCGCATCTCGGAAGCGATCTCCTCAGGACTCGGTTCCTTGCCGTTCTCCTGCACCAGCTGCCGGGAGACCCGGACCAGCTTGTTGATGGTCTCGGTCATGTGGACCGGGATCCGGATCGTCCGGGCCTGGTCGGCGATCGCCCGGGTGATCGCCTGGCGGATCCACCAGGTCGCGTAGGTGGAGAACTTGTACCCCCGCTCGTACTCGAACTTGTCGACCGCCTTCATCAGGCCGATGTTCCCCTCCTGGATCAGGTCCAGGAAGGAGAGGCCCCGGTTGGTGTACTTCTTGGCGATCGAGACAACGAGCCGCAGGTTGGCCTCCACGAGGGAGCGCTTGGAGCGGATGTAGGCCGCCTCCTTGCGCCGCAATTGGAGGTTCAGCTCCTCCATCCGTTTCTTGGAGGCGCCGACCGCCCGCTGGGCGAGCGTCAGCTTCTTCTGGGCCGCCCTGAGCTTCTCCTGGAATCCCTTCCCCTTGCGGGACTTCACCCGCTGGAGCTCCCGCTCCACCCGGGCAACCTGCTGGACCAACCCCTTGTAGGTCTTGGCCATCTCCTCGACGACCGGGCTGGTCAGCCGCATCGCCAGCATCGCCTCCGTCCGCTTCCCTTCGGAACGGGAGGATTGGGCCTTCTTCTTCAAACGCAGCAGCTTGGGCAAAAGCCGTTCGTGTTTTCGGAAGTCCTCGGTGACATACTCCTCGGGATTCAGCTTGCGGGTCTTGATCCGGTCCACGAGGTCGAAGATCGACTTGCGGACAAACGGGGCGGCGAACAGGACCCGCCGGTAGTCGGCCTCCGCCGCCTTGATCTCCTTGGCGAGCTTGAGCTCCTCCTCCCGGGTCAGCAGGGAAATCTGCCCCATCTGGCGCAGATACATCCGGACCGGATCGTCCACCGGCTCGGAGCGGGGGGCCGGCTCGGCGTTCCGTTCCTCGGAGCGGTCGTCCGACTCCTCCCCCTCCTCGCTCTCGCTCTCTTCCGAGTCCCCCTCCCCTTCCGGTTCGGCGTCAATGACCTGGATGTTCTCGTGGCCGAGGAGGGCGAGGACCTCGTCGATTTCCTCGGACGAAGTCACCTCCTCCGGGAGCAGATCGTTGATCTCCTCGTAGGTCAGATGCCCCTTCTCCTTCCCCAGGGCGATCAGTTTCTTGAGGTCATTCGACCGGCTGGCTGATCCGTTCTTCGTCGTCTTGGTTGTCGTTTTGGTTGACATGTTATCCCCGTTCCACGGTTCCCGTTTTCAAGAGGCGGTTAAACTGACCGACCAGCTCATCCTTCTTTTGGTGGTCCCCCGCCTGCTCCGCCTGACGGATCGAATCCTGCAGCAAGGCCAGCGACGACCGCCGCCGGTCCTTTTCGATCCGCTGAATCACCTTCTCCAAAGCCCCTTCCTTGTCCTCAAAAGAGTCGGCGTCGGCCAGCCACCGGACGGCCCGAGCCTGGAACCCCTCCGGTTCCCGCGGCAGCTTCCGCAGCGCCTCGGCGCCGTCGGCCGGCAGCGTTCCGCCGGTCTGCGCCGCTTCCAGCCAGTCCAACAGCCGGATCACATCCGGGTCCCGGAACAGCTCCCGTTCAAGCCGGCCGTTCACCGCGGCGATCCGGGCCGGCCGATCCAGAAGCAGAGCCGCCAGATTCTCCTCGGCGGTCCGGACGACCGCGGCGGTCCGGATCGAAAGAGACACCGCCGGCTTCTCCGGGGAGGATTTCCGCTCCCCCTTGATCTTCTTCAGCTCCGTCCAGAGGAGGGACTCCTCCACGCGGAGCGCTCCGCCCAGCCGGCGGATGTAATCCGCTTTCTGGATCGCGTTCGGGACCCGCTTGATCGTCGGCAGCATCTCCTCGCAAATCCGGACCTGCCCGGCGACCCCCTTCGGGTCGAACTGCCGGCTCAATACCTCCAGCTTGTAATCAAAAAAGTCCTTGGAATTCTTGAGCGCCGCAGCGAACGGCTCGACCCCCCGGCTTCGGATCAGGGAGTCGGGATCGGTCCCCGGCGGCAGCACCGCCACCTTGACCCGCATCTGAGCCTCCAGGAACAGCTCCAGTCCCCGGAGGGCCGCCATCTCGCCGGCGGCGTCAGCGTCGTAGACCATCACGACATTCCGGGTGAAACGCCGGATCAGCCGCACCTGCGTCTCGGTCAACGCGGTCCCCATCGAGGCGACCACATTCCGGACCCCCGCCTGATAGGGCGTCAAAAAATCCATGTACCCTTCGACGACAACGCAGAAGTCCTGTTTCCGGATCGCGGCCGAGGACCAGTTGAGGCCGTACAGCACCCACCCCTTCACATACAGCTCGGTCTCCGGCGAGTTCAGGTATTTCGGCGTCCGCTCGTCCTCGGTCATCGCCCGGCCGCCGAAGGCGATCACCCGTCCCCGGCTGTCGCAGATCGGGAAGATCACCCGGTCCCGGAAACGGTCGTACCAGCCGCCCCGCTCCCCTTCCCGGCGGATCACCAATCCCCCCTGCTCCAGCAGTCCCGGTTCGATCTTCCAGTCCCGGGCCGCCTGCAGGAGGCGGTCCCACTGCGTCGGCGCGAAACCGATCCGGTGCTCGCTCCAAGCCGCTTCGTTCAAACCCCGTTTTTTCAAATAGCTCCGGGCCGCCTCCCCTTCGGGGGCCCGCAGACAGGCCTCAAAGAAAGCGGCCGCCTTCTCCATCGGTTCGTACAACTTCCGCCCGACTCCGGCGGCGCCCCCCCGGCCGCCGCCCGTCTGCGGAACCGGGATCCCCGCCTTGGCGGCCAAAAACTCCACCGCCTCCGAGAACTCCATCTGCTCGTGGCGCATCACAAAGGAGATCAGGTCCCCTCCCGCGCCGCACCCGTAGCAGATGTAAAACTGCTTGTCCGGATACACCATGAAGGAGGGGGTCTTCTCCGGATGGAAGGGGCACAGCCCCTTGAACACCCGCCCCGCCTTCTTGAGCCCAACCACCGCGCCGATCACCTGCACCGCGTCGCTGCGGTCCTGAATCTCCTGCAGGATCTTTTCCGGGATCATCGCCGGCCGCTATTTCTCGACCCGGTTGGCCACCCAAACCGGGACGGCCACCGTCTTGTCATAGACCGCCGGAGCCACCCGGCTGAGCTTCCCGCCGATCAGGGAGCGCTCCTGAATCGATCCCTTCAAATACTCGGAGGGAAGCTGAACCAGCGCCCCGAGCAGAACGCTCATCACCAAACAGCCCCGGAGGAACCCCAACACCAGTCCTCCGTTCTGCTCGAACATCCCCTCAAAATTGACCCTCCCCACCTTCTCCATCCCCCGGAACAACAGAGCCAGCAAGAAATAGACCACAAAAAGGACGAACAGCATCGTCAGCGCCTGCGCCCAACCATTTTCCAGCCCGGTGTTCTGAGCCAAATCCCGGCTCAACCGCTCGTAATAGCGGAAGGCGACGAAAATCCCACCCACCACACCAAGCAGTTTGGGAAACTCGGAACTAAGCCCGGCCCGATAACCGACATAACCCGATCTAATTAAAAGGGTTACGACGACTACATCGATCCAGTTAAACTGCTGAATTTTAAGAACTCCAAAATGGGTGGAGCCCCTGAAATAGGGGCCTTCGTGATGGGAGTATACCCGAGTGGATATTATAAAGTCAAGGAAAGCAGAGTTTATAAAACTTTAAATTATGCCGCCTCCCGATCTAAAAAGAACTCCGGATGGAAAACCGGATCCAGCGCCTGCAGTTCCCGGACCAGCCGGTCCAGCCGCTGTCGCCGCCCCCCTTCCCAGGGGGCCTTGCGCCAATTCAGATAGGCATCCAACAGCTGGTCCTGCTTGGCCTTGAGCGGCAACTCCCGTTCGTAGTCCCGCAGCGCCTCCCCGAATTGCTCGAACCCGGCCGGATCCACCGGATCGGCCAGCCGCAGATAGCGGCCCCGAAGCTCCGAGAGAAGCCCCAGATAGCGCTCCGGGCCGCGGGAGATCCGCTCCTGCACATCCGAGATGGCGGTGGGCCGGCGATAGATCCGCCGCTGACACTCGGCGGCGAATCGGTAGTAATGCCGGATCCGCTGAAGCCCGGCGAACGGCAGCCGCTGGGACCGATTGAAGATCCCCAACTGCATCAGCAGGTCGTCGGCGTTGGCCTTGTAGATCCGGTAGGCCTGAACCTCCTCCCCGCACCGCTCGATCGCCTCGAACAGCTCCACCTCGTAGGGGGTCACGACCCGCCGGACCGCCTGCCAATGCGCCGGATCCAGGTAGGCGGTCATCAGACCCCCGAGGTAGGTGTTGACCGCCTCCTCAGTCCCCCCCGCGTCGGAAGGGAGCCCCAGTTTGACCCGGGTCTTCAGCAGGATCTCCATGATCATGCCGAAGAGCGGCTCCTCCCCCCGATCGGGGATCCGGATGCAGCGGACGGCCCGCATCAAGCCAGTCCCTTCTTCATTGCCGGCCGATGGACCGGCCGGGGCGCCTGATGGACCGGCGCCTGCAGGGCCTCTTCCGGAGCGGCCGGAACCACCTGGGAGCGTCCCGCCCCCGCCGCCGGTCCCCGGAAATTCATCGCCAGCATCCCCAGCCCCACC
>PCVW01000059.1:0-1779 GCA_002787095.1 Candidatus Omnitrophica bacterium CG11_big_fil_rev_8_21_14_0_20_64_10 | reverse complement strand
CCGCCTCCGGCGACCGGGGGAACCGCCACGGAATCGCGGGGTTCCAGGACCGGAGCATCGGAACCGGGAAGTTGTCCCCGTAGTAATTACGCCGGCCGCGCATGGGCCGCCTCTTTGATCTGACCGGCCAACCGGCGGGCTTCGGAATCCGAGCCGCTCAGCCGCTTCTTCAACCGCTCCCCCAGTTCGGACTCCGCCCGGAGCCCTTCGCCGTTGAGACCGATCTTCCGAGCCACCTCAATCAAAGCCGAGATGATCCGGGTCCGCGGGAACTTCACCCCGGTCGAAAAGAGGGCGTCCTTGCCCAGCTTGTCCAGGTAATCCACCTGCTCCCGATCCAGGAAGGTCACCACGCGATGCACTTCCCGCTTTTCCTCACCCTGTCCCCTGACCATTGTCGTTTCCTCCCGATGTATGAATAAAAAAGGCCTGAAGGCACCTTCCCAGCCCTCAGGCATTGTCTGTTCACCCTTGGCAGCCCGGCTGCCCCCCACTGGGGCCCGCGGCTTTGCGCCCCCGCCTTACGACGGGTTTGCCTTTATCATGGTGCCGAATTGTCCAACTTTCGCTTCCAAGGCAAGGTTGGCATATCGGGTGTCAAATTGTCAAGGGTCAAAGGGAAAATATTCCCCTTTTCAGCTCTGAGCTGATTGAAGGGCCAGGTGGAGCTGGGCCAGCGCCGCGACCGCGGCGGTCTCGCACCGGAGGGTGGTCGGCCCCAGGGAGACCGTCCGAGCCCCCTGAGCCTGAGCCTCCCGGATCTCCTCCGGGCTCCAGTCCCCCTCTGGGCCGATCAGGAGCCAGACCCGCTTGGGGAGGGGCTGAGGCAGGGCCTGTGGGATCCAGCCGGCCGCCCCCTCCACCAGGCAAAGGAGCACCAAATCCGGCTCAGAAAAACGGCCCAGGAGCTCCTTCCAGGGGGTGATCGGGTCGATCCGAGGCAACCGGGGGATGCCGCACTGCTTGGCCGCCTCAATCGCCACCTGCCGGAGCCGCTCCAGCTTCCGGGCCCGCTGGTCGGCTTTCAGCCGGACCACCGTCCGGGCGGTCTGAAGCGGAATGAAGGCGGCCACCCCCATCTGGGCCGCCTGGTCCACCAGCTGTTCCAGCTTGGCGTTGGCGGGGACCGCCGCGACGAGGGTCACTTCACAGGGGGGAGCCGGAACGATCCGGGCGGCGGCCACCTCCAGGGCAACCCCCTTGCGATCGAGAGAACGAACCCGGGCGGCCGCTTCCCGCCCCCGGCCGTCGAAACAGATCAGTTCCGCTCCGGAACGGAGGCGAAGAACATCCCGAAGGTGATGGGCCTCCCGACCGGTGAGATAAATTGCCCCTTCAGCCCAGGATTCAGGCGGGAGATAGGCCCGCAGGTTGGCCCGGCTCAAGAGGCAGGCGGCTGGTCGGGGAACTCCGACTCGGGACGGCTGGATTCCCAGCGGGTCAAGCTGTCCCCGTCGAAGTAAAGCTTCTTGGTCTGAGAGACATAATTGTAGTTGAGCGGAACCCCCGGCAACCGGCCGGTATAGACCCAAATCGTCTTGGCCTCCCCCAACTCGTCGGCGCCATTGGGAACGATCTGGTCCGGCTCCCCCCAGGCGGCCCGAACGGCATCCTGAGAAGTCCCCCGCGGGAAGGGGGTGACATTGGCGAAGTGCTCGAAGGTGTTGCCCGCCCCGCCGCCGCAACCGGCCGCTCCCAAGAAACCGGCCCCCAACAGAAGAACGAAAGCAGTGGCTGATCGTTTCATGGTGCTATTGTAGGGCCTTTCCCCCCAAAAGG
>PCVW01000047.1:10263-15067 GCA_002787095.1 Candidatus Omnitrophica bacterium CG11_big_fil_rev_8_21_14_0_20_64_10 | reverse complement strand
GAAACCCCTGCTCGATCGACAGGGGATACCGCATCCCCCGGGGTTCCCGGATCACCGGCTCACCGGTGTAAACATCGCCCCCCATCTTGGACCAAACGCCGTTGGGCTCCCCGGAAGCCAGGAACCCGAGGGCCCGATCCCCCGCCGGAGCCACCGCCTCCGGGAACTGCTGGATCGGACGGTTCGGCGGCGCCTGCCCCGCTGCGACGGAGGGCAGCACAGCGGCCGCCGCCGTGGCGGCGATCAGCTTGTTGACATCCCGGCGGTTCGGCAACTGTTCCAGACCGGAAGCGGCCACGGAGCCGATGGAAGCCGGGCCGGGCGTTTCGACAACGGGGGTTCTGACCGGCTCCGAGCGGGAGGTGAAATTCACCGAGGGACCATTGCGAGTCTCCCAGAAAGAGCTGTTCGCCGCCGGGGCGGCGGTCTCGACAACCGACAGGGGGTCTGACCCCATCAGCGCCTGCTCCAGGCCGGACTTCACGCCGGCCGCTTCATCGGCCGTCAGGACCCGCAGGGTTTCCGCTTGAGGGGATTCAAACGGATTGGCGATCGCGCCGGGCGGCGCAATCGCCAAAGCGGCCATCAGATAGGCCAACTGCAGGGCGATCTGACGGACGAACGGGCGGTACTTCGGACCGGCGGCGGTGACGAGAACACCGCCGGTTGAAGGAGGCGCCTCTTTATCGGGGAAGATCTTAGGCTTCATCCTTTACCGGGGATATTATCTCTGTATTATTAAAATGTCAACATAATGTTTATATAAGTTTATTACTCTTGGCTACTCAGAAGTATACATCATTTTTGAGACTAATGTGAAATAATTATCTTAATATATATCATTTTAACTACTGGGTTGCTAAAAAGAGGTCCCGCCCAACCTTCCGGCAGGACCTCTATCCTAACTCTTTGTTATATATAGATTTCCAGTTATCAACAACTGGGGACTGTCCCTGCCTGTTGATAACTTATTATGCCGATTCCTGGATGAAGCGGGTGACCAGCTTCTGCCGCTGTTCCAGGGTCAGCTTGGTCAGGGCCCCCACTACCCCGTGCAGGATGGCGGCGATCTCCCTACCGGTCGCCGCCAGCGACACCCTCAGCCCAAACCGGCGGGTCAGAACCTGCTGCAGCTTCCGATCATCGCTCAGCAGATGGACCGTCACCGCATCCGCCCCCTGCCCCGGCAGGATCGTCTGAATCATCCGGCCCAGCATCTCCGGCTGATCCTCCGGCACCCGACGCAGCGCTCCGTTGTTCAGGGCCAGTCCATCCCAAGCCGCGCCGTACAGGATGGTCCGGCCGCTCTCCCGGTTCGACAGCCCGTTGAAGAAGCGGGCCAACATCGCCTGGTCCGCCGCCTCCATGCCGGCCAGGATCTGGTCCGGCACCACCAAGAGATCCATCTCATTCAGCGCCGCCTCGGCAATCCGGGCCATGACCGGGGAGTCGGCGTAGTTCAGCCGATGGGCGGCCGTCGGGACGGCCGTCAGCTCCGGATCCAGCAGTTCGTTGGAAACCGGCGTCGCCAGGGCCGACAGAAGCGCGGCCTCCAACCCGGAGGAAAGCTGGCCGGAACCGATGACCTGAACCTCCGACTGCTCCCGATCGGCCTGCAGCTGCGCCTCCAAGCCGCCGGCCGCCAGGGCCGCCGACAGCTCCGTCTCAACCGAGCCGGAACCCATCGCCTTGATTGGGGCGGTCACCTGCCGCCAGGACTCGGCAACCACCTTCCCGTCCCGCACCGAGCGGCTCAACCCCTTGACCGTCACCCGATCGGCGCCGGCTTTCTCCAATCCCAAGAAGATCATCTCGGTCATCCCCTCCTCCTGGATCGCCTGCACCGGCCGCAGGAAGTTCACCGAGTAGACGCCCAGCGCCCGCTGCTGAACGATGCTCTGGGCCAGCGGCACCGGCACCATCTCGTCCGGAATCACCTGCGCCCGCAGCGGGTCGGCGGTCGGCACGATGCTCAGCTTATAGTCGTTCCCATTCTTCATCCGGAAAGAGAGCACCACATCCCGGGTGAACAGGTTGTTCCGGGTGCGTCCCACCAGCATCTCCGGCGTGACCCCGAACCGCTCCAGATAGGGGCTCAGCAGCAGCTGCAGCTCCCGGGAGGCCTTCAAGCAGTCCCAGGTCCGGACCGCCCGGCCTTCCCCGACCAGCCAGGCCTGGCCGCTCTCATCGAACTGGAACCGCCGCCCCTGGCGCTGAAGCACCTCCTCCAGCCCATACCACTGGGTGAACAGTTCCTGGGCGGCCGGCATGAACTCCGCCAGCCCCCGCTCGAACTGCTCCTCGGAGCCGACCGCGCTGGGCAGCCCCAGGTACTGGGCCGCCAGCTTCCGAAGGGCCGCGTGCATCCAGGCCGGATCCGCGGTGGCCTCGGCCGCGTGCTCAACCGCCGCGGAAACCGCGCCGGTCAGCAGCCCCCCCTGCGTGGTCACCCCGAAGGTGTCCACCAGGACCGGCAGGTCGTTCAGCAACTCCGGCACCCCGTGGTAGCCGAGCACCGCCTCGACGAAGCCTTCGCCGCCGGGCTGCATCCCGATCCGATCAATCCAGATCGAATTGTCCACAAAGAGCCGGATCGCCTCGTTGTCGGCCGCAATCCCCTCGGCCCCCAGCATCTGAACGAACATCTCCAACTCCTCGAACAGGGAGGGCTGATTGGTCCCCTCCCGGGCCGCCAGCGCGATCGCCTGCCGCATTGTCTCCCGATGGGCCTGGATCGCCCGCTCCTGTCGCCGGGCCAGCCGCTTGGCCTTGCGGGTCTGCCGCCGCAGTCCCACCGGCGCGGCCACCGGCCGCTCATTGAGCTGCCCCAAACCGGCAGCAGAGAGAGCCGCAGGCGTCGAAGCGAACTTCAGCACCGGCGCCCCCCGCACCCCCAGCGTCCGCAAGGCCCCTTCCCGGGCCGGCACCCGAATCAGCTCCTCCAGGCCGGTCGCCGCCACCGCGTGGCCGTAGCTGCGGATCGAGCCGGGCTCCGACTCCAGATAAACAATTCCGTTGCCCTGTTCCGTCGTCAGGGCGATCGAAGTCCGGCCATCCGGCAGGTGCGCCGCGATCTGCGGGACGGTGATCGTTTCTCCCACCCGCCCACTGGAGGCATCCGACTCCAGGACCCGGCTCCCGTTCGCCAAACCGCTCAGATCCAGCCGGACCGGGGTCGTCGGAATCCCGGCGGCGATCTGAGCCGCCTGCTGGATCATCGCCATGGGGACCGACACCGGCGGCCGGCCGGTGGTCAGCCCCTGCCGCAGATCGGCGGCCCGCCCGGCGGTCCGGACCACTTCGTCCAGCATCATCAAAAAGACCAGGTTCTGGACCGATTCCATGGTTGCCGGAGCGACCGCGCGGTAATCCTCCAGACCCCCCTCAACGGCGATCAGGTTGCCGCAGGCGGCCACACCGCAGTTGATGGCCAGCCGCGCCTCCGGCCGCTTGAGCTCCTCCAAACCGGAGTGCAGTTCGCCCGAAGAAGCGGCCGTCAGAACCGCCCGGACCTGAGGCAGTTTCGCCAGCGCCCCGGCCAGCGGGCCGCGATCCAACGCCGTCGCGCGAGCCACCGGATCGGCAACCGCCGCGGCCCGCTCCACGATGGAGAGGGGGGTGTCTGACTCCAACCCGGCGGTTTCATGAATGATGCCGGGGGTATGCCCATGAACCAGGGCATGCCGTTCGGGCTCAGTCAGGAAGGAGGCCCGATCCTGCCCGGCCGCAGCCGTTCTCGCATCCGTTCCACTGATAATTTGACCGGCCCCTTCCAGAGCGAAGAAGCCGAACGCCAGCTGATAGGGGGCCGAGCCGTTATGAACCAACTGGGAGAAGATTTCCACCCAACCGTGCTCCCGGTTCTGAACCCGGCCCAGCAACCCGGCATACTCGGCGATCCCGATCCCAACATCCTTCTTGACCTCGGTCACACCCCGCGCGTCCAGCTTAAAGCGGTCTGCAATGACATCGGCAATGCCCGCTTCCCATCGGGTCGTCGCTGAGACTCCTTCCTCCCAGAGATACGGCCGGCCGAGAAGATGAGCGGTCTCCTGGTCCTGGGCATGCCGCTGCTCCTCTCCATAGGTGGCCTGCACCTGATCGGACTGATACTGCTCCAGGGAGAGGACCGCATCGGGCCGGTTCAGTCGCGTGACCACCCACTCACCAAGGTCAAGAATCTTACCGGCCGCCTCATCCGCCCGTTCGTCCCCCAACCGGGCAAAAGTGGCTTGAACCCGCCGCGCAGTCGCCTGAGCGGCCCGACGGACAATCTCCTCTCGCTGTTCCGCCGGCAACTGGGCGATGGTGAAGAGTTGTTGGCCGGCCTGCTCAGACTGAAGCTCGTTGACCCGGGCCACATTCGCGTGGGAAGAGGAACCGGCCTGAGCCGACCGGTGGCCGACCGTGATGATCCTCCCGGTTCCGAGATATGGGGTGACACCGCCGCTGTCGATCGGCGCGGTGGTCAGGCGGCCGTAGTCGGACAGGGTCATGCCGATCCCGTTGGGAGCCAGCACCTCGTTGTTCAGGACCGCCACCGCCAGGTCCAGGTCCCGAAGCGTCCCGGGATTCCGGATCGCCGACAGATCCGCCTCCGGCGCGAAGGACTGGGCGGCGTCCAGCGCTTGGTTCCAAGCCCCGGCCCACTGCGTCGGGAACGGCTGCTGCCAGGCGACAAACCGGGCGGCCGCTTTGTCATCGTCGTCATCCCCGTCGCCGGCGGTTCCGGCCGCCCGCTGATCGGCCTGGCGAACCGGCTCGGTCACCAGGTAGGTCAATGCCTGCAAATCCCGATAGGCCA
>PCVW01000047.1:0-10212 GCA_002787095.1 Candidatus Omnitrophica bacterium CG11_big_fil_rev_8_21_14_0_20_64_10 | reverse complement strand
CCCGGCCGCCTGCCGCAAAACTTCATTGGGATCGGAAGCGTTTTGCAGCGCCTCAACGAAAGCCTCTTCGCCCCCCATCGCCTCGGCCATCAGGAAGAGGGCCATCGCGAAGATCGTGCCGTACAGCTCCGCCTCGGCCACGACCGTTTTCTCAGTAGTCCGCAAGCTCTGGAACAGGGAGAAATCCGGATGCCGCAGGGCCGGCAGATAAGCCAGCAAAGCGGTCAACTCGGCGACATCGTTGTTCCGGTTCTCCGCCAGGTCGAGCACGGCGGTTTCCGATCCCTCGAACTGGGCCTGCAGAAGCGCGGCAAACGGAGAACCGTGCTTGGCGCGGAGGATTCCCATCCGCTGCAGCTGGCGGCCGTACCGGTGGTCCTCCTCCTCCACCCGGCGGGCCAGTTGGGAGTCCACAGTCAGCTCCCGTTCGGACGCTTCTCCCGACCGGGTTCGGTCAATCAAGATGGTGGTAACCCGCTCGATCAGCCGGACCAGGTTCGGGAAGTTGTCGATGCTGTACCCCTCCTGCTCCAGGAGGTCCTGCGCGTCCCGAAGATAGTTGCTCTGCACCAGCCGCATCCGGCCCTGCCGGACCGCGTTTCGGGTCTCGGTGGCGATCCCTTCGGAACCGGGGTTGTAGACCGTGGCGATGCCGCCGATCTCGGTGTGGAACATCGTGGAACGGCGGTAGGTCCCCCAATCCCCACGCAAAATGGCGGTCTGCTCAGCGGTGAAATCATCCAGAAGCCCCTCCCCCTGCAGCAGCGGATGGGAACTGTCGGCCCACTCGTCGACCGGCGCGGTGACGAAATCAATCCGGGAACCGTCCCGGCCGGTCGTCAACCGGATCATGACATGCTCGCCGAAGAGGAGCGGGGCGATCTGCTCGTTCATCGCGTGCTCAAACTCCCCGTAGGTGATCCTGCCCTGGCTCTCGTTGATCATCCGGACGACCGGCGCCAGCCGCGTGCCGTCTTCATCATAACGGGCCAGCGCATTGACCAGATCGATCAGGTGACGCACCTCGTCGAACTGCAGCGGTTCCCGTTTGAAGGAGCTCCCCTCGAACCGGTGCCGTTCATTCATCTGATGGAGGAACGGCGTCACCCCGTAATAGGTCAGATGCTGCCCTTCCGACTCCAATTGAACGAGGTCCGGAACACCAGCGGCCGTCTTGAGCTGATCCAGAACCCGAAGCCGATCCAAATGGACCAGATCATTCAGGTTCCAGTAGAGCAGCTGCCGCCGGCCGGAGAACTCGATCGACTGGACCACTCGGGCCAGGGCGTCCCGAACCTCCGGAACCGAAAAGTCCGCCCCGAACTGTTCCAGATTATCCGCCAGCGTCCGGGCCAATCCCTCCGGATCCTGGACCTCGGAGCGGCCCAGATCCACCGCCCGCCCCAGATGGAGCAGACCCAGATCCCGAAGCTCTGGAGCCTCCGGGGTCGCCGCCAGGGCGAGGTGTCCCATCACCTCTTCGACCACCGCCTCTCCCATCGAGCGGGAGACGGTCCGCGGCTGGAAGATCCGGATGACCTCGTCCACCGCATCGGCCAGCTGCACCCGGTGGGTCGCCACATCGGCATAAGTCCAGGTATCGGCGCCCAGAACCTCCGGCGCCACGACACCGATCCACTGGTCGGCCGACAGATGATCCACCGGCCGGGACAACAGCGTCTGGATCAATGCCTCCTGATGCTGCTCCGGCGTGACGGCCGGCGCCTGCGTCAAGTTCGGCCGCTCCTCCGGCGCCACGGCCGCCACCGCCAGCAGACCGGCCCGCCGGTCGGCGGCCGGCAGCGCCAACCGCTGCTGGAATGTGAAGGACTCTCCGGAAGTGTCCGCCAGCATGGCATCCGCCGTCTGAGCCAGCGCCGCCTGAGCCCGGGCCGCCTGAGCCAGTTCAACATCACGGGCCGTCGGAACCACCGCGGCAAAGAGGAGCCACTCGACATCGGCCGCCTGCCATTCACCCTGCGGCATCGAGGCGACCGTCTGGATCGCCGCCTGCCGGATCATCCCGGCGTCCACCTGCGGCAATTCCGGCTCCTCCCTCCGGAGCCGCCGGGTCAACCCCTCGATGTCGGCCAACTGCAGCAACCCGTTCTCCAAGACCGAGCCGGCCGGCGCCTCGGCCGACAGAAATTGCCGGGGATCCCGCAGGTAGCTGTCCAGGTCGTAAACAGAGATCCGCGCAGGATCCAACCCGAACCCGCCCCGCTCGGCCGGGGCCGTGAGCCGCCCCACGGCGTGCGTCAGCGCGTCGTGCGACTGTCCGATCAAGCCCGGATTGAAATACCGGGCCGCTTCAGCCAATTGTGCCGGGTCCGGACCCACCACAGTCATCAGGCTTCCCAGAGTCAACGCCTGATCCCCCGTCGGGATCTGCACAGAAAGTTCATCCAGCCGCTGGCGGACCCCCTGAGCCTGGATCGCAAGGGTGTTCACCTGTTCCAGGAAGTCTTCCGAAGGCTCCTCTCCCGGCCGTCTGGGCCCCCGCTCGTAAACCACCTGCTCCAGCCGGCGCTCCAGATCGAACGCCTGCTGGCGCAGACCCGCCGCCTGGCGCAGGGCCGGCTGGACCGGATCGGCCCGGCGGATCAACGCGGTCCAGCCGCTCCGGTCGGCGCCGGGCGCCGCATCCACCCCGGTCTGCCGGGCAATCGCCTGCACCGGATTGTCGGCGATCCGGATCTGCCGCAAGGCGCCGACCCGCTCCCCATCGGTGTCTCCCAAGCTGGGCGTCATGCCGCCGACCGCCTGCCCCAACTCCATCTGATACCCCACGGTCAGGGCGAACTCCAGGCCGCCGGCCTCCGGATCAAAATCCCGGTAGCGGGTCATCTCCACGGCCGTGGAAACCAGATCCGCCACGCTCACCGAGTTCCCGGTCAGCGGCGCAAACAGATCCAGCCCGGTCGCCCGCAGGGCGGCCAGCCGGTCCGGATCATTCACGATGGCGGTCAATTGATGGAGGTTCTGAACGAAAGCGGTCCCCTCCAAACCGATGAAGATCCCGTTGTGATCGGTGAAACTGCCCGGCAGGTAGGCGCTCAAGGCGTCCCGGACCTGGACCGTGGTGGCCGGTTCCGCGCCGGGGGTCGGAGCTCTCCATCCCAGCAGGTCCGCCGTCACTTCGGAAGCGGTCGAGATTGTCCGGGCCCGGGTCGGTTCCGGCCGAGCCAGGCCGACCAAAGGCAGGTCCGCCGGATTCACCCGGGCGCGGTAGAACAGACCCACCTCGCCGGCATTGGCCGCGTCCGCCAGCGTATGGGGGACTTCGACGCCCGCCGGGATGAGATCCGCCGATTCCAGTCTGCCGGCCGCCAGCGCCAAGGAGGAACGGGTCATCGGCCGACTGCTCACCGTATCCCGGAGCAGGTCCACTACCGTCTCCGGAAGCCCCACTTCGGCCTGATGCTGCCGCCCGGCCTCCTGAATCCGGCTGATCAGGACATCCTCCTGGCGATACGCCGATTCCAGGGAAGCCTCGAACGCCGCGTCCCCGCCCTGCGCCCGGCTGCCCAACTGGGCTGAAGCGGCGTTGGTCCGGCCGACCACCTCCGGCCGCAGCCCTTCGAACGCCTCCACCAGGTCCGCCCGGCCGGCCGCCCGGGCCGCGTCAATGGAGCGGTGGAGCAGCCGCAGCGGCGAATTCATCGCCGCCAGGGAGAGCTGGTGCTGCAATCCCTCGGGATTCACCACCAAAGCCTGCCGATCGGTCGCGTGTTGGCGGACCTGATCCACGGTCAGCCGCTGTCCTTCCGCAACCGGCATCCGGCCGGCCGGATCGGCCAGGATGATTTCGGTATGCGCCGCGCGGGTCCCGGCCGAGGCGTCGTTGTCCCAGCCCCGGAAGATCGACTGGTATTCACCGCGGTACCGGCCGACCGCCTGTTCCAGCGCGACGATGCCGGTCTCGGGAGAGGCGACCACCGTCATCCGGACCCCTTCCGGCGCCTTCAGGTCCAGACCCCGGCTGCCGGCCCGATGCACATAAACCCGAACCGAAGGATCGGCCAGCAGGTACTGCGCCTCAGCCATGCTCAACTCGGTCGCGTCGGCCTGTGTTCGCACGCTGGGCCGATAGGAAAAGATCAGGCCCTCGCCGTCCCGCACGAGGCGAGTCTGATTGATCCCCTCCGTATGGAAGGCCCTCTCCATGGCCCGGGCATCCAGC
Source organism: Candidatus Omnitrophica bacterium CG11_big_fil_rev_8_21_14_0_20_64_10 (assembly GCA_002787095.1). Classification (GTDB taxonomy): domain Bacteria; phylum Omnitrophota; class Gorgyraeia; order 1-14-0-20-64-10; family 1-14-0-20-64-10; genus 1-14-0-20-64-10. The sequence goes on along the minus strand of PCVW01000047.1, from coordinate 6,029 downwards.
CCCGAAGGATCGACGATCCACCGGGAGCCGTTCTCAAAGGCGGACCGGATAATCCCTTCCGGAGTCGCCGCCCGGCCGGTCAGATACCGGACCGCCATCCCATCCACCAGGTTGGTGGGCGCGCCGATCCCGACCGAACGCAGGCCAAAGGCCAGCTCCAGAACCTCGCCGGCCTTCCCCTCGACACCGGTCCCGGAGTAACCCAACACGAACCGCCGGCCGGCCATCCCGGGCGTCTGGGCCGCGATCTTCGCGTGGCCGGCCAAAATCTCTGCAAAAACATCGGCAATGCTGACCCGAACGGAGACCGGGTCCAGCGTGATCTCGGCCGGCCGGGCCGCTTGGCCGAAGTGCCTCGGAGCCAGCAGTTCATTGACCACTGCCGCCTGATACGGATCATTCCAATGCAAGTCGGCCTGGGTGGTCCCGGTGTTTTGATCGGCCGGCACCAGCCGCCCCTCCACTTCGTGAGGGGCGTAATCGTGGCCGGACCGATAATAAAGCACCTGAGCGGTTTTGTTGGAAACCGCCAGATATTCCTCTCCATAGGGGGTCATCCGGAACTGCTCGAGGGTCGAGAACGGCCGGCCCTCCCGGCCGATCTGGTTGGGCCGGGCCGGATCCTGCAGCTTGTCGAGCAGGCGCCGATTGAATTCCGGCGTCATCCGGTATTGGCCCGGCTCCAATTCCAGCTCATACTCGCCGGTGCGGCTGTCGAAACGAACCTCCCGAACCGCGGCGCTGTCGACATCGGCCACCCGCTGGATGTTCAAATGCCGCAGCTGATCCCCGGTCAACATTCCGGCCTGAAGGCGCTGCCGGACCTCGGGCGGAAGATCGGCCATCGCCCCCCGGACCCGGGTCTGAATCCACGGCTCCAGGAACGAGTCTCCCGGCCGGTTGTTCTCGAAGGCATCCCGATGCTGGCGGACGGCGTCCTCGCCGGTCAGGGGCGTCTCGGCCCCCAACCGCTGAGTCGCAGTCTCGCCGGCGACCTCTCCCAGCAGCTCCATCACCGTGTGGACCTCGCCGGGCAGATGTTTGAACGCGTCGGAAGCCAGCGTCAACTCGCCGCCCGGCGTGGAGGCCTGCAGGTCCGGCTGCATCTTGAGCACATCCACCTCGTCAATCAGGATATTGGCCCCCCGGAACGGCCCGAAGGCCCGTCCCTCGCCGCTCATCCCCATAATCTCGTTGAGGCGGCCGGAGAGCAGCCCCTGGGTGGTGGTGTAGATGACATTCGCGTCCCGCAGCTCCGAGAGGTTGGTCTCGTCCAACGATTTGGGATCATGGATCCGAACCTCAAACGGCCGGCCGTCGAGTCTGATGATCTCAGGGTTTTCCCAGATCGACGTCCGGGCCGACTCGTAGGCATCCCGCATCAGACCGGAGTCACTGAAAACGATCACCGTCTGGGCGCCCGTGACATCCACCAGCGTCATCGCCTCCACCGGTGAGAGGAAGGTGGACTTCCCGCTGCCGGTTGCCAGCGTCACGATCGCCGCCGAATCAACACCCAAGACCAGCGCCCGGGCCACCCGCAGCTGGTCCGGCCGAATGTAGGGATAATCCTTGGCGCGGGCCACCTGGTGGGCGCGGATCATCAAACGCTGTTCGACGCCGATCACATCCCGAAATCCCTCCAGCTCCGCCCGGCTGATGGTCTCGCCTTCGCCCGAGAACCGCAGGCCGTTGGCCTCATAACCGGCCGCCTCAATGAACTCGGAGGTGATCCCGGCATCGGCCAACTCCCGGGCGGCAAAGCTGTTCCCCTCCCGGGCCAGAATCGAATCCAATCCCGCGTGCACCTGACCGGCAAACGCCATCCTCAAACCGATCCGAACCCCGCTCTCAAAACCGCGGGCGGTGTTTCCCACCAACAGATCCCAGGAGGCGCGAACCGCCGACCGGCCCGGTTGTCCGAACCGATCAATCCCCTGTTCGCCGATCGCCGCCTGACCGGCCCGCGCCTGAGTCTCGTAATGTTCGAAGATCCTCAGAGAAGCACCGAACGGATCGCCGGAACCGGCGGCTGTCTCAAGCTCCGCTTCCATCGTCCGGGCAAAGACCAGTCGCGGCACCTCTCCGGCCAGCAAGCCGTCGACCCAGTCCCCCGCCTCGCAGGAGGCGCACGCGGCCCGGGTCGCGTCGACCGCGATCCGAAGTTGATCGGCCGTAAACGGCACCCACCGACTCTCGCCGTCGCCGCCCAACCGCCGGCCGACCTCCTCCAATCCCAGGTTAATCGCGCGCGCGCGGAGGATCCCGTCGGCCGACGGCCGCCACTCCGAGCTGAGCAGGTTGTGCTCCCCCACCAATCGGGCGGTCGAAGCCAATTCGCCGTCCACCTCCCGGGCAACCGCCTGCAGATCGGTCAAACTCATCGCATCGGCCGCCCGGTGTTCCACCCCCGGTTCGACGACGACCTTCTCCCCGCCGGGCGTAAGCTCCGTCCGGCCATTCAAGTGCAGGCTCTTGAGCCCGTCCACAAAACTGATCACCGGGGCGGTCACCACCCGAAGGGTCCCGTCGGCTCCCCGCACCTCGGCCCGGACCAGATCCAACGGACCGGGCTGCCGGCCGGCGGACCGGGCCAGACTGTCCCGAACCCCGGCGGCATCGGCCTGAACCGCCAGGTCCGCCGCCGAACGCTGCAATCGCCCATGCTGCGCGACCCGGGCGTTGACAATCTCCAGGGCCAGCTCCCGGCCGATAGTCACTTCGCGGATCGCCGGCCCGGTCTCCAGCCCCCCGGCCGCCTGATTCAGACGAAGGGTATAGGAACGACCGGTCGGATCCAGCCGCATGGCGCTGTTCACCTGCTTGCTGACCGCCCGCAGGGAGTTGGAATAGGGCCCTTCCCGACCCAGCAGATACTGCGCCCGGATCGGACTCTCCACGACCGACTGGAACGGACGGCGGACCGCATCCACATTCGGCAACTCGATCCTGAGCTGCGGATGCTTGTAGGTCTCGCCCGGGTAGCGCCGGGAAAATTCCCGGGCCATGTCATGAGCCACCGCCACCTGCGTCTCACCGGGCAGCGCGCTGTAGCCGGACCGGACAACGAGCTCAGCCCCGATATGCTGGCTGATCGTCCCCTGGTTCCCATCCACCTGGCCGCCGATCGGCACCCGAACCTGCCGCTGAACCGACCGGCCGTCGCCGCCGACCTCGGTCAACAGAATCACCGAGCCCCGATCCGAGCTTCCCTGAGCGGCGATCGCCCGGCGCAGATCCGCCTCCGGCAGGTTCCGGACGGCAGCCACATCCCGGACCGAGGTCCCCTGCGGGATCTCGGAAGGAACATCCCCGGCCCCCCGAATCTCCACCCTCAGTTCCCCCGCGTCAATCCGGCGCTGCGTCCGGGCAATCTCCTGCTCGCGGGTGAGGGGCCCGCCCAGGGCGGACATTGAGCGCAGGCTTTCCTGGGAAGCCATCGGGACAAACAAGATCGCCAGTTGGCCGGCCAATGCGGCCGAGAAGGTCTTGTTGCCGTGCTTCCCGTCATTCAGCCAGAGATCGGCCAATCCTCCCTTGAACCCCTGCCAGGGACCCTCCCCCAGCAGAATCCCCTCAATCGGCGCCAGCCCCGCCACCATCAGAGTGGAGATCGGCGCGACGAAAGCGGTCAGCGTCACGCCGATGTCGGCGGCATGGACCGTGTAGGAACCGATTGAGGCAACCCGGCCCCATCCCCCCCGGGCCCAAGCCCCGGCGGCATCCCGCGCAAAGTTGCGTCCGAAGAAGGCCCCCATCAACCCGCCTCGCGAAGCGATCACTTCCATCTCGGCCACCGCCTGCCGGCCCAGCGGCCGCCAAAGGGAGGAGGTGGCCCCCAAATGCCCCAGGACCGGCCCCATCCAGAGCCCGCTCTGGGCCATGTGAAGCACCGAATCCAGATGGTTCGTCAGACTGTAGTCGCTCTCGCCGGTGACCAGGAGCTTGACCGTCTCCTTCAGCGGATAAAGGACCAGCTCCAGCTTGGCGAAGTTGAGCGCTCCCTGGGCCATCTGCGGCCCCAGCAGCAGAGGATTTCGAATCGTATTGCCGATCCGCATCCCGACCGAGGCCAGATAGCCGATCTCGCCGGCCACCGGCGCCCCGCCGAGCGTCCCGCCCCAGAGCCGCATTTGCCCGCCGACGCCCCGCAGCCAACTGCCGACTGAGGCGACTCGCCCGGCCGCCGGCGCCGCCTGGGGAGCCGCCCGCAACCCGGCCGCTCCCGCCCGGCCGGCCGACTGTACCGTGGAGGCGGCCGCCTCCAAACCGGCCTCCACAGCCGGCAGACGGGTGCCGGTGGAAGCAACCGTCTGGGCCGCGCCCCGGCCGGCCGTCGCCAGATGGCTCCCCGCCGACCGCAAGCCGGAGCCGGTGACATGCAGAAGCGATCCGGTCGCCCGGACCGGCGCCAAAGCCATGGTCCGGCCGACCCCAACCGCCCCCCGGCCCAAGGCGGCCGCCTGCTGACCCGCGGTCGGCAACGCTCTCCAGGCCCCGTAGGCCTGACCCAGGCGATAGGCCCAACTGGAGCCCTGGGCGGCGCTCTCCGCCGCCCGGGCGGTGGCCACCACCGGCGCCGGCACCGTCCGAACATGCAGCCCCGGAAGCATCACAGCGGTGGTGGCGATCCCGGTGACCATGTTGGCCATCGCGATCCGGCCGTTCCACTGGGTCCGGGCCTGCTGAAAGGCAATCCGGCTGTTGATCCGGTCTTCAAACTGCGCCCGGGCCGTTTTGGAGCTGATGTTCCGCTTGACACCGGAAGCCACCCGCTCCAACCCGCCGAAGAACGGTGCGGAAGGATTCCCGTCGGACCACTCCGGGTTGTACCGGGCCCGGGCCCGGGCATCCAGCGCCGCTTGCCCGGCATTCTGATAATGCAAGGCCAGCTTCCACCCCTCTCCCGGAGTGCGGGCCAACTGCACCACCCGGTCCCCCTGACCGACAAAGACGCTTTCCCCGCTCTCATGCCGAGTCAGGGCGGTTTCCCCTTCGAAATAAGAGCGGATCGCGCCAACGATGGCCGACCGATCCCCCTGTTCCAGAACGGCATCTTCCACGCTGCGGATCAGCGGCATCGAAAGCGGCATGCCCGGAAGCGCGGCGGTCGCGGCATGGAGGACCCCGTCCAGTTCCGCCGCATGGGCCGACGCCATGGAAACAAGCGTCGAAGTCAGGTAGGCCAGGTTGGCGTCCCGGTCCGCGGTCACCTGCACGGCCGGAATCCACTGGGACATCATCCGACCAATCGCATCGCCGTAGCGGGCCGGGGTGTCAATCGCTCCCTGGACCGTCTGCGTGATCCCCGTCTGGATCTCTCCCAGCCGGCGCGTGTCGTTCTCCAGAACGCGCAGGAACTGAGGAATCGTCCCGCCCCGGCCGGTCGGCGTGGAACGGTTCGTATCCCCGGTCACCAGCCAACTGAAGCCGGAATGCTCCAGATATTCCTGAAGCCCCGCGGCATCGGCCCGCTTGCCGCTCTCATTCAAAAGCCCCAGGCTGCGGGCGGTCCCCATCAAAATTCCGGAGAGGGACCAGCTTGAACTCTTCTCCCGGTTCAGGAAGTCCCGGCTCTGATAGGCCGCCTGAGCCGGCTGAATCACGAACTTGAGGGTGTCCTGTATCTGCGCGCCGTACAGCAGCTCGTTGACCTGCAGGAGGGCCCGCTGCCCCTCCACCGACCGGGACAGCGGCTGGTTGGCGGCCGGCAACTGCTGGAGCAGCTGGGAAGCCTGTCTGACGGCAGCCGTGGAAGCCATCCGATCCCTGAACGCTTCCACCTGCTCCGGATCGACCCGACCCTTCTGAACAACGGTTCCCTTCTTCGTCTCCACCTCGCGACCCGGTCCTTCCAACTTCCGGACATGGTCGGCCGTCATCCGGTCGGTGAAGGCCTGCGCGTCGGCCATCCGGTCCTGGACAATCCCCCGATTGGATTGCCAGAGGATCTCCTGGGGAACCGAGACCAACAAGCCGTTCTCCCCGTGGGCCACCACCATGTTGACCGTTTCCGCCCCGCTCCGGGG
>PCVW01000021.1:13578-13677 GCA_002787095.1 Candidatus Omnitrophica bacterium CG11_big_fil_rev_8_21_14_0_20_64_10 | reverse complement strand
GACTTTCCCTCGGGGTGGTGATCGTGGAGGCGCCGGAACGGTCCGGCGCCCTGATCACCGCCCGGGAGGCGCTGGAGGCGGGGCGGGAGGTCTTCGTCG
>PCVW01000021.1:10295-13565 GCA_002787095.1 Candidatus Omnitrophica bacterium CG11_big_fil_rev_8_21_14_0_20_64_10 | reverse complement strand
CGGCTCCCCGAAGCACCGGGGGTCCCATCGGCTGATCCAGGATGGGGCCAAACTCGTCGAGACAGCCGACGACATCCTCGTCGAACTTGCTCCAACCCTCCGGGCCCAATTGAACGATTGGAAACAAACCGCAACTGAAGATGGGTCCGGGACGGGTCCTCGGCTCGCGGGGAAATTAGCGGGTGTGGATGAGCTGATGGAGCGGATTGTCGAGGCGGTGCCGGTGGGGACGGCGGTCTCGGTGGACGCCCTGGCGGCTGCCTTCGATCTGCCGGCGGGCCGGATGCTGGCGAAGTTGACCCGCTTGGAGCTGGCCGGCCGGATCCGGCCGGCGCTGGGGCAAGCCGGCTTTACTCGTTTGGCATGACGCTGCGGGTCAACGGCGATCCGATGGAGGTGGCGGCCGGGACGACCGCCGCCGGCCTGGTCGAACAACTGGGCTTGAAACCGGAATTGGTGGTGGTGGAGATCAACGAGACGATCCTGCGCCGGGCCGAGTTGCCCGGGCGGGAGCTTCGGGAGGGAGACCAGGTGGAAATCGTTCATTTTGTCGGCGGAGGGCGCTGAGAGGATGGTGCAGGAGAAGGAGTTAACGCCGGTCCCGGATCCGAAACCCAAGCCGAAGAAGCGGTCCAAATCCAAGAAGATGGTCCGGATGTCCAGCAAGCCGCTGGTCGTCGTCGAGTCGCCGACCAAGGCCCGGACGCTGGAGCGGTATCTGGCCGGCCGCTACAAGGTGATCGCCTCCCAGGGGCATGTCATGGACCTGCCGGCCAGCCAGTTCGGCGTGGATGTGGAGAACGGCTTCGCGCCGAAATACATCGTGATCTTTAGGAAGCGCCGGATCGTCAAGGAGCTCAAGCTGGAGGCGGCCCGCCACAAGACGCTGTATGTCGCGACCGATCCCGACCGGGAGGGAGAGGCGATCTCCGCCCATCTGGCGACCGTGCTCGGGGAGGGGAAGGAGGTCCATCGGGCCGTCTTCCATGAGATCACGCCCGAGGCGATCAAGGCGGCGTTCGATCATCCGATCGAGGTGGACCGCCGGAAGGTGGAGGCCCAGCAGGCCCGCCGGATCCTGGACCGGATCCTCGGCTACTCCCTCTCGCCGCTGCTTTGGAAAAAAGTGGGGCGGGGGCTTTCGGCCGGCCGGGTGCAGTCGGTCGCTCTCAAGCTGATCGTCGACCGGGAGGCGGAGGTCCAAGCCTTCCGTCCGGTCGAGTATTGGGAGGTGACCGCGCAGCTGGCGAAGCTCAAGCCTGGGCCCAAGGAGCCGGCGGAATTCACCGCCTCTCTCGTGCAGGTGGATGGCAAGAAGGCGGACCTCAAGAATCAGCAGGATGCCGAGCAGCTGGTCGAGGGGCTGAAGGAGGCCCCGTTCGTCGTCCAGAAGGTGACCCGCCGGGAACAGCGGCGCCATCCCTCCGCTCCCTTTACGACCAGCACCCTGCAGCAGGATGCCTTCAACCGCCTCGGCTTCGGAGCGGCCCGCACGATGCGGATCGCCCAGCAGCTGTACGAAGGGATCGATCTGGGGGAGGCGGGGCCGGTCGGTCTGATCACCTACATGCGAACCGACTCGGTGCAGATCGCCGCCGGCGCCCGGGGACAGGCCCGGGCCTACATCGAATCGGCCTACGGCAAGGAATACCTCCCGGAGAAGCCGCCGATTTACAAGTCCCGGGGGCGGGCGCAGGAGGCCCACGAGGCGATCCGGCCGACCGGGGTCGAGCGGACCCCCGACCAGATGAAATCGTATCTGACCCCGGAGCAGCTGAAGCTTTACCGGCTGATCTGGAGTCGTTTCCTCGCTTCCCAGATGGCCCCCGCGAAGGTGGAACAGACCTCAGCCGACATCCAGGCGGGCCGATGCGGTTTCCGGGCCAGCGGCTCCCGGATCCTCTTCCCCGGGTTCCTCAAGGTGCTCAAGCCGCAGGAGGAGACCGATCCGGAAACGCCGAAGGACAAGAAGGGGAAGGAGAAGGAGCCGCAGTTCCTTCCGAAGCTGGAGGAGACCGAGAGTCTCCGGACCCTCTCGATCGACCCGAGCCAGCATTTCACCAAACCGCCGGCCCGCTTCACCGAGGCCTCCCTGATCCGGACGATGGAGGAACTGGGGATCGGGCGGCCTTCGACCTACGCGCCGACGGTGCAGACCCTGATCACCCGGGGGTATGTGAACCGGGAAGGGCGGGCGCTGATCCCGGCGGAGCTGGGCGGGATCGTGATCGGCCTCTTGGCCCAGCATTTCGAGAAGATGCTGGATGTCCAGTTCACCGCCCGGATGGAAGCGGAGCTGGACAAGGTGGAGGAGGGGGAGCTGGCCTGGAACGACTGCGTCCAGCATTTCTACGAGCCGTTCGCCGACCGGCTGGCCGCCGCCAAGGAAGAATTGGAATCGGTCAAGCAGGAGCCGGTCCCGACCGGCGAGGTCTGCCCCGACTGCGGCAAGCCGCTCGTCATCAAGTGGGGCCGCAAGGGCCGGTTCATCAGCTGTTCCGGCTTCCCGGACTGCCGTTTCGCCAAGCCGCTGACGACCGGCGTTCCTTGTCCGGAAAACGGCTGCGACGGGGAGCTGGTCCAGCGCCGCTCCCGCCGGGGGATCTTCTACGGCTGCTCCCGGTTCCCGAAGTGCCGGCATATCTCGAACAAGCTACCGGAGCGCGCTGATGGGCAGGCTGAGGCACCCGGCGCCTCCGACTGAAGCCGCCCCGGAGCCACGGGCCACCGACCGCTACATCGGGAAATTCCTGGATTACCTCCGGATTGAGAAGAACGCCTCCGACCACACCCTGCGCAACTACCGCAAGGATCTGGAGACGCTCCGGGCCGCCCTGAAGGGGGCCGCCTGGGAATCGGTCTCCCTGATCCAGCTGCGCCGCTTCGTCGCCGATCAGCGGGAGGGGGGGCTCTCCAAGGTGACGGTGGCCCGCCGGGTCGCCGCGACCCGCTCCTTCTTCAAGTTCCTCAACCGGGACGGCTACCTGAACGGCAACCCGGCGCTGGGACTCGTCCGGCCCAAACAGGACAAGAAGCTGCCGGCTTTTCTCAGCGTGGAGGAGGCGCAGCGCCTGGTGGAAGCGCCGGCGGGGGAGGGGCTGACCCCCCTGCGGGACCGGGCGCTGCTGGAGACCCTCTATTCGACCGGTCTTCGGGTCAGCGAACTGGTCTCCCTCCGGATCCGGGATGTGGACCTGATCAGCGGGACCCTGCGGGTCATCGGCAAGGGCCGCAAGGAGCGGCTCGTGCCGGTCGGCTCCTACGGCATCC
>PCVW01000021.1:0-10278 GCA_002787095.1 Candidatus Omnitrophica bacterium CG11_big_fil_rev_8_21_14_0_20_64_10 | reverse complement strand
GCCGCTCCCGTTTTTCGGAACAACCGCCTCGGCCGGCTGACCGACCGCTCGGTCCGGCGGGTCCTCAACAAGTACCTGCATGTCTTAAGCGCCGAGCGGCAGGTTTCGCCGCACGCGCTGCGGCATTCCTTCGCGACCCATCTGCTGGATCGGGGGGCGGACTTAAGGTCCGTCCAGGAGCTCCTCGGGCACAGCAGTCTGACGACGACCCAGGTCTACACCCATGTCACCGCCGAACGGCTCAAAAAGGTCTATGACTCCGCCCACCCCCGCGCCTGAATCGGGCTTCGCCGGCCGGCTCCTCTGGGGGGTCCTGCTGTTTTTCTATCAGGCGGGATGGTTGGCGTCCGGGTTGGTGATCCTGGGGGCCCGCCTGCTTACCCGCCGCCCGGTCGTCGCGATCCGCTCCCGGCTCGGTTGGTACTCTGCCCCGGTTCGGGAACGGCTTGCTCAAATGGAGCGGCCGATCTGGCTGCACATGGTCTCGGTCGGGGAGGTGATCGCCGCCCGTCCCCTGATCGAGGCGCTGCGGGCCCGGTTCCCCGAGCGCTCCTGGGTCTTCACGACGGTGACTCCGACCGGACAGAAGATGGCTCGGAAGATGGTTCGGGAAGGGAAGGACCTGCTCCTGTATCTGCCGTGGGATTTGGGACCGGTCGTCCGCCGGGTGATCGGCTGGATCCGGCCGGCCCTTTTCCTCTGCCTGGAGACCGAGCTGTGGCCGGTCCTCTTCACCATGCTTAACCGTCGGGGGGTTCCGATCGTGATCGTCAACGGTCGGGTTTCCCCCCGGGCGCTGCGCCGTTATCTTTGGGTCCGCCCCTTCATGCAGCGGCTGCTGAGCCGGGTGGCGGTCGTGATGGCGCAGTCGCCGCAGGACGCCCGGCGTTACGCTTCGATCGGCGCGGCCAAGGACCGGATCGTCGTGACCGGGAACCTCAAGTGGGACCTGGAGACCTTCGAAGGGCAAGGGGCCCCTTCGGGGCGGGTGGTCCGGACCGAGCTGGGGGTGGCGCCCGATCAGCTCCTCTGGACCGCCGGCTCGACGCATCCCGGGGAGGAGCCGATGCTGCTGCGGACCTACGGGGAGTTGAAGCGAAGCTTCCCGATGCTCCGGTTGCTGATCGCCCCCCGGCATCCAGAGCGGAGCGACCGGATTGAAGGGTTGGCTCAGCGGATGGGTTTTTCGGTCCAGCGGCGGTCCCGGACCACGAACGGAGCGGCCGCCGGCGGGGACTCGATCCTGCTGTTGGACACCCTCGGGGAGCTCAACGCCGTTTACGCCGCCAGCGACCTGGTTTTCGTCGGCGGCTCCCTGGTTCCCTGGGGGGGGCACAATCTGGTGGAGCCGGCCGCCCGGCGCCGGGCGATCCTCACCGGACCCCACCTGCAGAACTTTCAGGCGATCTCGGAGGCGCTGATTCAGGCGCAGGCGATCGCGGTCGTCCCGAACGCGACGGAGTTGAGTTCGATGACGGCTCGTTTCCTTCGGGACCCGGCCCTTCGGAGCCGGCTCGGGGAGCAGGCCTTCCGGGTGATCGAGGCGCATCGCGGGGCGTTGGATCGGACGGTCGGCTGGATTGCCGGCCGGTATCCGGCGGCGGGATGAGCATTCCGCTTCGGATCAGCGCGTGGGCCGCCGGAGTCCGAGCGGCCGCCGACTCGGTCTGGAGCCGGCGGGTTCGACCGGCTGCCGACCGGTTGCTGCGCCGTCCGGCGGTCCAGGCGGTCGGCCGGGGGTGCGCCGCGGTGGTCCTGACCGTCTGCGCCTGGGGGGTCCGGGCCGGTTGGGAAGGGATCCAGTGGGGATTGCGGCGGAAGTGGCTGAAGGTGCGCCGGCTACCGGTGCCGGTCCTTTCCGTCGGGAACCTGACCTGGGGGGGGACCGGCAAGACGCCGATGGTGATCCGGCTGGCCCGCCACTTTCAGCGGCAGGGGCGGCGGGTCGCGGTGCTGACCCGGGGCTACGGCCGGGATGAGGTGGAGTTGATGCGGCGGATGTTGCCGGAGGTGCCGGTGCTCGAGGGAGCGGACCGGTTCCGCTCGGGGCGTCTGGCGGTCGAGGATCACCGGGCCGACCTGTTGATCCTGGACGACGGTTATCAGCAGTGGCGGCTGCACAAGGATCTGAACCTGTTGATGGTGGATGGGGCGGCCCCGTTCGGCAGCGGCCGGATGATGCCGCGGGGGAACCTCCGGGAGCCGAAGCGGGAGGCCGGTCGGGCGGACCTGATCGTGGTCTCCCGCTCCGATCGGAACCCGGCCGGGCCGGCTGCGGTCGAGGCGGAGCTGCGCCGGTTCAATCCCAACGCCCCGATCTTCTTCTCGAAGGTCCTGCCGGTCGCCCTCCGGCGGTGGCCGGGCGGGGAATCGGCGCCGCTCACCCGCTTGCAGGGACGGGTGGTCGCCGCCTTCGCCGGGATCGCCGGGCCGGACCAGTTCAAGGAGACTCTGAAGGGATTGGGAGCGAGCGTCCCGGTCCGGATGTGGGTGCGGGACCACCATGTCTACACCGTTGGGGAATTGGCCCGGCTGATGGAAAGCTGCCGGCGCCGGCAGATCGGGACGCTGGTCACGACCGCGAAGGACGCGGTCCGGCTGCCGCCGGCCCTGGTGGACGCCGTCGGTCCCGGGATGAAGGGATTGGAGATTCTGGTTCTGGAAATTGAAATGGAGTTTGTTCCGGATGAAAGCCTCTTTCTACACCGAGTCGATTCTCTACTGGCTGGCGCGGGGCGTTAGCCGGCTGGCCTGCGCGCTTCCGGCCGAGTGGAATGTCCTGCTCGGCGCGGCGGTCGGCCGTTGGGTCGGCGCGCTGCTGCCCCGCCGCCGGCGGGCCGCCCTGAAGCACCTGCGGGCCGCCTTCGAGGACCAAAAGAGTCCGGAGGAGCTGCGCCGGATCGTCGACCGGATGTTCGCCAATTTCGGCCGGACGATCATGGAGATCGCCCGGATCCCGGCGATCGACCGGGCCTATGTGGACCGGTGGATAGAGCCGGAGCCGGAAGCGGAGGAACGGCTCAAGACGGCGCTGGCCAAGGGGCGGGGAGGGATCATCCTGGCCGGACATCTGGGGAATTGGGAGTTGATGAGCCTCTTCGCCGCCATTCGGGGCTATCCGACCCTCGTGCTGGTCCGGGCGCAGGGATTGCCTCGGCTCAACCGGCTGCTCAACGATTTTCGGGAATCGCGGGGCTGCACCGTGATCTCGAAGGGATTTCCGACCCGCCGGCTGATCGAGGGGCTGCGGGCCGGCCGGCTGGTGGGAATCCTGTCGGATCAGGACGGCGGGCCGCGCGGGGTGCTCGCCCCCTACTTCGGCCGGCTGGCGTCAACCGCTCCGGGAGCCATCTCCCTGGGGCTGAGCACCGGCGCGCCGATTCTCCCTTGTTTCATTCTCAGACAGAGGGGGGCGGTCCACCGGGTCGTGGTCGAGGAACCGATCGTGATCCCGGAGGCCGGGACGGAGGCCGAGCGGATCCAGGCGGGGATCACCGATTATCTCAGCCGGCTTCAGAACCGGGTCGCCGAGCACCCGGAGCAGTGGCTCTGGCTGCACCGGAGATGGAAAACCTGTCCGGAACGGAGACTCCTGATTCTGAGCGATGAGAAGCCGGGTCATTTGAATCAGTCCCGGGCCTTCGCCGAGCGATTGGAGGGGGTCTGGCGGGAGAAGAAGCAGGAAGACCGGCGGCTGGCCGGTTGGGAGCATCATCCGCTCGTTCAAACCCGGGTCGTCCGGGTGACTTATCGGAGCCGGGCCGCCCGGTGGCTGGCGGCGGCGGTCGCCTCCGTGCCGTTTCTGAGCCGCTCCGGCGGAGACTTCTGGATGCGGCGGCTCCTGGCCCATGACTGCTATCTGGCCCTGCGGTCCGCCTATGCCGATATCGTGATCTCCTGCGGGGCCGGCACCGCCCCGGTCAACCTCCTCTTCTCCGAAGGGATCGCCGCCCGGACGATCCACATCACTCGGACCGATTGGCCCTCCTGGCGGCGCTTCGATCTGGCGGTGATTCCGGAACATGATCACCTCAGGGGAGGGGAAGGAGGGAAGGTGCTGCGGGTGACCGGGGCCCTGACTCCCCGGGTGCTGGCGGAAGAGACGGAGCAGGCCGGCTGGCGGGAACGGTTTAAGATTCATTCGGACCGGCCGGTCGGGTTGCTGCTGGGCGGTCAGACTCCCGGGGTCCGTTTCGATCAGGCCGGATGGGAGAAGGTGCTGGCCGGGTTGGCGGGGCTCTGCCGGGAAGGGGGACGGGAACTGTTGGTCACCTCTTCCCGGAGGACGCCGGCCGGGGTGGAGCGGGTTCTGGCCGAACAATGGGACGGCCGGGACGGTTGCCGGGTGCTGGCGTTGGTCAACCGGAAGCATCATCCGGGGTTCGCCATTCCATCTGAGGCGCTGCGCTGCATCTTTTCCCTCGCTTCGGTTCTGGTCGTCAGCGGCGACTCGATCTCAATGGTTTCCGAGGCGCTCGGCACCGGCAAGCCGGTCGTCGCTTTTCTGCCGGCGGCGGTCTCCGGCCGGGGGAAACATGAGCGGTTCCTGACCCGGCTGGCGGCCGACGGCCGTCTCCGGCTGGCCGACCCGGAGAGCTTGACGCGGATGGTTTCCGAAGCGATGGCGGTCTCCGGCGGACGAGCGGAGTCGGATAACCGGGTCGAGGAGTTTCTGCGCCGATGGCTCTAAACGCCGGCTCAATGGAGGCTCCGCCAAGAGGCGGTTTGGGCCGGAGCGGGGATGAGAACAGAGAATGACTCGATGACGGTGCTGCAGATTCTGCCGGCCCTCAAGGGGGGCGGGGTGGAGACCGGCACGATCGATATGGCCCGGGCCCTCGTGGAGCGGGGCCACCGGGCGATCGTGATCTCCTCCGGCGGGCCGATGGTCGAGCAGCTCAAGGCGGCCGGGGTCCTGCACTACACCCTGCCGGTCCATCTGAAATCGCCGATCGCCGTCTTCCGGGTCAGCCGCCGGGTCGCCGAAGTCATCGAATCCCATCAGGTGGATGTGATCCATGCCCGCTCCCGGGTGCCGGCTTTCGTCGGCTTCCTGGCCTGGCGTCGGATCGTCGGGCGGGGGCCGGGGCTGCGGGACCGGCGGACGGTCCCGTCGTTCATCACGACCGCCCACGGGATCTACGCGCCCCATTGGTTCAGCCGGGTCATGGGATGGGGTCGGGTCGTGATCGCCAATTCGGAGGCGGTGGCCCGGCACATGATCGACACTTTCGGCGTGCCGCCCCAGCGGATCCGGGTGATCCCGCGGGGAGTGGACCTGAACCGGTTCGCCTGGAAGGAGCCCCGTTTGTCGGATCCCGCCGGGAAGTGGCACATCGCCGCGGTCGGGCGGATCACTCCGCTGAAGGGACATCGGGAACTGCTGGCCGCCTATCAGATCGTCGCCAAAACCTATCCGTCCTCGCGCCTCTCGATCGTCGGCGGGGTGGAGCCGAAGCACCAAAAGTATTTCAACGCGCTGCGGGAGCTGGTCGTGAAGCTCGGGTTGGAGGAGCAGGTCACCTTCACCGGGCCGGAACCGGATGTGGCGAAGTTTCTGCAGGGGGTGGACCTCTGCGTCCTCCCCTCGACGGGGCGGGAGGCGTTTGGTCGGATCCTGATCGAAGCGGGGGCGGCCGGCGTGCCGGTCGTGGCCACCCGGATCGGCGGCATCTCCGAAGTGGTGGAGGACAAAAAGACCGGCCTTTTGGTGCCGGCCGATCCGCTGGAGCCGATGACCCTGGCCAGCGCGATCACGATGCTGCTGAACGATCGGGCGCAGGCGGCAGCGCTCGCCCGGGCCGCCCGCAAACGGGTGGAGAGCCATTTCCCGATGAGCCGGATGGTGGAGGAGACGCTGGAAGTTTACCGGGAGGCTCATCGGCGGCTCCGCCTGCTGGTGGTCAAGATGACCGCCCTTGGGGATGTCGTCCTGTGCGGGCCGTCGCTGAGGGCCCTGCGGGAACGCTTTCCCGACGCCCACATCACGGTCCTGACCGGCCGGGCGGCGAT
This sequence comes from Candidatus Omnitrophica bacterium CG11_big_fil_rev_8_21_14_0_20_64_10, assembly GCA_002787095.1. Classification (GTDB taxonomy): domain Bacteria; phylum Omnitrophota; class Gorgyraeia; order 1-14-0-20-64-10; family 1-14-0-20-64-10; genus 1-14-0-20-64-10. The sequence continues at coordinate 4,266 of PCVW01000021.1, read as the reverse complement.
GGACCTGCTGCACCGTTGTCCCCACTTCAACGACCTGCTGGTGTACGACCGGAAGAAGGACCGGCTGGGCATGGAAGGGTTCCGTTTGGCGGCCCGGCTGCGGGCGGCTCAGGTGGACGCGGTCGTGGATCTGCAGAACAACCGGATCAGCCATTGGGTCGGTTTCTTCAGCCTGGCGCCGCTGCGGTACGGTTACTCGGGCCGCCGCTTCAGCTTTCTGCTGACCCATCGGGTGTTCGATCCCGATTCGCCGCTGCCGCCGGTCCAGCATCAGTTCCGCCTGCTGGAGCTTCTGGGAGTTCGGGGGGCGGACGAGCGGCTGGAGTTGTGGCCCGGGCCGGCCGATCACGGCAAGGCGGAGGGACTGCTGCGGGGGGCCTGGATCGCCGACGGGCAGGGGCTGGTCGCGGTGCATCCCTCGGGCCACCCCCGCTGGAGTTCCAAACGGTGGGGGACCGACCGTTTTGTGGAGTTGATCGACCGGCTCGGCCGGGAGTCCGGCGTCCGGGTCGTGCTGACCGGCTCGGCCGACGACCGGGCGCTGGCCGAGAAAATCTATCAGGCGGCCCACGTCAAGCCGATCGTCGCGGCGGGGAAAACCTCGATGAACGAATTGGCCGCCCTGCTGGCCCGCTGCCGGGTCTTCGTCAGCGGAGACACCGCCCCCCTGCATGTCGCCGCGGCGATGAATCTGCCGATCGTCGCCCTGTTCGGTTCGACCGATCCGGCCCGGCACATGCCGCCGGCGGCCCGCGCCCGGGTTTTCAGGAAGAAGCTTCCCTGCAGTCCCTGCTATAGTCCGGTCTGCCGCCGGCGGGGCAAGGGACACATGGAGTGCATGAACCGGATCGAGGTGGAGGAGGTGCTGGGAGCGGTCAAGGCGTTTCTGAAAGGAGGGGTGGGGTGAAGGTTTTGCTGCTGACGACCCACTTGGAGATTGGGGGGATCCCGGTTTATGTCGTCTCCCTGGCTCGGGGGCTCAAACAGCGGGGATTCTTCCCGATCGTTGTCTCGGCCGGCGGGCGGTTGGAGGAACGATTGACCCGGGAAGGGATTCCCCACTATCGGCTCCTTTTCAGGACCTCGAGTGAATTGAATCCGGTCCTGTGGTTCAGGGCCTTTCCCGCGCTGCTGCGGCTGGTCCGCCGGGAGCGTCCGGTCCTCCTGCACGCCCACACCCGGATTGCTCAGGTGCTCGGCTGGGCGCTCCACATCGTGACCCGCCTGCCGTTCATGACGACCTGTCATGGCCTCTACAAGTTCCGGATCGGCCGCCGGTTTTTCCGCTGCTGGGGCAGCCGGGTGATCGCGATCTCCGACGCGACCCTGGAGCGGCTGGTTCTGCAGTACCGGCTGGCGCCGCCGCATCAGGTGGTGTTGGTTCCCAACGGGGTTGAGACCGACTGGTTTGGAACGCCCGCTCCGGTCGAGGCGGTTGAGCGGTATCGGGAGGCGTTGGGGTTGGCCGGCGGTCCGGTGATCGGTTCGATTTCTCGGCTCAGTCCGGTCAAGGGATTGGACCTCCTGCTGAAGGCGGCCGCCGCGCTGCTCCCCGATTTTCCCGATTTGAAGGTGCTTCTCGTCGGGGAGGGGAGCGCCCGGGAGGGGCTCGTGAAACTGGCCTACACGCTCGGGATGGCCGATCGGGTGGTGATCGGCCGTCCGGTGGAGGACACCCGGGTTCCGATGGCGGCAATGGATCTGTTTGTTTCCGCCGCGCTCCAGGAGGGGTTCGGTCTTTCGATTGTGGAGGCGATGGCGGCCGGTCTGCCGGTCGTCGTGACCGACGCCGGCGGCCCGGCGGAGATCGTGGAGTGGGGACGGTGCGGTCTGCTTGTGTCTCCCGGCGATCCGGTCGCATTGGCTGAGGGAATCCGGAAGCTGCTCGGGGACGACGCCCGCCGGGGGGAGTTTGCCCGGGCCGGCCGGGTCCGGGCGGCGAAGCTGTACGACTTCAACCGGGTGACCGATCAGGTGATCAAGGTCTATGAAGAAGTCGTCGCCTGAACGGATTTTGATCGTCGGCGTCAACTGGCTGGGGGACCTCCTCTTCATGACCCCGGCGATCCGGGCGATCCGGAAGGCCCATCCCGAGGCTCGGTTGTCGGTCCTGGTCCCTCCCCGGGGAGAGGCGGTCCTGCGGGGGAATCCCCATCTGAATGAAATCCTCTCCTTCCCGGAGAGCCGCGGGCTCGGGGGCTGGATCCGGCTGCCGGCGTTGATCTGGAAGCTGAAGGCCGGCCGGTTCGACACCGCCTTTTTGTTCCACCGTTCCTTTTCCCGGGCGCTGGCGGTTTGGGCCGCCGGCATTCCGGAGCGGATCGGTTTCTCCACCTGGAAGCGGCGTCTTCTCCTGAACCGGCCGGTCCCGCTGCCGACGGCGCAGACGACCCACAAGGCGATCGGGTTCCTTCAACTGGTCGTCGGGGCCGGGATTCCGGCCGACGGCACGGCGTACGATCTGAAACCGTCGGAAGCGGATCGGGCCGCGGCCGACCGATTCCTGGCGGAAAACGGGATTCGGCCGCAGGAGCGGCTGGTCGCGGCGCATGCCGGCGGCAACTGGTCTGCGAAGCGGTGGCCGGCGGAACGCTTCGCGGCGCTGGCCGATGGATTGAGCGAGCGGTTCGGCGTCCGGGTCCTCTTCACCGGCGGGGCGGGGGACCGTCCGCTGTTGGAGGGGATCGCCGCGCAGACCCGTTCCGGGCCGCTGATCGCCGCCGGCCGGCTGAGTTTCACACAGACCGGGGCGCTGCTGACCCGGGTTGCCTGCTTCATCTCCAACGACTCCGGCCCCCTGCATTTGGCCCTCGCCGTCGGGACGCCGGTGATCGCCCTCTTCGGGCCGACCGAACCCCTTCTGACCGGGCCGCTCGGAGGAACGCTCAAGCGGATCCGGCATCCCCGCGCCAAGGTGTGGCAGGACCGCTTGGAGTTGTGGGACCAGCCGGCGCTGCAGCGCCCGGTGGTCCCGGAGATCTTCGTCGATCGGATCATGGCGCCGGCGCTCGGTCCGGCCGGCGGGGCTGTTTCCGGGCCGACACAGGCGATTGCCGCGACCGTCCTGTTCGGATCGATCGGTTGTCCGGTCCCCTGTTTTCAGCGCCGCTGTCCCCGGAATTTTTGCATGGAGCAGATCACCGTCGATCAGGTGCTGGCCGAGGCCGCCGCCCGGCTGTGATCCTTCCGGTTGCCCCCCGCCTGTTGATCGTCCGGACCGACCGGATCGGGGATCTGATTCTGTCGACGCCGGTCTTCCGGACGCTGCGGGCGCAATTCCCCGGAGCGTATCTGGCGGCGATGATCCGGCCGGAGCATCGGGAGCTGGTGGATGGGAATCCCGATCTGAATGCCGTGATCCCGTACGACAAATCCGGTTCGGAGAAGAGCTGGATCGGGACTGTTCGTTTCGCGCAGCGGCTCAAGCGGGATCGGTTCGACGCGGCGGTGATCCTCCACTCGACCAACCGGACCGTCTTGGCGACCTGGCTGGCCGGGATTCCCCGCCGGATCGGCTACGCTCGGCGGCTGGGGCGGCTGCTGACCGATCCGATCCCTTATGTGAAACGGTTCGGCCTACGGCATGAGCTGGAATACAACCTCGATCTGCTGGCCCGGTTGGGGGTGACCCGGCGGGAGCGGATCTTGACGGTGCCGGTCCCGCCGGCCCGGGAGGCCGAGGCGGGCCGTTGGTTGAAGGAACGGGGGATCGCTCCGGGAGAGCGGTTCGTGGTGCTGCATCCGGGGGCCAGCTGTCCCTCGAAGCGGTGGCCGGCGGAGCGCTTTGCCGAGACCGCCGATCGGCTGGCGCGGGATTTCAAGGTCCGGGTCCTCCTGCTGACCGGTCCGGACGGCCTGGCCGACGGCCGGGCCGTCGCCGCCCGAGTCTCGGCGCCGCTGATCGAGGCGCTCGGCGGCTTCTCGCTCGGACAGACCGCGGCGGTCCTCAAGCGGGCCGCCTGCCTGGTCTCCAACGACAGCGGCCCGGTCCATCTGGCGTCGGCGGTCGGGACGCCGGTGGTCTCTATCTTCGGCCGCTGGGGCGGGGGGCTTTCCCCGGCCCGATGGGGGCCGACCGGGCCTGAATCCCGTGTGCTGCACAGGGATGTCGGCTGCCGGCCCTGTCTGGCGCACCGTTGTCCGATCGGTTTTGTCTGTCTCTCGGCGATCTCCGTGGAGGAGGTCTTGACAGCGGCCGGGCAAGTTGGGAAACTGCATCCGTCGGGAACCCCTTGATGACAAGACCATCATCATTCGTTGTCGCTC
>PCVW01000002.1:10592-17156 GCA_002787095.1 Candidatus Omnitrophica bacterium CG11_big_fil_rev_8_21_14_0_20_64_10 | reverse complement strand
CGGTGGAAAACGACACTGCCTGGGCCAAACCGATCACCCTCGGTTATGTCACGACCGATTACGCCGAGATCCTCGAGGGGGTCCAGGAGGGGAACCAGGTGGTGACCGAGGCCCGCGGGGAGCTGTCCGATGGGGCGCCCGTCTCCCTGATCGAGGTGGAGGAGGCCGGCATCGAACGGGCGGAGCCGGGGTCTCCCTCCGAGACGCGAGACGGCGGCGAGCGATAGGGATCCTTCGTTGAGTTTGCCGCGCCTCTCGATCCGTCGGCCGGTTGCGACGGTGATGGTCTCCCTCTTCTTCGTGATGATGGGGGTGATTTCCTGGTGGTCCCTGCCGCGGGAACTCTATCCCCCGATCAACTATCCGGAGCTCACGGTCGTCACGAAGTACAAGGACGCCGCTCCCGAAGAGATCGAGATCCTGGTCACGAAGCTGATCGAGGAGGGGGTCGGCACCGTCGCGGGACTCAAGCGCTTGAGCTCCATCTCGAAGGAAGAGCTCTCGGTCGTGATCGCCGAGTTTGCTTGGGGGACCCCGATGGACCACGCGGTCGCCCGGGTCCGGGAAAAGCTGGACCTGATCAAGGAGCGGCTGCCGCGCGGCGCGGAGGAGCCGGTGATCATCCGGGTCAATCCCTTTGACCTGCCGGTCGTGGTCCTCAACCTTTCCGGGGAGGTCTCGCCGCATGAACTTCTGAAACTCGGCCGGGAGCGGGTCAAGACGGAGCTGGAGAAACTGGAGGGGGTCGCGGCGGTCCACATTTCGGGGGGGCAGGAGCGGGAGATCCTCGTGGAGGTGGACCAGGGACGGCTGCAGGCGGCGAACCTGCCGATCTCACAGGTCGTGGACGGGATTTCTCGGGCGAACCTTAACTATCCGGCCGGCACGATCAAGGAGGCCTTCTACGAATACCTGATCCGGACGATGGGGGAGTTCCGGGTGGTCCGGGAGATCCCTCAGATCGCGGTCGGCGTCGAGGAGCTGGATCCGAAAAATCCGAAGCGTCCCGCCGAGGATCCGGAGCGCAAGACGCCGCTCGCCCGCGAGAGAGGGGTCGGTCCGGAGCAGCGGGTGATCCTGCTGCGGGATGTCGCTCGGGTGTCCGACACCTTCAAGGAGCGGACCTCGCTGGCCCGGTTCAACGGGCGGGAGAACCTGACCCTCAGCATCCAGAAGCTGGCCGGCGCCAACACGGTCGCGGTCGCCGAGCGGGTCCGGCTGGCCGCCCGGCAGGCGGCCGCCGGGCTGCCTGCCGGCATGACGCTGGAGGTGGTCTCCGATCAGTCGATCGCGATCCGGCAGTCGATCAACGGCGTGCGGGACTCCGCCCTCCTGGGCGGGCTGCTGGCGTTTATCTTCCTGCTCCTGTTCATGGGGAATTTCTGGGCGGCGGTCAATGTGACCTTCGCGATTCCCCTCTCGATCCTCTTCACCACATTCCTCATGGGCCGGGGAGGAATCACGATGAACATGATCTCGATGGGGGGTCTGGCCCTCGGGATCGGGATGCTCGTGGACTCCGGCATCGTGGTGGTCGAGAACATCGTCCGTCTCCGGGAGCAGGGCCAGGGGGACCGGCGGGAAAGCGCGGCGGCCGGCGCCGAGGAGGTGTTCGCCGCGATCCTGGGCGGGGTGCTGACTTCGATCGTCGTCTTCGTCCCGATGTTCCTGGTGGTGGTCGGGATCGCCGGTCAGCTGATCGGGGAGCTGGCCCTGACGATCGTCTTCGCCCTGATCGCCAGCCTTCTGGTCTCACTGACGCTGACGCCGATGGTGGCGTCGCTCAGCCGGGGCGGGGGCCGCTCGCCGCTCAGTTTTCTGATGGAGGGATTGAATCGGTTGAACCTGGCCGGGGTCCGCCTGTTCCTCCGGTTCAAGGCGGCTTCCATAACCGGAGTGCTGCTCACCTTCGCCGCCTCTTTCATGATCTTCGGGGCCCTTCCCAGGGAGCTGCTTCCCCGGGTGGACCAGGGGCAGTTCACCCTGCAGGTGAACCTGCCGCCTGGGACCCGGCTGAATGTCACCGACCAGGTCGTCCACCGGGTGGAGGAGACGCTGCGGGGGGTCCCCGAGATCGGAGACATTACGGTCACGATCGGTTCCTCGAAGGAGGGGCGGGCGGAGGAACTGCTGGAGACGCTCGGCAGCCATCAGGCCCGGATTTTCGTCTCGACGAAGCCGAGGGGGGAGCGTCCGTTTCACCTGGGGGGTCCCCGGCGGACCGCCGAGGTGGTGACCGATCTGAAGGAGCGGCTCGCCCGGCAGAACCTGGAGGGGGCCCAGGTCGAGTACCTGCTGCAGGAGTCCCCCTTCAAGTCGGCCCTCGCCTCCGGGGCCCCGATCGTCATCGAGGTCCAGGGGCAGGAGCTGCATCGGCTCCGGGATCTGTCTGCGCGGGTTCAGGAAGGACTCAGCCGGGTTTCGGGATTGTACGGCGTGCAGGACACCCAAATTCCTCCCTCACCGGAGACCAAGGTGCATGTGATGAAGGATCGGGCGGCAACCTATCATCTCTCCGTCAGCGATGTTGCCCTCACGGCCCAGACCGCGGTCAAGGGATTTGAGGCAAGCCAATTCAAGGAGCAGGGAAGAGAGTTCGACATCCGGGTCCGTCTCCGGGACGAGGACCGGAAAGACTTCAACAAGGTCCGCCGGCTCCTGATTCACTCCCCGCTGGGGATCGAGGTCCCCTTGTCGGAGGTGGCTACCTTCGCCCGGGGGACCGGGCCGACCGAGATCCGTCGGCTGGACCAGCAGCGGACGGTGCTGGTGTCGGCCCAGCTGGCCCCCAACCGCTCCGTGAGCGAGGCGCTGGCCGATGTTCAGCGGGAACTGGATCGGATTCCGGTGCCGGCCGGCTATGAGGTGGAGATCACCGGGGAGAAGGAGCAGATGAGCGAATCGTTCGGTTCCCTGATCTGGGCGGTGATTCTCTCGGTGATTCTGGTCTACATGGTGATGGCGGCGGTCTTCGAATCCCTCTGGCAGCCGTTCCTGATTCTGCTGACGATCCCGATGGCGTTGATCGGGGTGGTGGCCGGATTGTTCCTGACCGGCACCCCGGTCAGCGTGATGGTGGGACTGGGGTTGATCGTTCTGGTCGGAGTCGTCGTCAACAACGGGATTGTTCTTGTGGACCATGTGAACCAGTTGCGGGCCGAGGGAGCGGCGCTGGAGCCGGCCCTGTTGACCGCCAGTTCCGACCGGTTGCGGCCGATCCTGCTCAGCACCGTGACGACCTTGCTCGGCTTCCTGCCGCTGGCGATGGGGCTGCAGGCGGGGGTGGAACTGCTGCAGCCGATGGCGATTGCCACGATGGGGGGGTTGGCGGCCGGCACCTTTCTGACTCTGATCTTTCTGCCGACGATCTACGCGGTGGGGGCTCGTTTCTTCGAAATATTCAGTCCGCCTGGTGGGGGACTGTCCCCGGATGGGACTGTCCCCTTGTCTCCTCCTCCGCCTCCGGTGCCTGCCGTGCCGGTGACGCCGGCCGAGCTGGATCAACCGCCGGCTGAGCCGGAAGTCCCCCCGTCTGAGGCGCCGCTGGAGCCGCCGGTCTCCCCATCGGAACCGGAAGGGGAGTTGCCGGAGATTCCGGAGGATTTCGGGTCGGAGGAGGCGGTGCCGGAGCAGGAGGAGCCCGGCGCTTTTCTGTTTCCCCCGTTGGGTGGGACCCCGTTGCCTCCGGATGTCTCGACTGCCGCTCCGGAGACGGAGCCGGAGGAGCCGCCGCCTGCTGAACCGGAGCCGACAGAAGAGGAAACACCTCAGCCGAAGGAAGAACCCCAGGAGGAAGAATCGCAAGATAAGCCTCTATTTGGGGTTATGGCTGAGCCTCAAGAACCATCTCAGCCGGCCGAAGAACCGTCTCAACCCCCTATTGAACCAGTGGCACCGCCTGAGGCGCCGCCTGCTCCGCCTCAAGAATCACCGGCTCTTCCCCAAGAGGAGAAGTCCGCTCAGGAGGAGGCGGCCGGCTCCCTGAATCCTCGGCAGAAGCAGTTGATCGAATACCTTCAAGCGCATGAACGGATCACCCGGAAGGAGTATGCCGAATTGACCGGCGCCTCGATCCCGACCGCGGCCCGGGATCTGAAGGAGTTGGCGGATCAGGGGCGGATCCGGGGGGTCGGTCCGTTGGCCCGGGGCCGCTACTACACCCTCGCATGAAGGGACCCTATCCAAATGTGCAGGGTTCGGCAATGAGATCGGTTGAACCCCGCACAGACGGAAACGGTACCGGCTGATGAGTCTGGCGCGGTTCTCGGTGCGGCGGCCGGTCACGGTGGCGATGGTCTGCCTGGCCGGCCTGCTGGTCGGCGGGGTGGCGCTCACCCGACTGCCGATCGAGCTGTATCCCAACTTCAGCTACGGCGACATCTCCATCATCATCAACATCCGCGGGGGGATGCCGCCGGAAGAGGTGGAGTCCCGGGTCACCAAGCCGATCGAGGAGACGATCAGCGATGTGGACCGGCTCAAGGATGTGATCTCGATCTCCGAGGAGGGGCGCGCCCGGGTGGTCCTGCGGTTCGAGCCGGGGACCGACATGGATCTGGCCAGCGCCGAGGTCCGGGAGACCTTCTCCAAGATCCGGGACAAATTGCCGTCGGAGATCGAGAAGCCGGTGATCGCCCGCTTCGAGCAGAACGACTTGCCGGTCCTGATCACCGCGGTGACCGCGCCGGGCTACACGCCCGAGATGCTCCGCCGAATCGTGGACGAACAGATCAAGGACCGGATCCTCCGGGTCGAGGGGGTCGCGAATGTGGATGTGGGCGGCGGCCGGGAGCGGAAGATTCTGGTCGAGGTGGATCTGGAGAAGCTGCAGGCCTTCCGGCTGCCGATTGATCGGGTGACCCGGCTGCTGAATGTCAGCAACCTGAACCTGCTGGGCGGCGATGTTCGGGAGAAACGCCGGAAGGTGCTGATCCGGGCGATGGGAGAGTTCCAATCGCTGGATGAGATCCGGGAGCTGGGGATCGCGGTGACGCCCGGCCGCTCGATCATCCGGCTCAAGGATGTCGCCGAGGTCAAGGACTCCTTCCTGGAGGCCACCAGCTACGCCCGGGTCAACACCCTGCCGGTGGTTTCCCTCTACATCCAGAAGGAGTCCACCGCCAACACCGTCCGGGTGGCCGACCGGGTGCTGGGGACCATTGAGCGGATTCAGGAGGATCCCCGGCTCCCCCGGGAGCTGACCTTCATCACCACCTTCAACCAGGCGGACCGGATCCGGCGGGCGATCGACACCGTTGGTTCGACCCTTCTTTCCGGGGCGGTGCTTGTGATCCTGGTGCTGGGGGCGTTTCTTGCGACCCATTGGTTCCCCAGGGCCGTTTTTCCGCCGCTGGCCGTCGTCGTGACCATCCTCTCGGTGATCTCCTTCCGGACCGGACAGATCCCGGTGCCGGTCATGACCGGGATCATGATCGCCCTGCTGATCGGCTTGCTGGCGACGACCGCCCTTTTCCGGGGCTTAAGGCCCACTCTGATCGTCGCGGTTTCGATCCCGGTGGCGACCGTGATCACCTTCGCCCTCCTTTTTTCCATGCGGGGGATTCTCCCGACGGTCACCACGCTGAATGTCATGACGCTCGGGGGACTGGCCCTCGGGGTCGGGCTGCTGGTCGACAACGGGATCGTGGTCCTCGACAATGTGATCAAGCACCGGGCCCGGGGGTCGCCGCCCCGGCTGGCGGCGGCCGAGGGGACCTCGGAAATGATCCTGGCCATCCTCGCCTCCACCCTGACCTCCGCGGTGGTCTATCTGCCGGTCATCTTCATCAGCCCGGACATCCGGATCCTCTACTCGGGGGTGGCGATCACGATCGTCTTCTCACTGCTGGCTTCTCTGGCGGTGGCGGTCACGGTGGTCCCGATGATGCTTTCCCGGATGCGGTTCCCGGTCCGGGCCGCCTCCCTGGCCCGAGGTTTCTGGCGCCGCCGCTTCGGACGAATCCTGGGGTTGGCCCTGCGGCTGCGCTGGGCGGTGGTCGCGGCCGTTCTATGCCTCGGGGGGGCCGGTCTCTGGGCTTTCAGCCGGATCCCTCAGGAGTTTCTCGGGACCACCGAGCAGGAGGATTTCACCGTCTTCGTCGAGCTGCCCAGCGGCGCCAAATTGGAGATCTCCGACAAGGCGGTTGAGGAGATCGAAAAGATCCTAGCCGATGTCCCGGAGGTCAAGACCGTCTCCGCTCGGATTGAGCCCTGGTCCTCCAAGGTCTATGTGAAGCTGGTGCCGTTGACCGAGCGCTCCCGTTCCACCAAGGAGGTCATCGAGTCGATCCGCCCCCTGAGCGACGAGGTGGAGCGCAACTACCCGGAGAGCTTCATCTACTTTGAGGAGCCGCAGGAGTCGGCCCAGCGGGAGGTGATCATCGAGGTGTACGGTTGGGACTACGATGTGCTGAACAGCCTCTCGATCGAGATGCTGAAAAGGATGAAGACGATCCCGGGGCTGACGGATCTCAAGCTGCGGTGGCGGCGGGGGCGGCCGGAGTGGCTGGTCCGGGTGGACAAGGTCCGGGCGGCCGCCTACGGGCTGACGGTCGAGGAGATCGC
>PCVW01000002.1:403-10570 GCA_002787095.1 Candidatus Omnitrophica bacterium CG11_big_fil_rev_8_21_14_0_20_64_10 | reverse complement strand
TCCACGCCCAGATGCGGGGACTGCGGGCCACCCTGTACCACACGGAAGGGAAGGAGGTGGAGGTGGTGACCCGGCTGGAGGAGGCGGACCGGGCAACGCTGGAGAAGCTCCGCAAGATTGCCTTCATCCTGCCGGACCGGCGGGTGGTCCAGCTGGAGCAGGTGGCCACCCTGGAACCGGCGCTGGGCCCCTCCAAGATCTGGCGCAAGGACAAGCAGCGGATGATCCAGGTTTCGGCCAACCGGGGCCGCTACTCCCTGGGGGAGGCCTTCGCCCGGACCCACCAGGCCATCGCCGACCTGCCGATCCCGCAGGATTATTACTGGCGGTTCGGAGAGAACTACAGCAAGACCTTGGAGACCGGCGCCCAGCTCCGGGTCGCCGGCTTGATCTCCCTGGCGCTGGTCCTGCTGGTGATGGGGGCCCTTTTCGAGTCCTTTTCGCAGCCGTTTGTGGTCTTGATGACCGCCCTCCCTTCCACCCTGGGGGCGGCGGTTCTGCTGGCGGGGTCCGGCCAATCCATGAATGTGGGGGCCTGGATGGGGGTGATCTTCCTGGCCGGGATCGTGGTCAACAATGGGATCATCCTGGTGGACGAAACCAACCGGCTCCTGGGACAGGGGAGGGGGCTTTTCCGGTCTGTGGTGGCCGGGTCGCTCAGCCGTCTTCGGCCGATCGCGATGACCTCCATGACCACCATCTTGGGGCTCCTCCCCATGGCGCTCAGCCGGACCGAAGAGTCTTCCCTCTGGGCCCCCATGGCCCTGATCGCAATCGGGGGTATGACTGTTAATGCTCTTGTGACTCCTTTGGTTGGACCGGCCATCTATATGGCCAATCAGGATGTGATACGGTTCTTCAGGTTGATTTTTGTTAGAAAACCAGCTATTTCAAGCAGGGAAGAGACCGTATCATAACCGTATCACCCCAGGCCTGCCCCCTTTACCCCCCTCCGGGGCCAGCCCCCTTTTTCTTTCTTGGCTCTTCCGGTTTTGGTTGTTGATGTGCTATATTTCCCTTGCGCCGGCGCTCCATTCCTCCCCGGAACCAAAGCGCGGCTGATCTTCCGATGGCGGCTCTTTCCCGCCTATCCCGCTTCAGGCAAGCCCATCAACGGTTTTCAGCAGGAAATCCTCATATTTAGTAGTGATAAAAATTTTGTCGTGTATTATTGACATTTTGGTGCTCAGTTAAGTATCCTTGGGGGTGTGGGGAAACCAATGCATATAGAGGTCAGGAGATCATTCGATATGTTTTTTGCTGACAGTTTCCATGCAAGATTTCAAAAGATTCTTTGCTTGATTTTTTATGTGGTGTTTGGCTACAATAGGAGCCAGTTCAAACTGGTGTTGCCGACTCCCCGAAAAGGCAAACCATTTCCGCTTCAAGCGGACCCGCGGAGCTTGAGCTTCGGCTGCGCGGGCGCAAGGATGGGACGCAAAGCTGCAGTCCGCCGGGACCTCCCGGCGGAGGCTGGGCTGCCGACAGGAGTGACCCCCGGTTTTTACGGGGGCAACCAATGTCGAGGAGCCCATGGCCGTTGGACGGGACCGCTCACCTCGGGACGCTGAACGGCGCCCCCCCGAGAATGGATCTGAGAAGATCGTGAGAGACCGGTCCCGATTTCTCCATCCCAAATTCCTTCCGGCGAAGGCCGGGGGGAAGCCCTCTGACTCGGAGCTTCTGTCCGGCACCGTGATTGTCTGGACGACGCCCAAGCGGCGCCCCCTGTTCCGCTCGATCGGCCTGATCACCGCCGCCTCGCTTTTTCTGACCCAGCTGCCCTGGATGGCCGCGCCGGCCTTCGCCCGGCCTTCGATGCAGCCCCTGTCTCCCGAGAACCTGGTGGCCAACATGTCGAACTACGCGAACTTGGCCACCTTCGAAGAGCGGGCCGAACAGCTCCGGAAGAACCTGGAGCAGAAACAGAAGCTGGAGGCGGCGATCGAATACAACACCCTGGCCGCCAGCTATCGGACCACCCAGTTGATGGACGCCCTCCACCAGGATGCGATGGCCGGGATGCGGGGGACCGTCTCTGAGAGCCAGATCGGTTCCGGCCGGATCCAGGAGTTGGCCGGGATCGTCAGCGAGTTCACCTACCTGCCGCAGAAGCAGGACTCTCCGAACGGCAAGCCGATGATCCTCCGGTTCACAAACGGCCGGACCACGACCATTGAGAACGAGTGGGTCCCGCAGGGCTCCTATTATCAGACCACGACCGACATGACCTACTTCGACAGCGGTCTGATGCGGTCCTACGAACAGATCCGGTACCGGGAATCGGCCGGCGCGCCGGGGGGGCGGCTGATCATGCAGCGGGTCTTCTGGGAGACCGACGGCTACACCCCCGCCTCCCGCTACTACGCTGGGCGGGACACCGAGGCGGTCCGCCAACCGATCAACGACCGGACCACGACGATCACCTACACGACCTGGACCGAGGGATTGATCCGGCAGCTGCAGGAGCGGATCAGCCGGATCGAGGCGGAGGTTCCCTCGGTGGTGGACATGCAGTGGGCCCTGACGATGCGCCAGCGCCTGACCGATGGGGAGATCGCGGCCGGGAAGACCACGGAAGCCCGGACCTTTGTGGAGCGGACCTTCCACGCCTACAACGGCAACCGGGCTACCGCCTGGAGCGAGCGGCAGATCGGGGTCGACGGCCGGGAGACTCTTTCGGAGGTGACCGCCACCTACAAAGGGGAAAACATCGAGACCTACGACGCGACCGGCTCCACGGTCCTGACCCCTTTCACCGAGGAGGACCTGGCCGCCTACGAAGCCTGGATGCAGCAGGCCGAGGCGGATGCCCAGGAGGAGGCCCGGATGGCCGGGGTGGTCGCCGCGATGCGGGAGCAGTTGGCCGCTCATGGGGAGGCCGCCGGCCAGACCGAGCGGGAACATTTCACGATCCACCGCACCTTCTTTGATTACGACGACAAGGGGCAGCCTCTCAATTGGAATGAAACCGAGACCCGCTGGAACGAGACCGACGGTTTCGACAACCGGCAGATCACCGAGCGGAAGATCCAGGCCGAGTACGGCGCCGAGAGCCGGCTGACCCGGCAGGAGGAGCAGCAGACCCAGACCCGCTACATGGACGCCTCCCAGGTCCAGGTCTATCTCCGGGCGGTGGAGGCCGCGGAGCAGCTGGGGTTGGAGACCGATCTGGACGAGCAGTGGGTCGCCGAGATGCGGGATCGCCTCGCTTCCGGGGCCCTGGCCGAGGTGACGCCGGTCGTTCGAACGAGCAGCTTCGTTCGGGAGGGTTTCCTGTACAACGACGCCAACCAGGCGGTCGAGTGGACCCAGGTGACGATCCAGGGGGGGACCACCACGACCGAGCAATTCTTCTCCTACGACCGGGATGCCCGGGGCCGGGACCTGAATCTCCTGGTCCGGACGACGGTTGAGACCCGGGCGACCGAGGCCGATCAGGAGCGCCTCCGGGCCGAGGCGGACCAGATGCTTGCCGATCCGGAAGGGTCGGCCGCCGCGCGGGCCGCCGCCGAGCAAATGCTGGTGGTCCTGGACGCCGGCGGTTTCCCCCTGTTGAGCCGGGAGGAGCGGTCCCGCTTCCGGACCGATGTCGTCTACCGGGAGGGGGGGCTGCCGATCAGCTACCGGGAGTACACCACTTCGAGCAACGACAAGCTGCTCACCACGATCGAGATCGGAGGCTTGGTTTACGATGAGCAGGGGCGGGTCGTCCATTCCTTCTCCCGGATCAACCGGTCGGGGACCGGCGTGCGGCGGATCCTCAAGACCGCCGCCGGGGAGGCGCTGACCCCCGAGGCGCTTCGGCTTCTGCTGAATATTGAGGAGGCCGGCGATCAGTCTCGGACGCTCGATGACCTGCTGGCGGCCGGCGAGCTGATCGAATCGGAGGAGGTTTACACGATCGATCAGGATTCGACCCGGCACCTGCGGGAGGCCGAGTACGACCCGTTTGACCGGCTCGTCAACTCGGTGGAGGCGGTGACCGACCCCAATGGCGAGACCCGCACGACCCGGACTTACGGGACCCTGTACGACGCCGACGACCGGGCCCTCTCCTTCCTGATTGTGACCGACCGGACCGAGACCAGCCGCCGAGTGACCCTTCAGGATGCCGCCGGCCGGTCGCTGGACGAATGGCAGTTGCAGGACCTTCTGACCGCTTCCGGCCGGCCGCTCGCCGAGCTGATCGGCAGCCAGCTGTTCCTGGTGGAGGAGCCGATGGAGCGGAATGAGACGGTTCTTCTCTACCGGCAGGAGACGCGGCATTACGATTCCGATCTGGTCGAGGGGACTCGGGAGACGACGGTCCGAATGGAGGCGGACGGGGCGGGCCGGCTGGAGCAGACGGCCCGGGAGGAGAACCGGACCGTCTTCCAGCAGTACAACGACGCCGGCCAGGTGACCAGCCAGTTTGTGGAAAGCCGGGAGCAGGGCTCCGAGCGGCTCTCGGTCTATCAGATTGAGGGGAAGGATTTGGCCTACGAGGATCTCCAGGTCCTGCTGGAGTTGGAGCCGGGCAAGTCGTTCCGAGACTTCCTGGAGGAAGAGGTGATCACCCGGGCGGCCCGGGAGATCACAACCGACCGGGCGAGCGAGACCTTCCGGGACCGGATCCTCTATGATTCGGACACCGGTTTCCTGATCGGCCAGCGGGAGCTGCGGACCGGATCCGATCAGGCCGGTCCGACCGATTACGCCCTGGACAATGTCCTTTACGACACCAACGGCCAGGTGATCTTCTCTCGCAGCATCAGCCGCACCAACTCCGGCCTCCAGCAGAGCCAGACCGATCTGATCACCTTCAACCACCGGACGGAGAAGGGGATCCTGCTGTCGGCCGAGGCGATCGGCAGCCAGATCTCGCAGGACATCGCGGCCGGCAGCCGAACCGTATCAACCGTGGACCAATTCTCAGTCGGAATCGGCGGGCAGAGCCGGATTCTGGCTTCCCAGGAACGGGGAATCTCGACCGATGATTCCGGGTCCCTGATGGTCGGCGGGTTGACGACCTACGCCTATACGGCGGCCGGGGAGCTGACCGGGGCGGCCGGTTTCAACTTTCAGGTCGGCACCGATGACTTCGGCAATGTGACCAACCGTTATTTTCGGAACATTTACTTTGGGGTCGGGGAGCAGGCCCGGCTGCGCCTCTCCTATTCCGTGGATGCCGGCGTTTTCGGCGGCACCCCGCTGGGCACCGGGATCAGCTTCGGGCTGCCGGGGGCGGCCCATGCCATCGGCGAAATCCACCGGATCGGGGCGGACGGTTCCCTCTCCCGCATCGAAAGCCATGTCGAGTATCAGCTGGATGACGCCGGCAACCTGTCGGGCGCGACCGGCGGATCGGTGACCCGAGGGATCAACTTGTATGGAGAGACCTCCACGACCGTCACGACCGACCGGTACGCCTTGCTGGCGGCGCTGCGGCAGGTTCGGGTGGTCGAATCGGTCGCCGAAACCCAGACCGAACGGACGGACGGCACCACGGTCGAGACGACCGGGACGACCCGCTTCACCTATGCCGAAGGGGGACAGTTGGACCCGGCCGACATCCCCGACTTCTATCGAAATCCCGACGGCACCTTGAAGGAAGCGTTTCAGGGGGCGGATGGGAATCTCGCGGCCGGCGCCCTCTTGGCGGTCGCCGGTTCCTCGACCGCTTCCGGCCGTTCGCCGGAGGGACGCCGCTTCGCTTCCACGACCGACCAGACCTTTGAGATCATTGCCGGCGGCTCCAAGCTGGTTCGGTCCCAGACCGTCACCGACACGACCGAGCCGGATGGGGCCAACAGCCATTCGACCCAGGTCGTCCGCCGCAGCTACGACCCCGCCACCGGCCGGCTGGTTTCAGCCGAGGGGGAAACGGTGACCCAGTCCCGGGACGCCCATGGCTACGCGGTGACCGAGAGCCGGTCCCAGGACGGCTACACGGTGCGGCGGGACGAAGCGTTCCTGACCCAGCAGGCCGTGGAGTCGGTGACCGATCGGAAGGACGGCTCCGGCGATGAGGTCCAGTATCTCCTGTTGACCGAGCTGACGGACGGGACCGAGGACCCGGGCGACTTTGTCTTTGCCTACGCTTTGCCGGACGGGAAACTGCCGGAGGGGTTGGTCAAGGGGGCCCGCCACGGCGAGGTGACCTATGAGGACCTGGACGGCCAGACCAAGACTTACGCCGGAGTGGTGCAGTTCTCCTCCGACGCCGACGATTTCAGCCGCTCCCTGACCCTGACCGACCGGCGCTACGGTGTCTTTGCCGGGCAGGCCCAGGTGACCGGCTCCACGAGCGTCACCGAGCGGCGGGATGCCAACGGGGATTACGCCTTCCAATACGCGGCGGTGGCGACCGATTACGACACGGCCGGCCGCCCCACGGATCAGCGGGACGGGGAGGTCACCTTCTTCAACCCGTTGACCGGGGTGGAAGAGCAGCATGTCGGTTCGGTAACGGTGTCCCGGTCCGACGGGGAATTTACGACCTCGGTTTCCAAGGGGAGCAACCGCTACGAACGGTTCGCCGGCGTCTTCCAGGCGGTGGAGAGCCGGACCGAAACCGACGCCCGGAGCATCGACGGAGCGGTCTCCAGCTCTGAGGATCGGACCACCTTCGGTTATGACGCCGCCGGCCGGCTGACCGGGGCCGACCGGACCGGCAGCGGCACCTCGACCGACGCCGAGGGCTTCACGACCACCCAGACCAGCCGGACCGGCCGGTTTGAGCTGATCCAGGGGCAGGCGCGGGAGGTGGAGACCGTGAGCCAAATTCATTCGGAGAGCATCGACGGCACGGTCGCCGAGGGGCGTGAGACGATTCGGACCGACTACGATCCGGAGACGGTCCGGCTGACCGGCGTTTCCCGGGAGGGGGATCGGACCGTCGTCGACGCCTTCGGTTTCACGACCAGCCGGATTCATGAGACCGGCACCTTCGATCTGTTCCGGGGACAGGCCCGGGAGATCCGGACGGTCCGGGAGACCCATTCCGAGGGGTTGGACGGCTCCCACAGCGACGGGCGTGAGACGGTCCTCTCCACCTTCGACGGCGAGGGGATCCTCCTGGGGGTTTCCAGTAGCGAGCAGACCCGTTCCTTCGGTCCGGCCGACTTCTCGGTCTCCGAGATCAACCGGCAGGGGACCTATCAGCTGTTCAGCCGCCAGGCCCGCCAGATCCTTTCCGAGACCCAAGTGGTCACGACCCAGAAGGACGGTTCGGTCTCGGAGCGTTCCGAGCGGCTGGAGATGGACTACGACGGGGTGGGCCGGATCCAGGCGGGCCGGGGAGCGGCGGTCAGCCAAGGCCGGGACGGCGCTGATTTCACCCGCACCGAAGGGCAGGAGAGCCAACAGTACGAGGTGATCCAGGGCCAGCTCCGCCTTTCCGAGACGGTCGGGACCAGCCGGACCACGACCGACGGCGGCAGCGTGACCGAAGGGGAGCCGCAGCGGGTTTCCTATACCTACGATCCGGCGACCGCCCGGCTGACCGGGGCCCAGGCCGACGCCACCGGCACGGTCACCGTGGACGCGAACGGGAACCGGACGGTGGAGACGGTCCAGGAGACCCTGGCGGTCATCAACGGGCAGAGCCGGACGGTCCAGACCGACCGGCAGGCGGTCACGACCAACATCGACGGCTCAGTGATCGAGAGCCGCTCCAGCATGGCCCTTCGATATGACCCCAGGACCGCTCTGCTGACCGGGGCCGAGATGCTCCCCTTGGAGTACATCGATCTTCTGACGGGGGAGGTCCGCACCTTTGCCGGCGAGATTCAGACTGTTCAGGACCTGTTGGGCGGGGTGACCCAGACGCTCAGCCAGACGACCTTCCTGACCCCGGCCGGTCCGGGCCGGCCGCTGGCGGACCAGGTGGAGACCTTCGCTTCCATCCGGAATCCGGACGGAACCACCTTCAGCCGGCACGGTATCCTCCGGAACCTGTACGACGCCAACTTCCAGTTGACCGGAGCGGCCGAGCAGGCGGTCCGCTACACCGACCCGGCCGACGGGCTTCAGAAGTCCTTCGTCGGAACGGTTGGCCGGGGGGTGGACGCGACGGGCGCCGAGGTGCTGGAACTGGTCGCCAACCGGTACGGGATCGTCCGCCGCTCCGATGGGACGACGACCGGCCAGCTGCGGGTCCTGGAGACCGAAACGACCAATCGCCGGACCGATCTGGACGGTTCCCGTTCGACGGAGCGGGGCCGGCTGCGGATGGTCTACGACGACGACCTGCGCCTGATCGGCGCCGAGGACGCCGAGATCGAGTATGCGGATCTGCTGAACGAAAACATCAACCGGGTCGCCGCCCGGGTCGTGGATTCCGTGGACGCGCAGGGTAACCGCTCCCAGTCGATTGTCCGAAACGACACCCTGGTCGTGGACGGGCTGATTCGCTCCGGCTCCTCTGAGACCGTCACCCAGTTCATCCAGATTGACGGCACGATCGGGACCACCCGGGGGGTGATCCAGAACCGGATCGCGACGGCCGATCAGCCGCTTGCCGGGATCGCGGCGGATGACCCGATCGCCGCGACCGACTGGGTCGAGGCGGATCCGGAGACGCCGGGCGCCTTCCGGGTCAAGTCCGACTTCATCGTGGAGGACCCCCGGACCGGGGAGCGCCGGATCGCGGCGGGGCTGCTGGTCGCTTCCGAGGAGATGGGGATCGGGGAGTCGTTCGATCCGGACGGGGACGGGGTGATCTCGGCCGAGGAGATCAATCCGGCCGGGGTCCTGACGGTCAGCCGCCGGTTGGACGGCACCGAGACCCGGACCTTCAGCCGATCGGTCCGGGCCATCGTCCAGGGCCGGCCCCTGGTTCAGTCCACCGAGACCTTTGCCCACAGCCGGACCATCACCGGGGAGACCACCTTCACCCGGAGCCGGAGCCGGTTCGCCTACACGACCGGCGACGAGGTCACGCCGGCGATGCTGGCCGACGGGATCATTTCGGATGAGGAGTTGGCGGATCTGCTGCCGGGGGTCAACGCCGCCAGCCGGCGCCGGTATCTGACCCCGGACAACCGGATGATTTCCGGACTGCTGACCCAGGTGACCGAGGAGGCGGTGGCGTTCGTCGATCCGATCACCGGCGAAGCGGCGACCCATGTCGGGGCCGTCTCGATCAGCCGTTCGGCCATCGGGGAAGTAACCCGGACCCTGGTCGAGACGCTCGCCCACGAGATCTTCCATGGGACCGACCGGGCCCTGCAGACCCGTTCGGTTTCGGAGACGGCTCACCCGACCCTGGAGTCGACCCGCCGGGCCGTCTCGATGACCGACACCCTGTACGACGATTTGGGCCGGATCCTGGAGAACCGGTTCTCCCAGGAGGCGGCCTCGACCACGCTGGACGGCACGGTGACCACCTCCCGCTCCGCGGGGATGACCCGGTGGGGATTGACCGAGATCACCCTGGACGGCGAGACCGGCACCTATTGGGGGCAGATCGGCCAGACCGATCTCGAGGTGGCGTATGACGACCTGTTCGACGGCTCTTCCCGGACGCACGCCGGCACGGTGACCCAGGTGGAGACCCTCTTCGGCGACAAGACGCAGGTCCTGGTTTCAAACGCGTATGAGGCGGTCAACGGGCAGATGAAGGCGGCCCGTTCCGAGTTCCATTCCACCTCCGCCGACACCCAGGGGGGGCGGACGGTCCAGCACTACGCGCAGACCTACGACTACGCGCAGGGCGGGGAACGGGCCGATCAGCTGACCGGGACCGACCTGGTGGTTCGGGCGGCGGACGGGACGCTCCATTTCCGGGATCCCCAGATGGTTCGGGACGGCCGGCTCCGCTTCTCCGGCCTTCTGATCGGTTCCTCGGGGATCGGGCTGGCGGTGGCCGAGGATCCGGCCGGCCAGGCGATCGGCTTGTATCAGAGCGATGTTTTCGGGAATGTCACCCGGGGAACCGCCTGGTCCCAGACCTTCGCGATCGTCCGGGATCAGGCCCAGCGGTTGACCCAGCGAACGGTGACCCGCCAAACCCAGTTGGACGGCTCCACCGCCGATTCCGACATCACCGAGACCTTCTCCTATTCGACCGGCGATGAGCCGGCCGTCGTTTCCGCGGGCGATCCGCTGGCGGATACCGATTACTACGCTCCCTCTGTCATCTCGAGCTCCGGAGGGGCGAGAGATCTCGAATTTGTTCTTAAG
>PCVW01000002.1:0-371 GCA_002787095.1 Candidatus Omnitrophica bacterium CG11_big_fil_rev_8_21_14_0_20_64_10 | reverse complement strand
CGCAGCGGTCGGGAGTGGTGCTGGGTCAGACGCGGCTGATGGAGACGGAATCGCGCTCCACGAGCACCTTGTCCGGGGGTGGGACGAGCGAGTCTTCGAGCCACGAGGTGCGACGCTACACGGATCAGGCCACGGTGATCGGGGACCTGACGCAGGTGTCGGACGAAGACCTTCCTCTGTATATGACGGAGTCGGGCCAGATCCGGTCCGGCCTGTTGCTCTCCGTCACACAGGTGACCCCTTCCGAGCGTCTGACGGTGGACGCGCAGGGGTCGCGGACGGAGGCTCAGGTGACGACGCGGTATATGATCCGCGGCGGTCAGGCGGTGGTGGACGAGGTAGAGACGGTGGGGACGGTGTTCCAGGCGGAC
>PCVW01000003.1:56488-57269 GCA_002787095.1 Candidatus Omnitrophica bacterium CG11_big_fil_rev_8_21_14_0_20_64_10 | reverse complement strand
AACTAATTATTCAATATGCCAGGAGAATTTCTTCAATTATTTTTAGAAAGTTTTGTTGAAAACCTGCCCCGTCTTGTCTGGGCAACCTGGATTTTTTTAATAGGCCTTTTAATTGCCAAATGGGCCGATAATCTGGTAGTTCGGATTTTGAATAAAACACGCCTAAATCAGGTTCTAAAAAGAATGAATTGGGAAGAGAGCCTGGGAAGAGCTGAAGTTTCTTTTGATGCTCCTCATTTTTTCGGAAATATCACAAGATGTTTTATAATAACCCTGTTTTTAATGGCTTCAGCTGAAATTATTGGTTTGCCTCAGTTTAGCCAGTTTTTAGGACAGATCGTAGGCTATTTCCCCAATATTTTTATTGCTTCATTGATTTTTATTGGTGCTGTTTTCGCTTCTGATTTTTCCCAGAAAATCATGATTGCTGTTTTGGAAAAAGAGAAAATAACTTATTCTCGTTTTCTCGGCAGAATGATTCGCTGGGCAATATGGAGTTTGGCCACTCTGGCAATTCTTTACCAGCTTCAAATTGCTCCAAATTTGGTGATGACTATTTTTGTTGGTTTTGTCGGCACCATAGTAATAGCGGTAGGCATTGCTTTTGGTCTTGGCGGTCAAGAAATAGCAGCTAAAATCTTAAGGGAGTTTGAGGAAAAAATTCGTTAAGTCCAAATTATGGATTACTTGACACCAAAGGAGTTGAAGAAAATGATGCTTTTTTCCTGGGAAAGGGTTGAAAGAGACAAGGAAGAAATTAATAAAATAAATGTTTTCCCGG
>PCVW01000003.1:16776-56273 GCA_002787095.1 Candidatus Omnitrophica bacterium CG11_big_fil_rev_8_21_14_0_20_64_10 | reverse complement strand
GGAACCTGGACCTGAAGGGGACTGCTCAGCGCGCCTTCCAGTTCTGCCGGCTCAACCGGAACCCGGAGGATCTCAAACCCGGGAAATTCGCCGTCCTGCTGGAGCCGGAGGCGGTCGCCGAACTGATGGAGTGGCTCAGCTTCACCGCTTTCGGCGCCAGGTCGCTTGAAAACCGCTCCAGCTTCCTGACCGATCAGATGGGGAAACAGGTGGTCGGAACCAACATCTCGATCTGGGACGACGGAACGGATCCGGCCGGGCTGCGGGTGCCTTTCGACCCGGAAGGGACCCCGAAACGGCCGGTCCCCCTGATCGAAAAGGGTGTCGCCCGGGGGGTGGTCAGCGACCACCATTACGCGAAGTTCTCCGGCGGGAAATCCACCGGCCACGCCCTCCCCTACGACGACGCCGAGGGGGGGCCGGCCCCGGCCCACCTCTTCCTGGCGCCGGGGAAAACGCCGGCGAAGGAAATGCTCCAGACCCTCGACCGGGGGCTCTGGATCGCCCGCTTCCATTATGTGAACGGCTTCCTGAACCCCAAGACGGCGCTGATGACGGGACTGACGAGGGACGGGACCTTTCAGGTGAAGAACGGGAAGGTGACCGGGGCGGTCAAGAACCTGCGGTTCACGCAGTCGGTCGTGGAATCCCTCTTAAAGGTGGTCGCCCTCTCCAAGGAGCGGCGGTTGGTGGCCGATCCGGCCCACGGCTTCGCCGGCGTCACCTGCCCGGCAATGATCCTCCGGGACTTCACCTTCACCGGCCAAACCGCCTGAGGATCAAATCAGGCCTTATTCTCTCTCCCCCAAGAATCGCTCAAACATATCCGCATGAAGGCTCTCGTTCGGAACCCAGACCACAATGTAAGAATCAGAAAGACACCCGGCAAGAAAATACTGCTGGACCCTGATTCACCCCGAATAACCACAAGGGCAATTAGCGACCCCAGGAAAACAGAGCTCCAAGCAACAAATGACGGAACAGCTCGAACCACAAGATTGTTGTGTCTCCTCTCGCAAATGCCTATCAACTCAAGCAGTTCCCGCGACCTGGACCGAAAATTCTCTTTGGGCTCCCTGGGTGAATGCCATCCCTCTATCTCCTCAGCCAGTTTCCCGTTGTTTGTTTCGACTCCCCGCAACAATTCCTTCACGCGGTCTTTCGAAAAAGAGTCGGCGGCACTAAAATTCAGATGCTTCATCCACGCCCTGGCCATCCTATACGAATCGCTAAGTTCCATACCATTGTTCTGCAATCTAAAGACAGCAAAGACGCCGATTACCGCAATCAACGCAGCCGCAGACTGCGCGAGAGCGCTGAAGAAATAGAGCAGAACCACGTTGCTTACTTCGGCGCCCAAGAAACCGAACAGATCAAAACCGCACAGCATCTTTAAGCAGCTTTGGCGCGATGCGGATGAAAGCGAACTTCCAATTCGCTGTCCAAAGCGGCCGCCAACTTGATCAAAGTTTCCATGCTGAAGTTATGTGCTTCTCCAGACTCCAACTTGGCAATAAACGGCTGACTAACACCGATCCGCTTAGCAAGCTGAGACTGTGTCAGGCCCTGTCGCTCCCGGAGACGAATCAACGAATCCACGATGCGAAGTTTCTCCAGCTCTTCCTCAAATCCTCTTCGGAATCTCGCGTCTTTCAAAAACGGCTTCAACACTTCCCGATGAGTTTTGGCGCGAATAGGCTTCATAATGCTGCTCCCTCCAAAGTAACTTCGCCTTCCCGGTAGCGTCTCAAAAAATCCTGCATCCGGCTTAAGGCGATCTTTTTCTCGGACTCCGGCAATCGGTCCGTCTTTTTTCGAAACAGATGAACGATCACCGCGCAGCCTCTCAGCATAAAGAAATAGAGCACCCGGTGCCCCCCGGGTCTCAGCTCATATAGCTTGTCGCCAACATAATCGGAGATCGGCCGCCTCAACTCTTCCCCCCTCTCCTCCAGATAAGAAACATAGGCCAATATCTTCTGTTGTTCCTTGGCCGGCAGCTCCTGCAGAAGAGAAAGAACCGGGCTGCACCCCCGCGCATCCACATAATAAACAACCTGCCTGGCTCCCATAGATCAAGTATATAACCTATAGGTTATATAGTCAAGAGAAAATAACCGCGTGACAGTCATTCCTCAAAAAATTCGGCGAAGGATTCGCGGAGGGCATTCCATGGCCGGGGATTGGCGAATGGCGGAGGATTCGCCGGAGGCCTCGGGGGAACAACCCCGGCCAGATAGCTGCACAGGGGAGCAGTCACCGGCCCCTATCCCCTGAAAGGAATTCTGTGTCGGGGGTCGGGGTGAGAGGATGTCCGCAGACCGAGCGGCCATGGTGTCCCGCCTCTTTGGGGCGGGACGAGCGAGGTCGAGGAGCCAAGCGTCGTTTTCCACGGTGGGGAAAACGATGCGTTCCTCGAACCCCGGCCCACGGCGCGGGATTCCGGGAAGGGGATGGCCGCCGGCAACTCCAGGCGGCTGTGTTACTGGAGGGCGGGGATCAGATCTTTGTTCTGAAACAGCTCCGCCATCGTCTCGCCGATGTCGGAGGGATTGCGGGCGATCGAGACGCCGGCCGCCTTGAGCGCCTTGATCTTCGACTCGTGCGTCCCCTGCCCCTGGGCGATCACCGCGCCGGCATGCCCCATCCGCTTCTCCTTCGGGGCGGTGGCGCCGGCGACGAAGGCGACGACCGGCTTGGAGAAATGCTCCCGGATGTAGTCGGCGGCCGCCTCCTCGGCGGAGCCGCCGATCTCTCCGATCAGGACGACCGCCTTGGTGGCCGGGTCCTTCTCGAACCGCTCCAGAACCTCGATGAAGCCGGTGCCGGGGATTGAGTCCCCGCCGATCCCGACGCAGGTGGACTGCCCGAGCCCCCGCTGCGTCAGCTGCCAGACCGCTTCATAGGTCAGGGTGCCGGAGCGGGAGACCAACCCGACCGGGCCGGGGGTGTGGATGTAGCCGGGCATGATGCCGATCTTCGCCTGCCCCGGCGTGATCAGCCCCGGTCCGTTGGGCCCGATGATGACCGGCCCGTTCTTAAGCGGCGAGACCTGCCGGACCAGCCGCTTGACCCGGGCCATGTCCCGGGCGGGGATCCCCTCGGTGATCACGACGATCAGTTCCAGGCCGGCTGCGGCCGCCTCCAGGATCGCGTCGGCCCCGAAGGGGGCCGGCACGAAGATCCCGGTCGCGGTCGCACCCGTCTTCTCCGCCGCCTCGGCGACCGAGTCGAAGATCGGCAGCTTCTTCTCCCAGCGCTCCCCCCCCCGGCCGGGGGTGACGCCGGCGACAACCGGCGTTCCGTACTCCAGCATCTGCGCGGCGTGGAAACCACCCGCCTTGCCGGTGATCCCCTGCACGATGACTTTGATGGTGCTGCCCAGCAGAATGCTCATGGGGCGGCCGCCTGAACAACCTTTTGGGCCGCGTCGTTCATATCGGAAGCGGTGATCAGCCCCAGGCCCGACCGGTTCAGCATCTCCATCCCCCGCTCCACATTCGTCCCTTCGAGGCGCACCACCAGCGGCACCCCAATCCGGATCGTCCGGGCCGCCTGAATGATCCCTTGGGCGACAACATCGCACTTCATGATGCCGCCGAAGATGTTGACCAGGACCGCCCGCACCTTCTTGTCGGACAAGATCAGTTTGAAGGCCTCCCGGACCTGGTCCACGTTGGCCCCGCCGCCGACATCCAGGAAGTTGGCGGGCGAGCCGCCGTGCAGCTTGATCAAATCCATGGTCGCCATCGCCAACCCCGCCCCATTGACCATGCAGCCGACCGTGCCGTCCAGCCCCACATAGTTGATCCCGATCCGGCGGGACTTCGCCTCGGCCGGGCTGTCGGCGTCGGCGGTCTTGAGGGGATTGAGAGCCGGTTGGCGGTACAGGGCGCTGTCATCGATCGTCAACTTGGCGTCCAGAGCGAGCAGCCCCTTCTCCTTCGTCAGGGCCCAGGGATTGATCTCGGCCAGCGACGCGTCGGAAGCGAGAAAACCGGCGGCCAGCGCGATCAACTGTTTTTCGGCGGACGCCAGATGGGCCTTCGGGATGCCGATCCCCTTGGCAATCCTCCGGGCCTCGAAAGGCAGCAGGCCAACCAGCGGATCAAACGGTAATCGCAGGATCGCTTCGGGCCGCTCCGCCGCCAGTTCTTCGACCGACATGCCTCCCTCCCCGGAGGCGACGACGATCGGCCGGCCCAGCGTCCGGTCCAAGAGGACGCTCACATAGAACTCCTTCTGGATCGTCAGCCCCTGCTCCACCAGGAGGGACCGAACCGGCACCCCATCGGAGCCGGTCTGCGGCGTTATAAGCGGCCGGCCGAGCAGCTGCCGGGCCTTCGTTCTCAGCTCCCCGCCGCTCTTGATCTTCTGGATGCCGCCCCCCTTGCCCCGGCCGCCGGCATAGACCTGCGCCTTCAATATCCAGGGGAAAGACCCGAGCTTTTTCTTCAGAGCGGGAACGGAAAGGGCGGCGCGGTAAAGGGCGCTTGCGGGGATCGGGATCCCCCAGGCGGCAAACTGCTTCTTGGCCTGATGCTCAAGCAGCCGCATTCAGAAAGGCGTCAATCGCCTTCATTTCCTTACGGACCGCGTCGGCCGACTGATTCAGGGATTTCTTGGCCGCGTCGGACAGGGGAATCTCCACCACCTCCCGCAGCCCCCCCTGCCCCAGCCGGGCCGGGACGCCGCAGTACACCTTGTCGAGCCCGTACTGGCCGGTCAGCCAGGCGCAGACCGGGAGGATCCGGTTCTCGTTGAGGAGGATCGCCTGCACCATGTCGGCGGTGGAGCTGGCCGGAGCATAGAAGGCCGAGCCGGTCTTGAGCAGCCCCACGATCTCGGCGCCCCCCTTGCGGGTCCGCTCAATCAGCTGCTCCACCTCCTCCTTCGGAAGAAGCTTCGTAATCGGGACCCCGGCGACGGTCGTCATCTCCGGCACCGGCACCATCGTGTCGCCATGCCCGCCGAGCACCAGCCCCTGCACCTCCTTGACGGAGACCTTGAGTTTCTCGGCGACGAAGCAGCGCAGCCGGGCGGAGTCCAGAACGCCGGCCATGCCGAAAACCCGGCGGGGCCCCCACTTCGTCATCTGGGCCGCCAGGTAGGCCATCGCATCCAGCGGATTGCTGACCAAGATCAGGATCGCCTCCGGCGCCTGGGACATCACCCGGGGGACGATGGAATGGACGATCTTGGCGTTGGCTTCGAGCAGGTCTTCCCGGGTCATCCCCGGCTTGCGGGCCATGCCGGCGGTGATGACGACGATCTGGGCCCCCTGCAGGCCCGTGTATTCATGAGAACCGACGATCTTGCCGTCATGCCCTTCCAGCACCGCCGCCTGGGCCAGGTCCAGCGCCTTGCCGGCCGCCAACCCGGCGACGACATCCACCAGCGCCACATCGGCGATGTCCCGCTCCAGGATCCGCTGGGCGCAGGTAGCCCCGACATTCCCGGCCCCAATGATCCCGACTTTCGGCTTCGCCATGGCGTCAGCCCCGCTGAGCGACCCGGACGAAGCGCCGCTGGGTCGGGCCGGTGTAAATCTGGCGGGGCCGCCCGATCCTAAACCCGGGCGACTCCAGCATCTCCTTCCAGTGGGCCAGCCAGCCGGCCAGCCGACCGAGGGCGAAGATCACCGTGAACTGCTCGGTCGGGATCCCCAGCGCCCGGAGGATGATGCCGCTGTAGAAGTCCACATTCGGGTAAAGCTTGCGGGAGACGAAGTAATCGTCCTTGAGGGCCGCCGCCTCCAGCTGCTTGGCCAAGTCCAGCAGCGGGTCGTGGATGCCGAGCTTGCCGAGCACCTCATCGCAGGAAGCCTTGAGGATCCTGGCCCGCGGGTCGAAGTTCTTGTAGACCCGGTGGCCGAAGCCCATCATCCGGAAGCCGGAGTCCTTGTCCTTGGCCATCCGGATGAACTTGGAGAACTCCCCCCCGTCGGCCCGGATCTGCTCCAGCATCTCGATGACCGCCTGATTGGCGCCGCCGTGCAGCGGCCCCCAGAGGGCGGCCACCCCCGACGCGATTGAAACGAAGGCGTTCGCCCGGGAGGAGCCGACGAGCCGGACCGTCGAAGTGGAGCAGTTCTGCTCATGGTCGGCGTGCAGGATCAGGATCTTCCTCAGCGCGTTGACCGCGACCGGGTTGGGATCCTGCTGATCCCCCGGGCGGCCGTTCATCATGTGAAGGAAGCTGGCGACGCCGGCCAGATCCTGCCGGGGCGGGATCAACGACAGGCCCTGTCCCTTGCGATAGCCGTAGGCGCAGAGGGTCGGAAACTGGCCGAGCAGGGTGACGATCACCTCGTCAATCTCCTCCCGGGTCGGCGTCGGATTCAGCAGGGCCGGATAAGACCCCGAAAGGGCCGCCGCCATCGCCGAGAGCATCGCCATCGGGTGGGTCCCCTTGGGGAAGCAGTCGTAGAACTTCTCCAACCCCGCCGGGAGATTCACCTTCTGGTTGATCCGGCCGGAAAACTGGTCCAACTCCCGCTGGGGGGCCAGATTCCCGTGGATCAGAAGATAGGCGGTGTCGGTGTAGGTCGCGTGCTCGGCCAACTCCTCGATCGGGACTCCCCGGTAGCGGAGGATCCCTCGTTCGCCGTCCAGAAAGGTGATGTCACTCAGGCACGAAGCGGTGTTGGCGAAGCCCGGATCAATCGTCACCGCCCCGGTCTGCGCCCGGAGTTTGGTGATGTCGACCCCCTTCTCCTGCTCGGTGCCGGTCACGACCGGCAGGTCGATCGTCTTGCCGTCAATGGAAAGTTTGGCGATTGCCGGACTCGGATTTCCGGTCGGATCCGGCTCCTGAAGGTCCATCGGATGCTGCTGTTTTTCCGCGCTCACACCCCCCCCTTAAGGAAGAAAAATTGCCGCAGAGAAATCTTTGGCGAGAGGCGTATTCTACCCCAATGGAGGAAAGGTGTAAAGGGGGGTCAGTTGGTGGTGGGGGCGTCCCAGTCGATCGTGATCTTGGTCCAGAGCAGGTCCATCGTCCCGTCCCCGTCGGCGTCGGCGGCCCGGCCGGCCCCCAAGCTGCAGCCGGTCTTATCATTGGGATCCTCCGCACCGTTGGGAGCCACCTGGGTCACCATGTCTTCCACATAGTAGGCAATCCGGGGATTGAACCGGACCAACCCCGGGTTGAGGACGCTGACATCCAGCGCATCGATCGGGACGATCGTCGCCCCGCAGGCGTTGGCCGGGTCCTGCCGGCCGGCGGTGTCCGGATCCCAATCATAATCCTGATAATCGCTCCCGACATAGAAGCCGGGGGCCAGGTCCAGCCCGTCGGCCCGGGCGCCGGTGACAACCGTCCGCAGCTCCTCGGCGATCCGCTGGGCGTACTCCCCCATCTCGCTCTCGCTGTTGGAGCGCCACCCCCCTTGGCGAATCAGCACGAGGGAGCCGATCAGCCCGGCGGCCACCAGCCCCACCAGCACCACCGAGACCAGAACCTCGATGAGGGAAACCCCCCGCTCATTCGCCGGGATCATCATGTGTCCGGTCCGTATCCGTAGTCGGTGTAGACATGCACCTCAAACTCCGCGCCGTTGGGCAGGGCCGGTCCCTGCGTCCCGTCCGGATTCTGCCAAATCACCCGCACCTCAATCTCCCGGCCGTTGAGCCGCAGCATGGGATCGGTCTCGTCCGGCACCAAACCGGAGACCGGAGAGGGGGTTGCCGAAGCAATGATGTACTCGGTGTCGTCCCCGGCGGCCTCCGCGTCCGCCGCGAGGGTATCGGTCCCGCTGCTGAGACGGGCCCAGGCGTAGCGGGTGCCCGCCTCGCTGAGATTCAGCGCCGCCAGACGGTCACTCCGGAAAGAGGCCGACTCAAACCGGCGCATCGTCATCCGGGACATCAACACCACCATCCCGGTGATCAGCAAGGCCGCGGCGATCGTCATCGCCAGCGCCGCTCCCCGCTCATTGGCGAGAGGACGATTCACGGAATCCCCCGGGGGCTGACCGTCGTCCGCATGCGGGAAGGCCGGGGCGACGCGGCGGGTTGAACCTCCAGCTCCACCTCGATCTCGTTGGCGGTCGGATCGTTGAAATCCAGCAGGTTCACTCGATCCGTCAAGGTTTCGGTGATGTCGTTGGTCCCGTTGGCATCGGTGTCCTCAGTGTACCGCACGAAGCTGCCGCCGGCGGTGATCCATTCATAGGCGCACTCGGCTTCGACCGCCCCCACCGTTGGGATCCGGGTGAACTCGATCCGCTCAAAATCGCCGTTGCCGTCCACATCCACCAGCACGAAGCTGGTCGCCTGAGCCAGGTACCGCTTCATGTGCTCCATCGCGAAGTTGGCATCGGCCTGGCCGGTCATCGTCCCGGCGGTCTGGACCATCTGGGAGGAGAAGGTGCTCATCAGCGACCCGATCCCGAGCGCCACCACGCCGACCAGGAAGGCGGCGATAATGATCTCCACGAGGGTCAACCCCTTCTCGTTCCGCATCGGGCTCATTCTATCACGCGCGCTCCCTGAGCTTGGCCTCCTGGATCCCCTTGAGCAGCATGCCGGCCGCGGCCGCCTCGGCGCCCGCCCCCGCCCGGGGCGCGTGCGGCGCATCCCCGTCGAAGAGAGCCGGAACAATCCCCAGGTGCCGCCGTTCCATCTGCTCCAGGAAGAACCCAATCCTTCCCTTCAGATCGCTCTGCACCGAGCGGGTCAGCCGCCGGACTTTGAGGACCGTCGAGACATATGGGCCCATCAGCCAGCTCCAGACCGTCCCCTGGTGCATCGCCTGCGCCTGCGCCTTCAGGTTCCCGGCGCAGCGGCCCTGATACCGGCCGTCCTTGGGCGACAGGGTCCTGAGGCCGAACGGCGTCAACAGCTCCCGTTCGGCGTCGGCGAGAACCCGCGCCGCCTGTTCCTTGGAGAAGGGGGTGAACGGCAGGCCGGCGGCGATCAGGGCGTTGGGGCGGTGCGAGGGATCCTGCAGCCCCTCGAGGACCCGGTCGTAGACCGCGCCGGTCGGAGAGACGAACACCTGCTGGAAGCGCCCCTGCACCAGGTGGGCGAGCCGGTGGAAGGTGGCGGCCCGCCGCCGCCCCATCTCCTCCTCCAGCGTCTCCATGATCTTCAGCGCGCAGTACCAAAGGGCGTTGATCTCGACCGGACAGCCGTTGCGGGGGGTCACCGCGCAGCCGGGAGCGGAGCGGGTCTTGCCCGGCTCCCAGGCGTCCATCCAGGTCAGCGGCAGCGTTTCATCGGGCAGGACCACCAGGCCGTCCTCCTCCATGCCGATCCCGAAGAGGGTCCCGTCCAGGTACCCCTGGATGATCTCCTCCATCGGGAGGAGGAGGGATTTTCGGATGAACTTGAGATCCCGGGTGCTCTTCCAGTAATGCCAGACCGCCCAGATGAACCAGAGGGAGGTGTCGGCCGAATCGTACTCCGGGAAGCAGCCCTCTTCCGAAAAGCGGACCGGCACCAGCCCGTCCTTGACCTCCCGGGCCAGGGTCTCCAGGACCGCCCGCGCCGGCTCCTGCCGGCCGGTCGCCAGCAGCAGCCCCGGCAGGGCGATCAATGCTTCCCGCCCGGCCGGCGGCCCGGTCGGGGCCGCCCCCTGCAGGAAGAGCCGTTCATCGAGCGGTTTCTTGCGGACCAGGAACTGCTCGGCGCTCCAGGAAAGCCGGGCCGCCAGCGTCCCGGCGCCCGGGGGATCCTGAAGCCGGGCGGCGACCGTCAAGGTGTTCTCCACCCGCCGCTGGTGGAAAGCCGGCTCGGCGGTCCCCTGCCGTCCGGTCGAGGCCACGACCGCGACCGCCTCCCCCACCCGCAGCAGGTGGACCAGCTCCCCGAAGGACCAGAGATCCTCCCGAGCGCCCGGGGAGAAACGGTCCTCCGGATAAACGACTCCTCGGACCCAGCAGGGGGCCGACTCCACCCATTCGGCGCTGTGGTGCAGAACCAGCGGGACCGGAACCTCCGGCGATTCGATCGTCACCTCGCCGGGCCGTTCGACGCATTTCGGCGGGTCAGCCACCCGCTCGGTCGTCAACCGGTCGAGCGGACGAAGCGGAATCAGCGGCCTGAGATTCAAACGGACCGGCCCCGGAGCGGCATGCAGAGCGTAGCCGACGACCGTCGCATTCTCCCCCGGCAGCATGAAGACCCACTTCTCCAGCAGGATCCCGCCAATCCGGTAGAGGAAGGTCGGCCAGGGATCCAGCCGGAATTGAACCAGGTAGCGGTGTCCCTCCGGGTGGAAGGTGCCGGGATGGCGGTTGACCGACAGCTCGTAGCGGCCCCGCGGAGCCGCCACCAGCGTCTCTTCGAACTTGGAGAGCATCAGGACCCGGCCGGCCGGTGGATCGAGCGCGGCGGCCAAAAGCCCGTGGCTGCGGCAGCTGTTCATCCCGGTGATCGCGCCGGCCGCGTAGCCGCCGATGCCGTTGGAGACCCACCAGATCCGGCGGGCCCAGGCGGCCGGATCCATCGAATCGTCGAAGTCGAGAAAGATCGGCTTAAGGTTCTTCAGCGGCAACGCCGGCAGGACCGGCAGTCCCCCTGCCTCCAGATGGCGCCGGTTGGCGCCGGCATGCTTGCGCAGGGGCGGGCTCACAGTTCCGGCTCCAACTTCCAATCGGCGGCGGTCCGATTGAGCTGTTTGAGAAGCGCGGCCAGGCGCCGAATCTCCTCCAACTCCTCATCCCGGACGCCGAGGCGCTTGAGCGCGCTGGCGTAGATCGGCGAGAAGTAAGCGCTTTCCATCGCCTCGGAAACGGCGAAAGCGGCGACCCCCTTGGAGCGCAGATCCAGGTGTCCGGACCCCACCTGCTCCCGAAGCTCCCCCCAGACGGCCTCCAGCCGGTCCGGGGCGGCCGCCAGCGCCCGGAAGATCTTCGGGACGAACGGCAGTTGGAGGGTCCGCTTGACCTCCTCGAAAATCTTTTTGATACTGCCTGCCGCCTCTTTTTCCTCCACCAGCCTCATGCACCCCCCTAATAGAATTAACCCCTAATGGGACAAGGGGATAGAAAAACAAGCTTTCTCAAGCCCCGGTCAGAAGTATACCTGGATTTTCAGGGATTGTGGGGGGTGGGACCTTCCAAATCCTTGAAGAAATCCTCCGGCTTCAACCCCTGGATTTCCTTCTTGAACTTGGCGACATCATCCTCGGAGATCGGTTTCATGATCACCGGACACTTCTTGAGGACCCGCTCTTCGATGAAAATCGGGGACTGGGTCCGGACGGCAAGCGCCATCGCGTCAGAGGGGCGGCAATCCACCTTGAAACGGCGGCTCCCCTCCATGAGGTGAAGCACCGCGTAGTAGGTCCCCTCCTTGAGGTCGGTGACGACGATCCGCTCCACCTTGATCCGGAACATATCCAGGAGATTGGACATCAGGTCGTGGGTCATCGGACGGGGGAGCTGCTCTTCCTGGAGCTTGAGCCCGATCGCGTTGCCCTCATTGACCCCGATCCAGATCGGGATCAACCGCTGGCCGGCCACCTCCTCCAGGGTCACGACATACTGTCCCAGGAGGGGGATCAGGACGAGCGAGAAGATCTTGGCCTCCTTCGCCGCTCCGGCCCCGCCGGATCGGCTTCCGGTTCCGTCCTTTGTCATCGAATGGGCTCCCGTGGTGAATCTTACCCGCCGCGGCGCTTCAAAGTCAACTTGCCCCAGACAAATCTTCGTCCGATGGTTAGTGTGTGAAAGTTTTAGACAGTCTCTGTTGAATTTATCGGGCCGGCCGGGTAGACCTTCCCGTATGAACCGACCCCTTGGGCCAAGTTGGCCCGCGCCGAGATTTCTCGTCGTTTTGCTAACGGTCTCCCTAATTGTACCCCGCCCGGCCCAAGCCCTGCGCCCTGTCAACGCCGGGATGGAGGAAAACCCAGACCTCGTCAACGAGCTGACGCTGGTGCTGACCGGCGGCCGGGAGGCATCTTCTCCGGCCTCCCCTCCCGCCGCCGGAGCCGCCCAATCCGACGGGCCGCCTCGGGCCGGCGGGCTGGAGGCGGAGACCGTGAGCTTGGTTCGGGAAGCCGCGGCGGCTCAGGACAAGATCGCGGTCCTGTTCGCTCCGGACCTGTTGGGGGTTGCCCCGGACGACCTGGACAGCCGGGTGGATCTGTTCGGGCTTGAAGGAAATCTGCGCGCGGCATTTGATTGGTCGGATAACAGCAGTCTTCGGCTGGACTTGCTGACGGCCGCCGGCTTGGAAGATTACGCCGCGCGGGGTTATCGGGTAATTCAAGCGGTGCGAGACCCCGAGAGCACCGAGGCCGCCCCGCTGCTGCCTCAGGCGATCCCGCTGGCGGCGGCCGAAGCCATCGCCCACTACTCCCGGAGTGAAGAAGCCGGCCGGAACCGGTTCCTTGTGGATGTGGGTCTCTTTAACGCCGGAATGGAGTCCCTGACCCTGCCGGAGGTCCTCTCGAGCCTGGAAGCCCAATTCTCCGCCTAACATCTCATCGGTGGTATACTTGTCCTGAGGGCGTCCGATGATCAAAACCGAAGATTATGTCTCCGCCGACCCGGAGGTTTGCCACGGGAAACCCTGCTTCAAGGGAACCCGAATCATGGTGGCCTCCGTTCTGGAACTTTTTGAGGGGGGACAATCCACTCGCCAAATCCTGGAGGCCTATCCTGGCCTGACCCCTCAGCACATCCAGGCCGCCCTGCATCTGGCTTCCGAGCTCCTGGACAACGAGCAGTTCATTTCCTTCCGCCGCTCCGCGTAGCATGCGATTTCTTCTGGACGAGGATGTCCATGTCAAACTGATCGACTGGCTCAAGGAAGCAGGCCATGATGCCATCCGTGTCCCCTCCGGCTTCAAAAATGGTCAGGTCATCGGCCTGGCCCGGACCGAGTCGAGAGTGCTGATCACCCGGGACAAGGATTTCTCCAACCGTTTCATGTATCCGCCGGAAAAGTCGGCCGGAGTCGTCGTCTTGAGCATTCACCCGCCCCAGCTTGATAAACTCATTTCCGCTCTGACGCTGCTCTTGGAAAAACTCCCCTCCGAAAAGGATTTCTCCGGAAAACTGATCATTCTCCAGGAGCAGGGCTACCGCCTCCTCTCCTAGACTTCCACCCCGCCCCGCTGCAGCCGGAGACTGTTATGAGCGGGTGAGGACCGCGAGGACCTCCATGTGGCTGGTTTGGGGGAAGAAGTCGAACAGCCGCAGGGCCGAGAGGTTGAGGTCCGGGTCCCTGAGCCGAATCACCTTCAAGTCCCTCGCCAGACTCATCGGGTTGCAGGAGAGGTAGACGATCCGGTCCGGGCGGGCCGCCAGAAGCGGCGCCGGCACCTCCCCATGCAGGCCGGCCCGGGGCGGATCCAGCACCACCACAGCCGGCCCGGCGCTCTCCCGGAAGAGGGTCCCCCCTTTGAGCAGGTCCTCCACCTTCCCTTCGATGAACAGAGCGTTCTTGACCCCGCTCAACACCGCGTTGCGGCGGGCGAAGAGGACATTCTCCGGCTCCGATTCCACGCTGATCACCCGGGCGCTGTCCGGCGCCAGCGCCAGACCGATCAGCCCGATCCCGGAGTAGAGATCGTAAACCTCCTGCCGGCCGGAGAGGCCGGCCGCCTCCGTGATGGCCCGGTAGACTCGGTCGGCCAGCATCAGGTTCGGTTGGACGAAGCAGGTCGGACCAAGCTCGAAGCGGACCGCCCCCACCTGGTCGGTGAGCCGCTCGGCGCCCCGGATCGGGATGATCTCCGAGGCCTGGGCCGCATCGGCGAGGCTGTCGGAGATCCCCCAGAGGAGCCCCCTTAAGTCCGGCAGCTTGGAAAAGAGATGCTCAGCGAGCCGGTCCAGGGGGGCCCGCTCTCCGGCGGTCGTGATGATCATCAAGAGGAAGCCGTCCATCTGTCGGCTGTAGCGGACCACCGCGAAGCGCCAGAAGCCGGTGTGCCGTTTGGGGTCGTAAGGGGGAAGCTCAAGCGGGGCCACCCCGGCCCGAATCTCCCGCAAAAGCCGGCCAATCCCCGGCGGGCCGATCGGGCAATCCTCGATCTCCACCACGCGCTGAAAGGAGCCCCGCCGATGAAAACCCAAAATGACCCGGCCTCCTTCCTGGCTGAAGGTCAGCTCCAGCTTGTTCCGGTAGCGCCAGGGCTCCTCCAGATGAACGACCGGGATCTCCGGCAGATCGGCCAAACCGGCCTCCCGCCGAAGGATCCGGTCCAGGAAACCCCGCTTCCAATCCATCTGGCCCCGATGGTTGAGGTGCTGCAGGTCACAGCCGCCGCAGGCCCCAAAATGGGAACAGCGGGGCTCCACCCGGGCCGGAGAAACAGTCTGCAGAGTCTCCAGGACCGCCTCAACCTCCCCCCGCCGGACCCGCACAACCCGGGCGGTTCCTGTCTCTCCGGGCAGAGCCCCGCGCACGAAGAAGGGACGGCCGTTGTGAAGGGAGCGGCCCAACCCTTTCGGGGCCAGTTCCAGGATTTGAAACGGAACGGTCTGCCCCGGCCTCGGGGAAGGAGGGGTCAGGAAGATTCCTCGGCGGTGATCTTCAGGGCCGTCCGGGTGCCGGTCGCCACATCATAGGTGTATTCAACGGTCAGGCCCTGCCCCAGCTTCAGTTCCTTGAGAGGCCGGACCTTGCCGGAGGCGGCGATCTGAGCGGAGTCGGGAACGACAATCTTCTTCTCGACCCCGTACCGGTCCTCCACTTCAACGACCGGCGGGGTGGATTTGGAATCGACCGAGCTCAGACTTCCGGAAAAGGTGATCACGATGGGCCGCAGCGCGGGGGGAGGCGGGACCGAAGTCGACACAGGAGCGGCGGGGGCCGCCGCCCCCTCCTCGGAGAAGGCCGGAAGCGGAGACAGGACCCCAAACATCCCAATCAGGAAAAAGGCTGCAAGTCGTTTCATCCAAAAACCCCCTTCCACTCCCCCCAATTATACCCGCATCCGGCCCCCGACAACAGCCGGAAGGGACCCCGCGTTGACACAGGGTCAACCCCCCTGCTATGCTCAGGCCGTGATCGCAGAACTCCTCTCCGGCGTTCGCTCTCTTCTGCTCCCGGTCGACTGTGCGCAATGCGGCCTTCCGGTCGCCGAGGACCGGGTGCCGCTCTGCCCCCCATGCCGAGCCGGACTTCCGGACACCCCCCCGCCCCGGGCGGTGGCCGGTTGCAGGATGGTGGTCAGTCCCTTCCCCTATAGGGACCCGATCCGGCGCCTAGTCTCCGACGCCAAGTACCGGGGACGGTGGGCCGCGCTCCGGTTCCTGGCTGACCGGATGGGGGAGACGATCGCCGCCCGGATGGGAGCCGACCCGGCGGACCGAATCGTTCCGATCCCCCTCCATCCGGTTCGCCTCCGGGAGCGGGGCTTCAATCAGGCGGAACTGCTGGCCCGCCGGCTCTCCGAACGGCTTTTGATCCCAATGGAGACTGCCCTGCTGAGCCGGCCGGTTCCAACCCGGCCCCAGGCCGCCCTGCCCAGAGGCCGCCGGGCGGCCAATGTCCGGTCGGCTTTCGAAGCCCGGCTGCCGGCGGCGCTTCGGGGAAGCCGCCTGCTGCTGGTGGACGATGTGGTGACAACCGGCCGGACCGCCGGCGAGGCGGCCCGGGCGCTGATCACCGCGGGAGCGGGCGAGGTTCGGCTCGCGACCGCCGCGCAGGGATAGCGGTGCGGATCCTGCGGGGGTACATCCTCAAGGAGCTGCTGCAGCCCAGCGCCATGGCCCTGCTTCTCTTCACCTTCGTGATGCTGGTCGGCAACCTGGTCAAGCTGGCCGACCTGTTGGTGAACAAGGGAATCTCCCCTCTGGACATTCTGCAGCTGTTCGGCCTCCTGATTCCCTCCCTGCTGATCTACACGGTGCCGATGGCGCTGCTCACCGGCACCCTGCTGGCATTCGGAAAGCTGTCGAGCGACCGGGAGATCCTGGCGATGAAGGCGTCCGGAATCGGGCTGTTCCCGATCGCCCTGCCGGTACTGATCGTGGGGCTGCTGGTGAGTCTCGCCATGGTTCCGATCAACGCGGAAGCGGTCCCCTGGTCCCATTTCGTGGCCCGCCAGCTGGGGGTCAAGGTGGTCACCGAGAATCCCACCGCCTTCCTGGAGCCGGGCCGATTCATCAAGGAGTTCAAACCGTATATCCTCTTCATCTATCAGATCAACGGCAACCAGATGTCGAAGGTCCGGATCTACGAGCCGAGGGAGGACGGTCCGACCCGGACGATCGTCGCCGAACGGGGGGAGTTCCTCCCGGTTCCCGACGAAAACAGGGTGGTGCTCAAGCTGTACGACGGGGCGGCCGATGAGCCGGACCCGAAGATCCCCTCCAAGTTCTACAAACTGGAGTTCCAAACCTACGCGATGAACCTCCGGCTCAAGGGGGGACAGGACCCCCGGACCCTCGACAAGAAACCGAAGGACATGAGTCTGCAGGAGCTGCGGGACGAGGTCCACCGCCTCGCCCTGCAGGGGATCGACCCGGCCCCCCTGGAGATGGAGCTGCACCGCCGGATCGCGATGGCCTTCTCGCCGCTGGTCTTCATCCTGATCGGCCTGCCGCTGGGGATCACGACCCGGCGGGCGCAGCGGTCGATCGGGCTGGGGATCTCGGTGTTGATCTTCGTCGGTTACTACCTGCTGCTGATCGGGGGACAGGCGTTGGGGCAAAAAGGGTGGCTCCCTCCCGGACCGGCGTTGTGGCTCGCCAACGGGGTGATGGGAACGGTGGGGGGCATTCTCTTGTGGCGGGCGGCCCGGAGTTGAGATGAAGCTGCTGGACCGGTATGTCTTTCAGGGATTCGGGACGGCGGTCCTCTGGTGCATCACCCTGTTCCTGGGGATGTTCATCGTGCTGGACCTGATGGGACACCTGGACGAAATCCTGCGCAATCATGTGAACAGCCGGCTGCTGCTGACCTACTACGGGACGATGACGCCGTTGGTCTTCATCCAGGTCGCCCCCTTCGCCTGCCTGATGGCGGCCCTCTACACGATGGGGAACCTGAACCGGCATCAGGAGATCATGGCGATGCGGGCCTCCGGCATGTCCCCCTGGATGATCGCCCGGCCGCTGCTGTTGACCTCCGCGATCCTCTCGGTAATCGTCTTTGGAATCGGCGAGCGGCTGGCCCCGGAAGCGTCAATGACGACCGAGGCGATCAAGGCCAACTACCTGGACAAGAAACCGGACCCGAACCAGCCCCACCCCCTGATCCGAGAGATTCAGCACCTGACCGCCTACGGCGACGGACACACCCTCCTTTACGCCGACACCTTCGACCCGATCGATCAGGTCCTGACCGGCATCGTGATCCTCCAGCACGGAAAGGACCTGCGGCTGATCCGGAAGGTCACCGCCAAGAAAGGGGTCTGGACCGGCGAGAACTGGCGGTTCCTGGAGGGGACGATCCTGCATTTCACGCCGGACGGACTGACCGTCGGCCGCCCGGTCCCCTTCCCGGCCAAGGTCATCGAGGCCGGCGACCGACCGGAGGTGCTGGCCCGCTCCGAATCCCAGGCCGACTACATGAACATGGCCGACCTGCGCCGGTACATCACCCGGCTGGAATCGGCCGGTTCCCGGACGATCTCGAAACTGTGGGTGGACTGGCACGCGAAGCCGGCCGCGGCGGTCGCCTGCCTGATCCTGACCCTGATCGGGATCCCGTACGCGATCCAATCCACGCGGGGGAGCACCTTCCTGGGGCTTTCGATCGGGCTCGGCGTGGGGCTGGGGTATTACGCGCTGAATTCCCTGCTGCTGGCGATCGGCAAAGGGGGGTGGCTGCCGCCGCCGGTCGCCGCCTGGGGAGCGCCGCTCGGGGTGGGCCTGTTCGGACTCAGGCAGCTGTGGAAGCGGCTCGGATGACCGGCCCGGCGCAGTTCCGCTGCTTCTTCTGCGGGGAAATCCTCGCTGAGACGCCAGGGCGCTCCTTCCGCTGTCCCGGCTGCGGCGCCCGCTTCGCCGCCCAATGGGACCCCGACGGCTGCCTGGTCGCGCTTCAGGTGACCGACTGCGGCACGCCGGACTGCTGCCGCAACAAGCAAAACCCGTCTTCCTGAAACCGCTCCAGCAGATCAGCCAGCGATCCCACAACATGGTCCGGCTGGTAGGCGTACCGGGCCAGGGACTCCGGCCGGGTCCCGCCGCTTAAGACCAGCACCGTCTGGAAACCCAGCTGCACCCCCCCGAGGATGTCGGTCTCCATCGTGTCGCCGATCATGACCGTCTCCTCGGTCTTCAGCTCCAGCTGCTTGCGGGCCTCCCGCATCATGACCGGGCTGGGCTTGCCGGGGCTGAAGGCCTTGACCCCGGTCGCCTTCTCCAGCATCGCAACGATCGCGCCGCAGCCGGGGCGCACCAGGCCATCG
The DNA here is from genome assembly GCA_002787095.1 of Candidatus Omnitrophica bacterium CG11_big_fil_rev_8_21_14_0_20_64_10. GTDB lineage: Bacteria > Omnitrophota > Gorgyraeia > 1-14-0-20-64-10 > 1-14-0-20-64-10 > 1-14-0-20-64-10. The sequence goes on along the minus strand of PCVW01000003.1, from coordinate 37,952 downwards.
GCGGTCGGACAGTTGGGGTCGGTGTTGGTGGCGATCAACCGGCTTCCCCTGAGGATCATCCGGACCGCCGCCTCCACCATCTCCATCGTGAAGGCCCGCCCCTCCCCCACCACGACGAAATCCGGGTCCTGGTCCACGACCGCGTAGCCGTTGCGGTGCAGCGCCTGGAGCAGCCCCCCTTCCCCGATCACATAGGCGGTCCCCCCCGGCTTGTGCCGGGCCAGGAAGCGGGCGGTGGCCATCGCGGAGGTGAAGACATGCTCCTCCCGCACCTTGAACCCCAGCCGCTGCAGTTTGATCGAAATGTCCCGGCGGGTCCGCTGGCTGTTGTTGGTCAGCGTCAAAAAGGGGATCTGCCGCTCCAGCAGCATCTCAATGAATTGCGCGGCCCCCGGAATCGCCTGGTCGCTGCGGGTGATCACGCCGTCCATATCGATCAAAAAACCCTGTTTCATGGGGACAGAAATCTCCTTTCAAGAGGCGAAAGGATCATTATCGCCGGGCAGATTACCGGCGAATGAACGGCGTGTAACGATTCTGTTTCGACGGAACCTTGCGTCAGGTGCCGGCTTCCCAGCTCGAGAGGTAATGCTTCTGCTCGGCCGTCAGCCGGTCGATCTGAATCCCCTTGGCCTTGAGCTTCAGGGCCGCGATCTGCCGGTCGAACTTCTCCGGCAGGCGGTGCACCTTCGGCGCGAGGGTCTTGCCCGACTTCGCCAGCCACTCGGCCGCCAGCGCCTGGTTGGCGAAGCTCATGTCCATGACCTCGGCGGGGTGCCCCTCCGCGCAGGAGAGGTTGACGAGCCGCCCGCCGGCCAACACCAAAACCCGCCGGCCGGACCTGAGCTCAAACTCCTCCACCTCCGGCTTGATGGTTCGGCCGCCGTTCTTGGAAAGCTTCTTAAGCGCCTCTAGGTCCACCTCCACATTGAAGTGGCCGCTGTTGGCGACGATCGCCCCGTCCTTCATCCGCTTGAAAGCAGCCTCGGAGATCACCTTCGCATCCCCGGTGACCGAGACAAACAGATCCCCCTTCGCGGCCGCCTGAGCGATCGGCATCACTTCGAAGCCGTCCATGGCCGCCTCCAACGCCCGAACCGGCTCCACCTCGCAAACGATCACATGGGCGCCAAACCCCTTGGCCCGCATCGCCACCCCCCGGCCGCACCAGCCGTAGCCGCAAACGACGACCACGGAGCCGGCGATCAGGATGTTCGTGGCCCGGAGGATCCCGTCCAGCGTGGACTGCCCGGTGCCGTACCGGTTGTCGAACATGAACTTGGTCTGGGAGTCGTTGACCGCGATCACCGGGAAGAGCAGCTTCTTCTGCTGCTCCAGGGCTTTCAAGCGGATCACGCCGGTCGTCGTCTCCTCGGTCGAGCCCAACACACCGGGCACCAGGTCCCGCCGCTCGGTATGCAGGCGGGAGACCAGGTCGGCCCCGTCGTCCATCGTCACCTGGGGCTTCATATCCAGCACCGAATCAATGTGCTTGTAGTAGGTCTTGTTGTCCTCTCCCCGCCGGGCATGGACCGAGAAGCCGGCGGCCGCCAGGGCCGCCGCGGTGTCGTCCTGCGTCGAAAGAGGGTTGGAGGCGCACAGGGCCACATCGGCCCCGCCTGCCTTGAGCGTCCGCATCAACTGGGCCGTCTCGGTCGTCACATGCAGACAGGCGGCGATCCGGATTCCTTTGAGGGGCCGTTCCTTCTCAAAGCGCTCCCGGATCTGCGCCAAGACCGGCATGAAGCGCCCGGCCCAGTCCACACGAGCCTGCCCGGCCGCAGCCAATTTCGGATTCGTGATGTCGGACTTCATCGCTGAAACTTCTCCTCTCTTGCGCGCGGATCCCTTCCCAACCGCCTCAGCCCCTTCCAAAACTGCGCCGGCCATCACTTGGCCGCCTTCTTGAGCGCCGACACCTTGTCGATCTGCTCCCAGGTGAACCCTTCCTCGTCCCGCCCGAAATGCCCGTAGGCGGCGGTCCGCCGGTAAATCGGCCGGCGCAGCTTGAGGTCCCGGATGATCCCGGCCGGGGTCAGGTTGAACACCCGCCGCACCGCCTGGGTCAGCGACGCCTCGGACACCTTGCCTGTGCCGAAGGTTTCGACCCGGACCGAGACCGGTTCGGCGACCCCGATCGCATAGGCGAACTGCACCTCGCAGCGCTCCGCCAGCCCGGCCGCCACGATGTTCTTGGCGACATAGCGGGCCATGTAAGCGGCCGAGCGGTCCACCTTCGTCGGATCCTTGCCGGAGAAGCAGCCGCCCCCGGCGCGGCCCAACCCGCCGTAGGTGTCCACGATGATCTTCCGGCCGGTCAGCCCGGTGTCGGCCACCGGCCCCCCGACCTCGAACCGGCCGGTCGGATTGATGTAATACTTGGTCTCCCGGGAGAGGAACTCCTTGGGGAGGATCGGATTGATGACCTTCTCCCGAACCTCCCGGCGCAGCTTGGCGGTCGTGACCTTCGGCCCGTGATGGACCGAGACGACGACGGCCGAGATCCGGACCGGCTTGTCGTCCACATATTCGACGGTCACCTGGGACTTGCCGTCGGGCCGGAGGTACGGCAGCAGGCTGTTCTTCCGGACCTCGGTCACCCGCCGCACGAGCCGGTGGGCCAGCGTGATCGGCAGCGGCATCAGTTCCGGCGTCTCGTTGGTCGCGTAGCCGAACATCATCCCCTGGTCACCGGCACCGCCGGTGTCCACCCCGAGGGCGATGTCGGGCGACTGCCCCTGGATCGCGGTCACGACCCCGCAGGACTCGGAGTCGAACCCGATGTGGGGATCGTTGTAGCCGACATCATGGATGACCGAGCGGACGACCCGCGGCACATCCACATAGCAGGAGGTCGTGACCTCGCCGGCCACGAAGGCCAGGCCGGTCGTCACGAGGGTCTCGCAAGCGACGCGGCCTTCCGGGTCTTCCTTGTAGATCGCGTCCAGGATCCCGTCGGAAATCTGGTCGGCCAACTTGTCGGGGTGTCCCTCGGTGACCGATTCGGAGGTGAACAAACTCTTGTCCTGCTTGCGCATCATGATGCTCCTTCGCTGTTTTGGCGTTTTCAATCCCAAGATTTTTTCGCGGCCTCATACGAGGCGCTGTCGCCGATATCGAACCACCGGCCCCGGAAGGGGTGCGCGTAAACCCGGCCATGGGCGATCAACCAGGAGATCAGCGATCCGATGGTGTCGGAAGACCGCGAAGAGGAAAGGTATTCTAGCACCCGCGGCAGGGCCGCGCGAGGGAAAAAGTAGATCGCGGTCGAGACCAGGTTCGAGGGGGGATCGGCCGGTTTCTCGACGAAGGCGGTGATCCGCCCGTCCGGATCGGCGGAAAGGACCCCATAGCGGTGGGCTTGGAATCGGTCCGGCAGGGCGTAGGCCGCCAGGGTGATCTCCCCGGTCCCGGCGGCGAACCGGTGAAAGTCCGCCAGATCGGCGTCGAACAGGTTGTCGCTCCCCAGGACCATCAGATCATCCTGGATCTTCCCTTCCCGGATCGAGAAAACGATGTCCCCGATCGATCCCAGCCGGTCGGCATCGGAGGTGGAACCGTCGTCCAGCACCTCGCAGGGGAACGGAAAGGAGCGGGCCGAAAGCCAGCTGCGGAATGCCTCCGCGTACCGGTGGTTGGAAACCAGCACGACCCGTTGAGGCGCAAGCCCCTTGATCTTCTCCATCAGGAAGGCCAGGATCGACCCCTCCCCGATCGGCAGCAGCGCCTTGGGGGTGTTCTCGGTCAACGGGTACATGCGCGTGCCGTAGCCGGCCGCCAAAATCAGGACGGTCATCGGCCGCTTCTCAGATATTTCTTGAGCGCCTCGACCCGGACGACCGGCGTGGGGTTCTCCCGGTAAAGGAACGCCAGATAAACCGAGAGGAAGTCCCCCAGCGCAATCATCCGAAGCATCCGGTCAAACCGGTCCGGCCCCTTCATCCCGACCTCCAGACAGCCGGCCCCCTCCCTCCGGATGATCCGGGCGGCGAACCGCATCCGCTTCAAGGTCCTCGGGTGAACCGACGGATCGGTCAGGAAGACCGCCGCGGTCCGGCGAATCCCGGGAGCCGGATGGACCCAGCCGGAAATCTCATTGTGGGTCGCTTCCGGGAAGATGTGGTGGAAACAGACCGTCTTGGCGTTTTCCTCCAGCTGAGTCCGCCACCGGAAGGTGACCCCTTCCCAGCCGTCGGCCCCGCCGTACAGGATTGGGATGCGCCCGGCGAGCCGCCGGGCCAACTGCTTGGCCGGGTTGCGGCGAAGCGGGACGGCGGGCGCCAACGACCGGGCGATGGTCCGCTCCAATCCCGCCGCGGCGGACGGAACCGGGATCGCCGGAATCCACTTGAGGCGGCGCAGCAGCCCCATCAGGACAAAGGTGCCGTAACCGACCGCGCCGCGGGGCGGAAGCCCCGAGGGGATCAGAACCAGCGGCAGGCGCCGCCGCCGGGCCAACGCGGCCAGCTTCCCTCCGGAAGTGATCGCCGCCGCCGGCAGGCCCCGCCGCAGCGCGGCCTCAGCGGCGCTCAAGGTCTCCTCGGTGTTCCCGGAGTAGCTGGAGATCAGGATCCCGGTCCGGCGGTGTAATCCTCCCGGCAGCCGGTAATCCCGGTTGACCCGCAGCGGCCGGGCAAGTTTCCCCCCGGCGAAGCCGTTGGCCAGATCGGCCCCGATCGCCGAGCCCCCCATCCCCAACAGGCAGATCCCATCCAGATTCCGCCAGCGGGCCGGCAGGCGCCAATCCAACCCCCATTGCCATCCGGCCCGAATCTGATCCGGCAGCTCCAGACAGTGTGTCAGCATCCCGTCCGGATCCATCCGCTTCATTCCCCGAAGATCGTCGAGCAGCGTCCCCATTTCAGTCCCCCAGCTCCGGAACCAACTGATGGAGGCGGGCCTTGGCGAAAGCTTCCACATCCCGGCCGGTCGGCATCTTGAGCGCCTCCTTGACCACCTCCTTGGCCAGGAAGGTCGGGACCGACCGGATCACCTGCTTGATCCGGGGCACCTGCACCGCGGAGGTGGAGAAGCTGTCCAGTCCCATCCCCAGCAGGATCAGCGCCAGGGCCGGCTCCCCCGCCATCTCCCCGCACATCCCGACCCACAGCTCCCGCTCATGGGCCACCTCGATCACCTTCTGGATCAGCCGCAGGACCCCCGGGTGGGCCGGCTCATACAGGTAAGCGATCTTTTCGTTGACCCGATCCACCGCGAGCGAGTACTGGATCAGGTCGTTGGTTCCGATGGAAAAGAAATCCACCTCATCGGCCAGAAGATCCACGGTCAGGGCGGCCGAGGGCACCTCGATCATCGCGCCGATCTCCAGATCGGGATCGAACTTCTTCCGCTGCTGGGTCAGCTCCTTCCTGGCCTGATCGAGCAGGCGGTTGGCCTGCCGCAGTTCCTCGACGCCGGAGATCATCGGATACATCAGCTTGATCTTGCCGTGCACCGAAGCCCGCAGGATCGCCCGCAGCTGCATCTTGAACAACTCCGGCTGACCGAGCGAGAAACGGATCCCCCGCCATCCGAGGAAGGGATTCATCTCATGCGGAATTTTCAGCTTCGAGATGAACTTGTCCCCGCCCAGATCGATCGTCCGGATGATTACCGAATGGGGCTGGATCGCCTTGGCCACATGCCGGTAGGCCTGGTACTGCTCCTCCTCGGTTGGGAGATCCTCCCGGTTGAGGTAGAAGAACTCGGTCCGGTACAGCCCGATCCCCTCGGCCCCGTGGGCGATCACCGATGGGATCTCCTCCGGCAGCTCGATGTTGGCCAGCAGTGTGACCCGCCGGCCGTCGGGGGTCTCCGCCGGAAGATTCTTGACCTTCAGCAGCGCCTCGTCAAGATCCAGCAGCTTCTTGCGCAGCGCCTCGTAGTTGCGGACCATCTCCCGGTCGGGATGCACAATCACCGTGCCGCTGGTCCCATCCACGATCACGAGGTCCCCGGAATGGATCTGCCGGGTCGCCCCCTCGAGCCCCACGACCGCGGGAATCTCCAGCGACTTGGCCATGATCGCGGTGTGGGAAGTCCGCCCCCCGATGTCGGTCACGAACCCGCTGATGTTCCGCCGGTGCATCGTCGCGGTGTCGGAGGGGGACAAATCGTAGGCGACGACGATTGCCTGCTTCTGAATATCGGTGAGGGAGGCCCGCTTGGCGCCGGTGAGATTGCGCAGGATCCGCCGCCCGACATCCTCCAGGTCTCCGGTCCGCTCCCGCATGTACTCATCCTCGATCCGGGAAAAGGTGCGGACATAGCGCTTGAGCACCTCGGAGAAGATCCATTCGACCCCCAGCTTTTCCTTCTTGAGGCGCTGAATCACCTCCTCGATCAGGGAGCGGTCCTCCAGCAGCATCAGGTGGGCGTCGAAGATCTCCCCATGCTCGATCCCCAGGTCGGTGGCGATCTTCTTCTGAATGTCGAGGATCTCCCGGCGGGTCTGGATCAACGCCTCCTCGAAGCGGGCGATCTCGGGAGGGACCTGGGCCGCCTTGAGCGGCCGCTTGACGACCTCCACATGGTGGGTGTCCATCAGGAAGGCCGGACCGACCGCGACCCCGGCGGAGGCCGGGATGCCGCTCAAGCGGAGGATCTTGGGCTGCGGAGATTTGGGCTTGCGCGAGGCCGGGGAGGTCATCGCTGCGTCGGAATGCTAGGGGCCCGGCCCGTGTTTGACGACGGTAACCAATGCCGGCACCTCGGTCCGGGAGACCACCTGCTCCAGCGCCCGCAGCGCCTCGGCGGCGTCCGGCCCCTTGACGATGACCATCAAGGCGCTTCCCTTTGCCGCGGCCAGCGTCAGCAGACCCATGATCGACTTGCCGTCCACCTCCCGCCGCCCCTTGCGGACCCGGATCACCGCCCTGAAGCGGTTGGCCACCTGGACGAAAAGGGCCGCCGGCCGGGCATGGAGCCCCTGGCGGGTCCGGATCTGAAGGCGCCGGACCAGCACCCCTTTCGAAGCGGCGGTCTTGCGCCGGGACTTTCCAGCGGATTTAGACTTCGAACGACTCTTGGGGAGAGGCACTCTCCACCTCCCATCGAACCGACCAGGTGCCGCCGCGGCGCAGGGCCACCGGCCAGAGCCAGGTCAACGAAACACCATCAAACCGCCGAATCCATTGATCGCAGGCTTGTTCCCGCCGCTCCAGCGGGAAATGCCAGAGGCGGGCCGGCCGGCTGAGCCGGAACAAGAGCCGCAGGCGCCGCTCGGGATCCTGCAGGGCGAAGCGCCGCATCGGAAGAGTCTCCCCGACGCGGTTGACCAAACCGTCCTTGATCTCAAAACGCATCTCGGCGGCGAACAGGAGGGAACGGGCCTTCTTGGAATCGTTCCTCAGCCGGACCGCCCCGAGCAGCCGACAACGATCCTCCCCGAGGGTCACGACCTTCTGGATCGCCAGTCCCGAGGCGGCCCCCCGCGCAGCGCCCTCCACCCGGCAGCGCAGGACTGCCTGCGGGCCGGCCGGGGAAACCCGCATCCGGCTCTGCCAGCGGGCCCCCGCCAAATCGGGGCGCCGGTCGGCCTGGCCGGCGACGAACTGAGCCAGCCGGGTCCGGACCGGGAAAAGCCGATCCTCCCAATCGCCGCCCAGACGGATCTTGCGGCGCCGGTCGCTGAGTTCGAGCAAACGATGCCCCGCGGCCCCATCCACCAGGAGCGATCCATATCGGGAATCCAGCCGGATCATAAAAAATCAGGAAGCCTTCTGGTCTTCCTGCTGAATGACCTTCAGCACCTGTTTGATGTCCCGGGACTCCCGGAGACTCTCCCGGAAGAAGCGGTCCTTGAGAAGCCGGGAGATCCGAGCCAACGCCTTCAAATGAGGACCGGCGGAATCCTCCGGAGCGATCAGGAGGAAAAAGATATGCACCGCCTCGCCGTCCAAGGAATCAAACTGGACCCCCGGACGGGAAAGCCCGAAAGCGCCGACCAGCTCCTTGACGCAATCGGACTTGCCGTGCGGGATCCCCACCCCCTGCCCAATGCCGGTGGAACCCAGCGCCTCCCGCGCCATCAGGATCGGGACCAGTTTCTGCGCGTCGGCGCTCTTGATCTCTCCTGCCTGCACCAGAAGCTCAACCAGCTCCCGGATCACTCCCTCTTTGTCCCCGGCCGACATCTCGACCGAGATCGCCTTCTCACGCAGAAAATCGGTGATCTTCACGCTTGCCAAACCCCCCTGTTCTCTGAAACCTCAGTAAAAACGACAAAAGGATCCCGCAACTCAAGCCGAGCGGGTGATGGGAGTCGGCGCCCTCCGTCAGCCTCCGGCTGACTTCGGGTCGGCCACTCGCCGCGGCTTCGGTTCGCTGGTCCTCAACCATTCGGACCAGCCCAGCTCGGCCTTCGGCCGGCCGCGGCTCACTTCGACTCCCCTCACCAACATTCCAAAACTGAGCGGGTGATGGGAGTCGAACCCACGACAACCACGTTGGCAACGTGGCGCTCTACCAACTGAGCTACACCCGCAGAAAAATCCGGAGGATTTTTCTTTAAGTCGGTCCCTTCGGGGGAAATTTCCCGTTTCCCCCGAATCCCCCCCTTTCCGAAGGAAAGCCGTGGGCGGAAGAGGAGTCGGCGCCCTTCGCCCCTTCGGGGCTCCGGGTCGGCCACCCGCCGCTCCTAAGGAAGTCGGGACCTCCTATCCGTCGGTCCCTCCTCAATAAAGTCGCGGCTCCCTTCGACTCCTCTTCCCCTACGAAAGCGTGGGCGGAAGAGGAGTCGAACCTCCAACCCTTTCGGGACGGGATCCTAAATCCCGCGCGTTTACCAGTTCCGCCATCCGCCCTCTCAGAGCGGTCCGAATCGTGGGCCGTGAAGGGCTCGAACCTTCGACCCGCTGATTAAGAGTCAGCTGCTCTACCAACTGAGCTAACGGCCCAAAACCAAAAAAATCTCAATCTCAGGAACCTTTGCGCGCCCGGGGAGACTCGAACTCCCAACCTCCAGGTTCGAAGCCTGTCACTCTATCCAGTTGAGCTACGGGCGCAATGAGCCACCTCTTCCAAAAGCTCGCCATTCCTGTGAACCTTCAACCAAAGGCAAGGTCTCCATGAGGGAGATTTACATCTCCCCCATAAACCCCTTCTTCCAGGGGAATGGGGGGACAGCATTTTAAGGTAGCACAAGGGGATGATGGAAATCAAAGGTTAAGAGTCGGTTACAGCGGCCGGTCCCTCCCGGGGCACCGCGCCCAGCCCCACCACCACGGCATTGACCCCCAGTTTGACATATTCGATCAGGACCGGCCTCAGATCCAGCGGCCGGCGCCACCAACCATCCGGCTCAAAGGGATCGTAGGGGTTTGAAAACGACAGGATCTCCACCCCCTCCCCCTTCAGGATCCACCGGAACAGCAGCCTGGCCCGGCGGGTATGGAATTTGTCGGTAACCAGGACGATCCGCCGAATCCGATGGCTTCTGAGATACCCTCTCAGAACGACCGCCTCCCCCCGGGTGGATTGAGCCGGAGGGAGAAACACTACCCGATCCATCGGAGCGCCCGAAAGCTGGAGGATTCGGTAGGACCATTCCGGCCGTTCGGCGTCCAAAAGACCCAGCCGGACCAATTCCCCGGCCACCTGGGGGGCCGACGGCTCCTGAATCACCAGCAGGCGGTCCACCCGCCCGCTCAGCAGCAGGTCCCGGCCGGCCAGGATTCGCTGAATCGGCTGTCCCGACAGGACCAACCCGGCGTCCGCCCGTTCAAAGGGGTCGGAGACGACCAGGAAACGGCCGGCATGGGGGAAGAAGAACGCTCCAGAAAGAAGGGCCAACCCGACGGCGGTCGCCGTGATCCGCTTCCATGGAAATTGTTTCATCCCTTGACCTCCCGCTTGAGCCAAGCCACCTCCGCCTCCGAAAGGAATCTCCCCGCCCCTTCCGGCAAATCTCCCAGTTCCAACGGGCCGAAGGCGGTCCGCTTCAGCCGGGTCACCGAGTAGCCGATCGCCTCGAACAGGCGCCGCACCTCCCGCTTGCGTCCCTCGCAAAGAGTCAGTCGGACGGTCCCGCCGGCCCCCCGGCGGACCGTCTTGGGCCGGGCCGGACCGTCTTCCAGTTGGACGCCCCGGGCCAACCGTTCCAGATCGGCCGGCGCCGGCGGCCGATCCAACCGGGCCTCATAGACCCGCTCCACCTGATGCCGGGGGTGGGTCATCCGGTTGGCCAATTCCCCGTCGCTCGTCAGCAGCAGCAGGCCGGTCGTCTCCCGATCCAGCCGACCAACCGGGAAAACCCGGCCTTCCCCCTTCGCCCGCAGACCGGCCGGCAACGCGTCGTACAGGGTCCGGGCCGCATGGGGATCGGCGGCGGTGGTCGTCACGCCGGCCGGTTTGTGGAACAGGTAGTAGATCGCCTGGCCGAAGGAGAGCGGGCGCCCGTCCAGCCGGATCTCCTGGACGGCCGGATCCACCTGTCGCGCCAGGTCGGTCACCGGCTCACCGTCCACCGTGACCCGGCCCGCCGACACCAAGACCTCGCATTTCCGACGGGAATCCACGCCGGCCAAGGCCAGCGCCCGGGCGATCCTCATGGAGCGTCCGGCAATTCAGAAAAGCCGCCCATCCCCCGACTGATCAGGTAATGAAGGCCGAAGAATTCCTCCGGGTCGGACCAGACCGCGCCGACGCTCCAACCGGAACTCTCAGCCAGGATACGAAACCCCTCCAGATCGTACTGGTAGGCGACCTCGGTGAGGACCCGCTCCTCCGCTTCGAAGAAGATCTCCCGACCCTGCAGCGTGACGGTCTGGGGACGGCTGCTGACCAGCGTCACCTCGACCCGGCCGTCGATCGGATTGAAGAAGGCGGAATAACGGAAACCGGCCGGATCGAAATTGGTCCCCACCTGAAGGTTGATCCGGGGCAGCAGATCCAAGACGAGGCGTTTCCGGATCTCCCGGCCGTCGTTGTAGGCCGCCTCCAGCATCGGGACCGGCTTCTTCAGATCGACGCCGACCAGGAGCCCTCCGCCCCGGCCGAAGCGGCGGGACCACTCCCGGAGCCACGCCCGGGCCCGGGGGGGCGTCACCCCCCCCAGGATCCCGCCTCCGATGAAACCGACCGTCCGCTCGGTCTCCGGAGGAGCGGACGGGAACGGGAACATCCCGGCCGGATCCCCGACGACCGGGAAAAGCGGCAGTTGGGGACAGTCGGACCGAAGCCGGTGAACCATTCCATCCAGGACGGCTTCCGAAGGGGCCACCGGGGCGCAGGCGGACGGCCGATCCAACCGCGCCAACAGAACCCCCGTGTTCAACCCGCCGCAGGCGACCAGAAAGGGGCGGGGGCCGAGCAGCGCCGCGATCCCCTCGGAGAAGGTTTCCAGAATGGAGCGCTCCTGGCGATCCAGGGTCCACTCCGGCAAGCCGGACAACTCGGCCCGAAACGCCCACTCCCGGTCCGATGGAAAATCGGATCGGCGAATTTCCTTGGGGCGGCCGCTTAAGCCCCGGATCAGACCATCCGAAGGATTGGAGAAGCGCAAACCGGGATCCTGCATGTTCCCTGTTTTACCACACACGGCCGGTCGGGTATGGAGCAATTCCCGGTATACTGAGGGCCATGCGTGGCTGCTGCGTTTGGTTCACCGGACTGCCCGGTTCAGGGAAAAGCACGACCGCCAACATCCTGAAGGAACAACTGGAGGCGCGGAGCCGGACCGTTGCCCTGCTGGACGGAGACGCGGTCCGGACCCGCCTCTCCAAGGATCTCGGCTTCTCCAAAGCCGACCGGGAAACCCATCTTCTTCGGATCGCCGATGTCGCATTGGAGGCGGCCCGGCGGGGGGAGATCGTCCTCTGCGCGGTCATCAGCCCCTACGAAGCCGGCCGGCGCAGGGTGAAGGAACGGATCGGTCCCGACCGGTTTCTGCTGGTCCACATCGACACGCCGCTGGCCGTCTGTGAGGCGCGGGACCCGAAGGGGATGTACGCCCGGGCGCGACGGGGGGAGATCCTCCATTTCACGGGGGTCAGCGACCCTTACGAACCTCCCGTCGAACCGGACCTGCGGCTGGTGGGTGCCGACTGCACTCCGGATGAAAACGTTCAAAAAATCCTCTCTCGCCTTGAAGTAATTCATCTCCTCGACCGATCCCTCTGATTTCTCTTTTGTTATATTCAGATTGACTCTAATTGGATTTGTTTGGCATAATCAGCCAACCAGATAACCCGAGGAATCCGTATGTCTGAAGAAAATTCTGAAGACCGGCTGATGACGATCAAGGAGGTCGCTGAGTATCTTGCGATCCACGAGATGACCCTTTATGCTCTCATCCATGAATCGGACATCCCAGCGATGAAACTGGGTGGACAGTGGCGATTCAAGAAGAGCATGCTGGACGAATGGCTTTCCAATGAGATGAACCGCCAGCAGCTCGGCAAGACCCCCGCTCCCAAGAAAAAAGCCCCGGAACGGCCGGTTTAAGTCCGCTTGATCTCCAGTTTCTTGGGATCCACCCGGCGGGGACGCCGGACCAGCGGCTCGATGTGGGTCCGCAAGTCCTCCTGGATCTTCTGCGGCGAGCGGCCGATGGTATCCACGACCTTGAACCCGAATTCCTCCGCCATCCGGTCGTACTCCGCCAACAGCATCTTCTGATAAGCGCAGAAGCTTTCGTACAAATCAGGGGCCAGATGCATGTCCATCCCCGACTCCCAGTAATCCATCCCCTTGGAACCGATGACCCGCGGGATCAGGGAAGCCACATCGGTCTTCAGATACACGACGATGTCCGGAACGATCGCCATCCCGAAAATCCCCTGGATCCAGTCCCGGCCTCCCCCCCGCACGACATGCCGGGCGAAAGCGGTGTACACATACCGGTCGGAGATCACGATGAATCCGGAGCGCAGCGCCGGGATCACCTGGTTCTCCAGCCGGTCGGCGAAATCGGTCGCGTAGAGCAAACCGAAGATGTCCCGGGTCAGGGTGTTCCCCTCCTTGGCCAGCTGGATCAGGTTGGCCATCAGGTCCGACCGGGTCCAGCCGGTCTCCACGACCCCGTGCCCCTGAACCTCGAGCCAGTCCCGCAGCGCCTCCACCTGCGTCGAGCGGCCGACCCCGTCGGTCCCCTCGACGACCAACAGTTTTCCCTTCAGGTTCAGGGCCGAGGCGTCCAGATAAGGGATTCCCTCCCCGAGGAACTTAGGCTTGGGCATTGCGCACCCCCGGCCGGTAATCGGCCAGCATCTTGCCGACCACTTCCCGGACCGCCTCCTGCTGCTCGTCGATCTCGGCGGTCGCGTCCATCACCACCAGACCGCACTCCTCGACGACTTTGTCGTACTCCTCCAGAATCCTCCCCTGGAACTTGCTGAAGCTCTCGACCACATCACTGCTCATGTTCATGTCCATCCCCGCCTCGTAGTACTTGATCTTCGACCGGCCCGAGAGGATCCGTCCCAGCGACACATCCACCGGCACTTTGAAGTAGAAGGCGATGTCCGGCCGGACCGCGAACTCGTACACTTTCCGGACCCAGGGCCTGGGACAGCCGCGGGCCACATCCCGGGCGAAGGCGGTGTAGAAGTACCGGTCGGCCAGAACGATCATCCCGGCCTTGAGCGGCGGGATGATCTGGTAGAAGAGGCGGTCTGCGAAGTCGGTCGCGTGGATCAAGCTGAAGGTCAGCGGAGTCAGCGTTTTGTTCTTCTTCCCCTGCTTGGTCGTCTCCCGCACCAGCTTCGAGGAGTTCCACTCGGTGAAGAAGACCGTGTACCCCTCCGAGATGAGCCATTTGTGCAGCAGCTGCAACTGTGTGCTCTTGCCGGAGCCGTCGATCCCCTCAACGATGACCAACCGGCCCGGGTAGGGGTGCTTGGCGGCCGACATGTCGCTCATCGGAGACGCCGGACCACCCGGACCGGTCTCCCGCGCCGCACCGAGAGGCGCATCCCGTCCAGTTCCTGCATCGCCAAAAGCTGCATCAGCGGGTTCTCCACCTTCCGGATCCTCCTCTCATAATGACGGATCAGAAAATCGACGACCAACCCCTCCCGGATCGAGCCGGGAGTGAACCGCAGCGTCCGGATCCCGCAGCCGGTCATCCAGGCCTGAAGCGCGATCGCGACCCCCAGCACCAAATCCTCCCGCCGGGGATCCAGCTCCGCTTCCTGGATCCGGGCCCGGGCGTCGGCATGACAGAGCCAGTCGATCAGCTTCTTCAATTGCGGCTGCGTGATCGACAGCTCCTCCGGGGCGTTCGGCAACCGCTTGCCTGCCCGCACACGGGCCGCCAGCATCACCTGCCCAACCGTCGCGGAGGCCCCGAAGGCCTGCGCCCAACGGTGCCGCCGAGCCTCCTTGACGACCGGGCGCCAAACCCTCTGCACATGTCGCTGCAGCGCCACCACCTCCTCCGGCAGGGGCGGATCATTCTGAAAGAACATCTGCTTCAGCCGCGCTCCCCCCAGCGGGACGCTGGCCGCGTACCCCATCTTGAAGCCGCTGCCGCAGATCACCTGGGCCGAACCGCCCCCAAAGGTGACGATGCTGACCGGGTGCCGAAAATTATGGGCCTGGTAGATCCCCAGGTAGGTCAGCCGGGCCTCCTCCCGCCCAGTGATGACCCTGAGCGGGATCTTCGTCCGCTCCCGGACCCGCCGGACGAAGGTCCGCCCATTCCTGGCCCCCCGCGCCGCGCTCGTCGCGACCGCTTCCACATGATCCACGCCGGAGTGCCGCAGCGTCGAAGCATACCGCTTGAGGATCCGGATCGCCCGGTCCATCGCCGCCCGGGTCAACATCCCCCGCCGCAGTCCCCCCTCCCCCAGACGGGTCATGTCCCGCTCCTTCAGGATCACATGGAACCCCCCCTGGAGGGTGACCACCCCGATCAACAGGTGGATCGAGTTGGTCCCGACGTCAATGATCCCCAGGGTCATCCGCGAGGGCTGCTTTCTTCTTCCCGCCGGACTTGCCGATCAAGGCCAACTGTTTCGGCGTCATCAGCCAGCGGAGGGACCCGCTTCCCGTCTGGGGCGGCACCTGATCGATCGTCACGCAGGCGACCCCCCCCTTCTTCATGACGCAGTCCACCCCGCCCGGGGAGGCGGTCAACTCGGCGATCCATCCGCTCAGATGGGGCTCATGCCCCACCAGCAGCAGCCGCTCCTTGCCGGCGAACTTCTTAAGCCCTTTGGAGGTTTCCGCCGGGGAAACCTGCGGCTCCAGAGCCTCCCAGGGGCGGACCTCCAACTCAATGTCCAGTTCGTGGGCCGCCAGCTCCGCGGTCTGGGCCGCCCGCCGGTAGGGACTGGTCAGGATCAGATCGAAATCCAGCTTGAGCCGCTCGAGCCCCCGGGCCACCTCCCGAGCCTGCTCGATCCCCTCTTCGGTCAACGGGCGGTCGGCATCCCGGCCCTGCCCCGGCATCCCGCGGGGAGCAGCAATCGCGTGACGCATGATGGTCAGCTTCATGACGATTATCTTATCTTAAAACCGCCATGCGCCGAGCGTTTAAACACCCAGCTGATACAGCCGCTGGATGTTGGCCTGCAACTCCGCCACCGTCTCGTGAAGACCCGTCGCGTCCGAGGCCGGGCTGAGCCCCTGGAAAACCCGTTGGAACAACTCGGTGATGGTGTCGATCCTGTGAATCTCCAAATCCATTTGGACGGTGGTTCCAAAGGCGACCTGGAAAGCAGTCACTTCCGAGTCATAAAGGGAACTCCGGGAAGCCAACACCACCAGCCGGCCGGAGAAACCGAACTCCCGCATGGCCGCCGCCACCGCCTGCGGGTTCGAAGCGGTCACCAGAACCGAGGCGTGGTTTTCGTACCGGGCCGCTCCCGCCCCAATCAAGATGAGGAACGGCGGGATCTCGGGCCGCTCCCGCTTCAAGCGATCGGCCGCCTCCACCACCACCGACCCAAAGGAATCCAACAGGTGAGGACTGAGGGCGACGAAGGTTTCCTGTCGGATCTGACTGCCCAACCGGTTGGCCAAAGCGGCGACCCCCCGTTGAATCGCGGCCTCCAACCGATCCCGCTCCGCGGCCGTCTCGGCCGCGTCCAAAGAAGTGGCGACCGACTCCGCCGCCGGCTGGGGCTGCCGAGCAACAGCCGGCGAGTTTTCGGAATCGGCTGCCGAAGCCAAAACAGGGGCGGTGGCCGGTGCAGATCCTGCGCGCAATCCAAGTCTTTGATCGGTGTGGCGAGGATGCAGGTCATCCGCGACCGGCTCGACATGAAACGCACCGTCAACAGCGGTCGCCCAAAGCGGAGAGGTGGGGCTGAGCGCCGGCCGGCCGGCGGAGGAAGAAGGGATCGAGGAAGCGAATGTCTCTTCGGAGACCGATCGAGCCTGCACCACCGGAGAGGCGGCCAGCATCTCCCCCAAATCACCGTCCGCCCGCCAGAGGCCGAGCCGATTTCGGTCGGGATCGACGACGACATTACGGATCACGACCCGGCTGCTCCGATCGGCCAGAAGGTTGCCCGCTTCGTCGAACTCGAAGTCAACTTCCTGGGTCCGCACCTGAACAACCGGCTCCCTCGGATCGTGGAAGAAATCGGAGGTGATCACGCTCGCAGGGAGCTGACCGGTGGCGATCAAGGCGTAGGGATTCCAATGCTCTCCGTCGATCGTCCGGCTTCGGTAAACCTCCCTGCGGGCCGAACCATCCGGCAATTCCCGCACCAATGTCACCTCGTCATGCAGGTACGGGTCCCCCTGGGGCGAATGGGGAGTCGAGAGGTGGAGAACCCGGCCGATCGGCTGCCCTGCCTGATCGTAGAAGAATTCACCGGACAAACTGATTTGGGTCTCTCCGTCCGGCAGAACGCGGTAGCCCCTGAAGCCGATCACCCGTCCATAAAGATCCCTCGAGTCGCGGGAAATCACGACCTTCTCGTAGAAGGCCGGCTCCGACGGGGCGCTCAGATCGCCGGCTCGAGAAAACAAGACCTGTTTCCGCCGGCTGGTGACCGCCCCGTCCGGACCATATCTGAAGAGACTCTCCTCTTCCACATGAATCCCATGCTCATCGTATGCGGAACCCCGCCGGGTCAGTTGACGCAGGGGCACCACATCGGCAACCTGGTCAACGGTCAGGAGGGCTTCCCGATCGATCTGGGGGCCGGTCGGCTCCGGGATGTCCACATCCCCTCCGAAACCGATCGCCCAGAAGGCCCACCCCTCCCGCTGGATCGCGACGCGCCAGACCAAATCTTCCAGATTCTGCGAAATGAGGATGTCGTAGATGAAATTACCGAAAGCCCGCTCGTTGAGCAGTTTCCACCAGGGGCTCCGTCCGAAGACCGAGATCCAATCTTCCCTCAACGGCGAAAAGATTTCGTTCAGT
This sequence comes from Candidatus Omnitrophica bacterium CG11_big_fil_rev_8_21_14_0_20_64_10, assembly GCA_002787095.1. Classification (GTDB taxonomy): domain Bacteria; phylum Omnitrophota; class Gorgyraeia; order 1-14-0-20-64-10; family 1-14-0-20-64-10; genus 1-14-0-20-64-10. The sequence continues at coordinate 20,629 of PCVW01000003.1, read as the reverse complement.
TCCGCGTCGGAAGGCCGGCCCAACTCCGGCGGGGTGAAGCGGAGGAGCTCCCGGCCGTCAACCTCCAAAACGATCGGCTCCCCCTCCGCTCGGGGGGCCAGGCGGGCGAACTCCCTCCCCGCGAAGGAGACGGTCCCGGTCCCGTCCGGCTCATCCGGATCATCCGGCCGAAAGGAAACTTCCAGAGGGACGAAATCCGTCGTCTGAATCTTCAGTCCAGCCTCAAATTTGAACGGCCGGAACTTCGGATGCTTCATCCTTCCATCGTAATCAACCAGTCTCGGGAGCCGCGGAGATGTCGTCCGCGACGGGGCGGTTTCCTTCCTGCCCTCCTCCTTTCGCCGCTTCGGCCGGTTCGCGAACGACTCGGTCTCCTGGCCGACCAGGTTCCCATGGGAGTCGAAACGGTTTCGGACTCTTTCGACCATAATCCGCCGGTTCGGGTGTTCTCGGGCCTCCGCCGACGGAATCTCGGAAGTGATCTCTTCGGTCGGCGGGTGATCCGGACGGGCCGGATCGTCGCCGATCAATCGGGCGGCCGGAACCCGCTCCCCGTCAATCGTCCGGGGCAGATACCGCCGTTCGACGACCTGAAGCGGCTGGGCATGGTCGAAGAGAGAGATCTCGTCGTCGGCCGGATCGAATTCCGCCGCTCCCCGGGTCCGGACATGGACGGTCAGCCGGACATAGCGCCCCTGATCGTCGTACGCATACTCTCCCCGCAGATCGAAGGTTTGGTTCCGGTCGATCCGGGTCCCGGTGAAGCCGGTGATCCGATCGGGGTGGTCTTCATCCTGTCTGAGATATCCGATCTCCTCTGCGGAGATCGGCCGAACCGACCCAAAAACGCCGTCCCATTCCGCCAACAGGGAGCGCCGGCCGACCACCTGCAGATGGCTCATGTCCCGCCCGGCAAAGCCGTAGGAGACACTCTCGGACCGAAAAACCTGGTCCGGCTCCCCCGCGGGATGGTACCAATCGGTGGCGATCGACAGGTAATCCCGGGTGGGAAGCTGCTGATATTGCGCCGTCCGCTCAAACCGTTCCTGCAGCGGAGCGGCCGACGGGTTCCCAACGACGCCTCTCTGCTGCGGGCCCTGCGGGAGAACCGCATGGTCGGCCGCCCCAAAATCGGCCGCGAGAAGATCCTGATCGCCGAAACCGTCTCCCGTGTACTCATAGCGGGACTCAAGGATTTCAAGACCAAGCACGCGTCGGAAATCATGGAACCTCTGCCGCATCTTGGGGGAAAGAAATCCCGCCTTTTCCAGCGTCTCGGCCAGCCAAGCGGCGGCCCGATCGGCCCAGCCGGAAGCGGCATCGTTGAAAACGGCCGTCGGGATCGAAACGGGCGGGCGGGGGGCGGTCGTCTGCAGTCCCGTCTCCCGACCCAATCGAAGACCGCGGCGGCTGGCTTGGGCGGTGAGACCCCTCTCGCCCGCCCGTTCCCTCACAACGCCGCTGAAATCGCTCGAGCCCCTCGCGGAGCCGGGGTCCGGATGGCCCGTCTGAGTCCGACGCCGGGAATCATCGTCGCCAGGAGGTGAATCCGAGCTTTCCAGTCCGGCCAGCGGACCGCTTCCCCACCGGGCCGGGAGTGGATTTTGAAGCGCTTGCTGCAGATCCTCCAAGCCGGCGCTCTGATCAATGGTTTGCGCGCGGAGAGAAAAAGCGGGAGAGGGAAAAAGAAGGGCCAGCGCCAGCATCTCAGCAATGGCGCAACGAAGCCATTTTTGAAAATGCCTGCTCTTCATGATCCTCCGCTCACAGAACGAATTACCGACACTTTTCTTTTCCACATCAAAAGCACCAAAACCGTTTCTTGAAACTTTGAACGGGTTGTAAGAAATTTGTCAGCCGCTCCAAAAAACGGAGCTTCCAAAGGATCCCAGGCAACGGCAGGCGGTCAAAACGGCGCGGGGGTCGGGCTGGCGGCCCGGATCTCCGCCGCCCAAAAAAAGGCCGGGACGGCTGGTGAAGCCGCCCCGGCCTGAAAACGAATCATCAAAGCTAGCGGGGCCTGGATTTGAACCAGGGACCTCCAGGTTATGCATACCACCACAGCTTTCGCTGCTCCGCCCGCCGACATCATCCAACGAACGAATTTGTGGTCTGGACTATCCCTTCATCCACATGCTTCCATGGATGCCCGCCGTCTAGTCTCTACACCTCCCCTGCACCAACCACCGGCACAAGGTTTGGCTCGGGATTGCCAACCGGCTCCTTCTGAGAACCGGGAAAGGCTTCCCCGAATTTGACGGGTATTGCCTCAGCCGTTACCGACTGAGCGGCCCAGTGGGATACCAAGTCCCAGCGCTCCCGATATTCCGCCGAACGAGGCTTGCGCTGCCGCTTCTCGTCCTCGACAATGCCGACCGTGCTTCCGTAAGCGTTAAATACGGCGGCCGGCATCGCATAAAAAACCCGGCGGTCATCGAGATAAATCACCGCAAAATCAAAATCACCATCGTCATACTTCGCTCTGCGCATCGCCCGGCGATTGGTTTTGGTCCGGCGGGCGTCCACGGCATACGAGCCGCTCGACCGATCGAACCAAGCCGACTTCACCTGAATGCGGCAGAGCCTACTTTGGAGATCCAGAGCCAGATCATACGGAAGCCGATCACCGACCGGCCTGAGTACCCGGAATCCGCGCTTTAGAAGCTCCGTGACAACAGCTGATTCTGCGATATCTGCTTTGAGCTTGGTATCCATTTCCAAGCCTGGCGAGCTACCGGACTGCTCCACCCCGCAATTGTGGTGACATTATACAGCTAAAAAGTGCTCCAGACAAGCCGGGGATCAGTTCTCGGCGGAGCCGTCGGGGTTGAGCCGGATGATCTTCTCCCCCGGCCGGGTGAAGCCCAGCTGCTCCCGGGCCACCGATTCGGCGTAGGCGGGGTCCTTCCGGAGCCGATCGATCTCCTGCGTCAGCATTCGGTTCTCCTCCTTCAGATCCCGCACCTCGGCGCTCAGGCGGGCCTCGTTGGCCTTCAGCTCCGCCCAGCGGAGCAGTCCGGGGCCGTAGACGACCGCGGCGGCCAACAGCACCCCTCCCCCGATCAGGAGCGCTTTCCGTTGATCCATTCGGCGCCGGCGTAGCGGGCCTTCCGGCCCAGTTGCTCTTCGATCCGAAGCAGCTCGTTGTACTTCGCCACCCGCTCCGACCGGGAAACCGATCCGGTCTTGATCTGCCCGGCCCCGGTCCCGACCGCCAGATGGGCGATCGTCGTGTCCTCGGTCTCTCCCGAACGGTGGGAGATCACGGTGCCGTAGCCGGCCTCCTTTGCCATCCGGATGCAGGTCAGCGTCTCGGTCAGGGTCCCGATCTGGTTGACCTTGATCAGGACCGCGTTGGCGGCCCCCCGGCGGATGCCGCGGGCCAGCCGGGCCGGATTGGTGACGAACAGGTCGTCCCCGACCAGTTGGATTCGGCCCCCGAGCCGGGCGGTCAACCCCTCCCAGCCGGACCAATCCTCCTCCTCCAGTCCGTCCTCGATCGAGACGATCGGGTATTTCCGGACCCATTTCTCGTACAGGGCGGTCATCCGGGCCGAGGAGATCCGGGAAAGCCGCTCCGCCTTGAGGGTGTAGGACCCCTGCGGAGTTCCGAAGGTGCTGGCGGCGGCATCCAGCGCCAGGAGAATGTGCCGGCCCGGCTTGTAGCCGGCCCGGACGATCGCCTCCAGGATCAGCCGGATCGCCCCCTCATTGGAGCCGACCCGGGGGGCAAAGCCCCCCTCATCCCCGACGGAGATCGACAGCTTTTTCTTCTTGAGGATCCCCTTGAGGGACTGGAACACCTCCGCCCCCATCCGGAGGGCCTCCCGGAAGGAGCGGGCCCCGACCGGCA
>PCVW01000003.1:3274-16752 GCA_002787095.1 Candidatus Omnitrophica bacterium CG11_big_fil_rev_8_21_14_0_20_64_10 | reverse complement strand
ACCGCCGAGAGATTCAAACAGCGGTTTCCGGCGGGCCGCCGCGACCGCCTGGGCCGCCGCCAGGGAGACCGCGAGGATCCCATTGGCGCCGAGACGGGATTTGTTCTCGGTGCCGTCCAGCTCCAGCATCCGCTGGTCGATCTTGGCCTGATCGGCCGCTTCCCGCCCCCGGAGGGCCGGCCCGATCCGCTTCTCCACCGCCCGGACCGCCTTGAGCACCCCTTTGCCGTGGAAACGCTTTGGATCGCCGTCCCGAAGTTCCAGCGCCTCGAACCGGCCGGTGGAGGCGCCGCTGGGGACCGCCGCCCGGCCGACGCTGCCCCCCCTCAGGAACACCTCCGCTTCCACCGTCGGGAATCCCCGGGAATCCAGAATCTCCCGGGCCGTGATCTTTTGAATCGCCGTCTTCGATGAAGCCATTTACGATCTCCCTTTTCGTGTCGTTCGAATCTTTCCCCGCAGCACCTGATCGATCGCGCGGGGATAAAGCCGGTGTTCGACCCGGTGGACCCGGGCCAGCAAGGTCGCTTCCGTGTCATCGGGGCGAACCGGCACCGCGGCCTGGGCGATCACCGGGCCGTGGTCCACCTGCTCATCCACGAAGTGGACCGTGACGCCGGTGATCCGGACCCCCGCCGCCAACGCCTCCCGGACCGCGTGCGCACCCCGAAAAGCGGGCAGCAGGGCCGGGTGGACATTCAGAATCCGGTTCGGAAAGCTTCGGATGAACCGGGGGGAGAGAATCCGCATGAAGCCGGCCAGCACGACGAGCCGAACCCGCAGCGGTTTGAGCGCCGCCAGGAGGGCCCGGTCGAACCGCTCCCGGGAGGCAAACCGCCTCCGGTCCACGACGATCGCCGGGATCCCGGCCCGGGCCGCCCGCACCAAAGCCGGCGCGCCCGGGTTGTCGCTGACCACCGCGGCCACCCGGGCCTGGAGCCGCCCTCGGCGGATGGCGGTCAGGATCGCCTGCAGGTTGGTGCCCTGCCCCGAACAGAAGACGGCGATCCGCGGTTGCAGACGCCCCCGCCGACCGCCCCGGGGACCGGAAGACATGGGATGGATTACCCGGCCAGCTTGTCGATCTTTTCCTGAAGCTGGGCCTTGGACTGGACGCCGACCGCCCGGTCGACCTCCTGCCCCCCCTTGAAGAAGATCAGGGTCGGGATGTTCAGGATGCCGAACTTGGCGGCCAGTTCGGGGTGCTCGTCGACATTGACCTTGCCGATCTTCACCCGGCCGCCCTGTTCCTGCGCCAGACCGTCCAGGACCGGCGCCAGCGCCCGGCAGGGGGCGCACCACTCAGCCCAAAAATCCACGAGGACCGTGGCGGAGGACTTGAGGACTTCCGATTCAAAGTTGCTCTGTGTGACCGTCACCAGTGCTTCCCCCATCGGGCAAATCTCCTTATCTGTCCGTCCAGTATACCATTCCACCACTTGGTTCGGGCCCGGAGGGCCCGCCCCTCGGGCGACCCGCCTGCGGCGGGTAATCCAAGTGGTGGGACCACCCCGGCCCGGCCGGGGATCACCCCGGCTCCCCGGAGGGAGGTTCCGGCGAACGGGCCCCGATCCCGATCGCGACCGCCGCCAGCAGGAACAACCCGGCGACCCCGACCAGCAGCCGGCCCCGGCCGCCGGCTTCGGTGAGCCATCCAGCTCCGAGCATCGAGACGACCAGAGCCACATTGACGACCACCCCGAAACTGCTGAAGACCCGGCCGTGCAGCCGCTCCGGATGCCCCTCGTGGACCATCGTGTTGACGATCACCCCGACCGGGGCCGACCAGAAGCCCAGGGCGGCTGTGGCAATCGAGGCGGCCGCCGGCGAAGCCAGGATCCGGACCGCCCCGACCCACCCGGCCAGCGACAAACCAGCCCCGAGAAACGCCAGGGCAAGGGCCGCCCGCCGGGGCAGATCCGACTCCCAGCGGCCGTAGGCCATCGTCCCGGCAAAGATCCCGATTCCGTACCAAAGGGAGAGGAACCCAATGTCCTTGGTGACGCTTCCCCAGGTCTGCTGGATCATCACCGCTCCAACGACGATCGTGGCCCCGCCACCGGCCATCAGAAGTCCCAGCAGGGCCATCGCCCGATGGGTCGGCGGATGCCGCCACAGCGCGACGATCCCCTCCCATACCTCATGGAAGATCCTGCGGGGACTCTCCGGCGTCCCGGCGGCCGACGGAGTCCGGTGCCCCCGCCCGCCCTGCACCGGCCAGAGACTGGCGGCGGAGCCGACAAAGAAAAGAGCATTGACGATCGCCGACTTGAAGAGGCCCAGCCACTCCAGAATCAGGGAGCCGATCAGAATGATGACCGCCGAACCAACCATCCCGGAGACCGCGAAGAGGGCGTTGGCCTTGTTGAGGCGGTCGGCCGGCACCAGATCGGGGATAATCGCCAGCCGGGCCGGAATGAAGAAGGCGCTGACCGCGAAGAGAAGGAAAACCGCCCCATACAGCGGGAGGGGATTCGAAAGGGCCGCCAGGGCCGGAAAGGTCAAGATCACCCCCACCCGGATCAGGTCGCAGGTGATCATCGTCCGCTTCCGGTCCCACCGGTCCACATAGACCCCGGCGATCGGGTTGAGCAGCAGGGCTGGCAGGGCGGTCGCCGCCAGCACCTTTGCCAGCCCCCAGGTGGAGCCGGCCGCCCGGGAGGCGGCCAGCGCGATCAGGAACAGCTGGGCGAACCGGTCCCCCCCCTGTGAGAAGAGCTGCCCCAACCAGAGCAGCAGGAAGTTCCTGCTCCGAAAAAGGGTAACCAATTCCGGCCACTTCGAAGGAATCCGGCTCATCGCCTCGGATTATAGCCCATTTGGGTGTAGACTGAGACCGTGTTCGGGAACCTGAAGGCCGATTTCAAACGGTATTACGACCTCCTGCCGGACCATTACGGACCGTGGGAGCATTTCCTCTTTTTCCTCAAATGCCAGGGACAATGGGCCCTGGTGGACTACCGCTGGCGCAAATGGCTCCGGGCCCGACCGCTGATCCTCCGCTTCCTGCTGGGACTGCCAACCTTCTTCGGGCACATCTTTGTGGAGAGCTTCACCGGGATCTCGCTGCCCACCCGCTGCACGATTGGCAAGGGGCTCTACATCGGGCATTTCAGCGGGATCTTCGTCAACGACGCGGTCGTCATGGGGGAGGGGGTTTCCCTCTCCCAGGGGGTGACCGTGGGAATCGGCGGCCGGGGGGAGCGGTACGGGGTGCCGACGGTCGGCAACAGGGTCTACTTCGGGCCGGGATCCAAAACCTTCGGAAAGATCACGATCGGGGAGAACGCCAAGATCGGCGCCAACGCGGTGGTGAACCGTTCGGTCCCGGCCGGGGCGACCGCGGTGGGGATTCCCGCCCGGATCCTGGTCAGGGAAAAACCGAACGGCGGCTGAGGAGCGCTTCAGGCTTCCGCACCGAGGCGGTGCTTGATCGTCCGTCCCCGGACGATGAAATAGACATCCTCGGCGATGTTCGTCGCGTGGTCGGCCACCCGCTCCAGGTGCCGGGCGACCAGCAACTGGTCCACCGCCTGCTTGGCCCCGGCCGACTCCTTCCCCGCCCGCTCCAGCAGGGTGTCGTGCACGACCCGATTGAGCTGATCCACCTCCTCATCCCGCTGACAAACCTCCGACGCCAGATCGGCGTTGCCATTGACGAAGGCGTCCAGACTGTCCTTGAGCATCGCCATCGCGAGGGTGGACATCGTCGCGATGTCGGAGGGGGGATTGAAGACCGGCGAGCGGGCCAGATCAAGCGTCCGCTCGGCGATGTTGACCGCCTGGTCGGCGACCCGCTCCAGCTCGTCGATGATCTTGAAGGCCATCGCCATGAAACGGAGGTCCTTGGCCTCCGGCTGGAACCGGGCGAAGAGGCTGAGACAAGACTCCTCCAGGTCCACCTCCGTCCGGTTGATCGCCGCGTCCTCCTCGATCACCGACTGGGCCAGCGCCCCGTCCCGTTTGAGAAAGGCCTCCGTGGCCTTACCGATCGCCTGCTCGGCAAGCCCCCCCATCGAGAGAAGCTTCTCCTTGAGGACCGCCAGCTCCTCGTCGAAGTGGCGGTGGATCATGAACGGATACCGGTATCTGGCCGCATCGCTCATGTTATACCATACCCCCTTCTTCTCCGGATCAGCCGAAACGGCCGGTGATATACGCTTCGGTCCTCGGGTCCGATGGGTTCGTGAAGAGCCGATCGGTCGTCCCAAACTCGATCAGCTCCCCGAGCAGCAGGAACCCGGTGAAAGAAGAGACCCGGGCCGCCTGCTGCATGTTGTGGGTCACGATCCCGACGGTGTACTGCGTCTTGAGCTCATGCAGCAGCTCCTCGATCTTGGCGGTCGCGATCGGGTCCAGCGCCGAGCAGGGCTCGTCCAAGAGCAGGATCTCCGGCTTGACCGCCAACGCCCGGGCGATGCAGAGCCGCTGCTGCTGCCCGCCGGAGAGGCCGGTGCCCGGTTCCTTGAGCTTGTCCTTGACCTCCTCCCAGAGGGCAGCCTGCCGCAGCCCCCGCTCGACCGCCTCATCCAGTACCGAGACGTTTCGAACCCCGTTGAGCTTCAGTCCCGCGGCGACATTGTCGTAAATCGACATGGTCGGAAAGGGATTCGGCTTCTGGAAGACCATCCCGATCTTCCGGCGCACCTGGACCGGGTCCACCCCTTCCCCGTAGATGTTCATCCCGTCCACCCAGATCTCCCCCTTGACCCGGGCGCCGGCCACCACCTCGTGCATCCGGTTGAGGCACCGGATCAGGGTGGATTTCCCGCAGCCGGAAGGGCCGATCAGAGCGGTCACCTGCTGCTTCGGGAAAGTGATCGAGATGTCCCTCAGGACATGGTTCTCCGCGAACCAGGCGTTCAGGCGGTCCACCGCCATCGCCACGCTCGACGCGTCGGCCGGCGGCGCCTCCCTGACCGCCAAGCGGGGCGGCTTGACCGACGGGACGATGGAGCTCATACCACCACGCTCCGTCTCGGCAGCACCATCCTGGCCCCCCCGTTGACCACCAGCACGAGCAGCATCAGCACCAAGGCGGCCGCCCAGGCCTGACGGTGCCAATCCTCGTACGGCGCGATCGCGTAGGTGTAGATCATCACCGGCAGGGAGGCGGTCGGCTCCATCCAGCCGTGGCTCCAAACCCGGTTGTTGAGCGCCGTGAACAGGAGCGGAGCCGTTTCGCCGGCCACCCGGGCCAGATCCAGCAGAATGCCGGTCAGAAGGCCCCGAAAAGCGGCCGGAATCACCACGAACAGAATCGTTTTCCATCGCTGCACCCCCAAAGCGTCCGCCGCCTCCCGAATGGAAGCGGGGATCAGTTTTAAAAATTCCTCGGTGGTTCGGACCGCGATGGGGATCATCATGATCCCAAGCGCGAAGCCGCCCGCCAAGGTCGAAAAACTCTTCATCGGAAGGACCACCAGCACATAGGCGAAGATCCCAATCACGATCGAGGGGACCCCATTCAAAACATCGGTCGCGTAGCGGACCCAGAAGGCGATCTTGCCGTTGCGGCCGAACTCCGCCAGGTAAACCCCGCCGAAGAAGCCGATCGGAACCCCGATCAGGCTGGCCAGGAACAGCAGCTTCCCCGTCCCGACGATCGCGTTGGCCATCCCCCCGCCCGGCTCCCCGACCGGCTTGGGCAACTGGGTGAAAAAAGCCCAGTTGAGCGCCCCGATCCCGTTGACCGCGATGTAGCCGAGCAGAAAGAAAAGGACGGAGACCGTCACCAGGGCGCACAGACCGGTCGAGGCCAGCGCCAGTCGGTTGGCCCAATTCCGTCTCGCCATCAAAGGGTCGCGAACCATCAAACATGCACCGCCGAGGTATCGTGCAGACGGTACAGCAAAAGCCGCGCCACGCCATTGACCACGATCGTGATCCCGAACAGCACCAGACCGATCTCAATCAGGGCCCCCAAATAGAGGTTGGAGGTGGCCTCGGCGAACTCATTGGCCAGGACCGCCGCCATCGTGTAGCCCGGATCAAAGATCGAGGGGTGGATCTCCGGCCGGTTCCCCACCACCATCGTGACCGCCATCGTCTCCCCCAGGGCGCGGGCCAGCGCCAAGAAGATGGAGCCGATGATTCCCGACCGGGCATAGGGGAGAATCGTCGTCCAGATCGTCTCCCAGTGCGTGGCTCCCAACGCGAGCGCCGCCTCCCGCTGGGAGCGGGGGACCGTCAGCAACACCTCCCGGGAGACGGTGGTCACAAAGGGAACGATCATGACCGCCAGGATCAACCCGGCCGTGAAAATCCCCACCCCATAGGGGGATCCTTGGAAAACCGGAAGCCACCCCAACACCGCGTCCACGGAGGGGGAGGCGACCGACCGGACCCACGGGACCACCACGAACAGGCCGACCAGTCCGTAAATCACGCTGGGGATCGCCGCCAGCAGTTCCACGAGAAAGCCGATGATCTCAGAGATTCGGGGCGGCGCCAGCTCCGCCAGAAAGATCGCCGTCCCCAGTCCGAAGGGGACGGCAATCAACAAAGCGATCGCGGAGGTCACGAGGGTCCCGTAAATGAACGGCAGAGCCCCAAAAACCTCCCGGACGGGATCCCAGACCTGCGTCCAGAGAAAAGAGAACCCAAAAGCGCGCAGAGCCAGCCTGGAACTCCAGGCCAGCTCTACGGCCAACGCGGCGACCAACCCCAGGATCAGGAGGGCGAATCCGAGGCAGGCCCACCGAAAAAGGCGATCCTGCCAGTTAAGGGAGCTGGATCTTGGCAATCGCCCTCTTTTCCATCTGAACAACCTCCGCCGGCAGGGGCGCGTACCCCAACCTCTCCGCGTAGGCCTGGCCGTCGGTCAGCGCCCAGTGAAGGAAGTCAATGATCGCCTGCCCCACCTCCCGGCTCTCCTGCTTCTCGTACACCAGGAGCCAGGTGAAGGTGGCGATCGGGTAAGCATCCGCTCCGGGAGAATTCACGATCGAAACCCGGAAATCCTCCGGCATGCTCGCGACGGCCCCCGCCGCGGCCCGGGAAACGGTCTGCGCGGTGCAGTCCACGAACTGCCCTTCTTTGCTCTCAACCCGGCCGTACGGAAGCTTGTTCTCCGTAGCGTAGCCCAACTCCACATAACCGATGGAGTACGGGGTCTGCTTGACCAGACCGGTGACGCCCTCGTTTCCCTTCCCGCCCAGACCGACCGGCCAGTTGACCGATTTGCCGGTGCCGACCTTGGATTTCCACTCCTTGCTGATATTGGAGAGGAAATCGGTGAAGACATAGGTCGTCCCCGACCCGTCCGAGCGATGCACCACCGCGATCGGCTGGTCCGGCAGATTCACGCCGGGGTTATCCTTCGCCAGCATCGGGTTGTTCCACCGCTTGATCTTCCCCATGAAAATCGCGGACAGGTTGGCCTGGCTGAAATTCAGCTTGGGCGCACCGGGAAGGTTGTAGGTGACCACGACCCCGCCCATCACGCTCGGGAAATGGAACACCTTCCCCTTCGCATCGGCCATTTCCGATTCCTTCATCGGGGCGTCGGAAGCGCCGAAGTCCACGGTGCCGGCCTGGAGCTGCTTGATGCCGCCGCCGGAGCCGATGGACTGGTAGTTGAAATTAATCGACCCGTCCCGCTTGGCGTACTCCGAGAACCACTTGGAGTAGATCGGGTAGGGAAAGGTTGCTCCCGCCCCGTTGACCAGCATGATCCTGGCCGACGCCTCGGGCGCGAACAGCATGACCGCTGTCAGCGCGAGAAACCCCAACCGCTTCATCTCATTCAACTTCAACATCTTTTCTCCTCCGTTTCAAGGTAACCCCTGAGCATCTGAAAGATGTCAAGAACCTGTAAGGCTTCTGTAAGCCGTCCGCTCCTTACCACTTAACAACGGTGTCCAGCTGGAGGGTGTTGTTCCGCCGCTCCAGACCGGAGGTGGGCTCGAGATCCTCGACCCGGAAATAGGTCACCTGGGCGTACCAGTTCTTCGCCAACCCCAGTTTGGCGCCGAACTTGTGGCCCTTGTGCCCGGTTCCGCCGCCGCCGAAGTCGGAGTCGGTCACCGCGCCGAAGACCGCGTCGGACTCCAGCCGCTTGTAGGCGTAGGAGGCCTCCCAATCCCCGAACTTCTTGACCTTCCCGACGGAGACGCCGAACTGGTAGGCGCCGTCATCGTCCGCCGCGGCGATGTTGTAGGCGTAGTCGGCGAACAGCTTGGCCGGCTTGCCGATCACCGGGATCTCCGGAATCTTGATCTGAGACATCACATCCACGACATCAAAGTCGTCCCGGAAGCTGCCCGCCGCCTTTCGGGTGTTGCCGGACGGCGCGTTCGTGATGCCGGCCGTGTTCTGGCCGCGAATACCGGTCCAGTCGTAGTAGGCAACCGCCGGCATCCAGCTCCAGCCCAGCCCCGGAACCTTCATCTCGGCGCCGCCCTGGATCCCGAACAGGCCCGGATCCCCGGCATCCCCGGACAGCTCATCCACCCGGAAAGCGCCCAGGTTGACGAACGGCTTGATCGGCCACTCCGCGCCCTCCGGGGTGGTCAGATTCAACGCGGCCCCCTCGGGGGTCACATCACCGTCCCAGACCAGATCGGTGTTCTCAAACGGAATGCCCATCTTCCCGCCGGTCATCGACATCCAGTCAAACGGCGAATACTTGAGATAGGCCTTGTCGATATCCAGCGGCTTGTTGCTGAAGGTGTCGGTGAAGCTCTGGTTGGTCGAGGTAACCTCTTGGGCCCCGCTCGCCACCCGAACCCCCACCTCCACATTGTCGGTCGGTTTGGTTTTGAAACCGAAGCGCAGCCGGAACCGCTCCCGATTGCGGTCCTTCGCGTAGTTCTTCAGCTGAGACTCAAAACGGAGCCGAAAGTCCCCGAACCACTTGGTGTTCATCACCCAGCTCGGGATCAGCTTCTTCTGGGCGTAGGCCTTGATCTCCGCTTCCCGCGCCTTGGCCAGACCCTTCGCCTCGGCCGCCATGTCGTTGCGGACTTCCTGCGCCTCGGTTACCGAGAGCACACCCTTCTCCACCAGCTTGTTCAGCAGGGAATCAACTTCCGACGCCGCGAAGGCGGGACCCACCGGGCCCACCAAGGCCAGCGCCAACAAAAGCATTTGCAACTTGCGAACCATCCGAATTCCTCCTTTTAGCTTATCGCTTCACTGAATGAGCCGGAACAGGCCGGGATCCAGAGACGCCAGCCGGCCGCGGCTGACCCCAACCAACCGCCGCGCGACCCTCCTCAGAGTGTTGCGGCAATAGCCGAGATCCTCCTCGGTCCAGCACTCCTGCCCTTCCAGATAGTTGAGCAGAAGCTGAAGACTCCGAATTTCCCCGCCGATTTCCTGAACCAGCTTTTCCGCTTCATGCATGGGGTGGTTTCCCCCTTCCTCGTTGTCGGCGCCGCACCGGGCGCCTGTCTTTTCCCTTTTCATCGTGGACAGGGTACGGGAGGGGAATCAGGAAATGATGTGGCGGACGTAATGATTCTGTCAGGGGAAAACGAGCGTGAAGCGGGAGCCGGCGTCGAGCCGGCTTTCAACCTGGACTGAACCGCCGTGGGACTCCACCATGTGCTTGACGATCGAGAGCCCCAGCCCGGTGTCGCCGCTGCGCCGGGAGCGGGCCTTGTCGACCCGGTAGAATCGTTCAAAGATTCGGGGCAGGTCGGCGGCCGGCATCCCGATACCGGTGTCGGAAACCTCGATCCGGATCCCGGTGCCGGCGGAGAAGGCCCGGACGATCACCTGCCCTCCGGTCCGGTTGTACTTGATTCCGTTGTCCAGGAGGTTGCCGACCGCCTGGGTCAATCCCCGGCGATCGGCCAGCAGGATCAACGGCTCCCCGACCGACTCCAGGCGAAGGGTCACGCCGTGCTCGGCGGCGGAGCGCTCGAAGCGATTCAGCTGTTCCCGCAGGAACGGCTCCAGATCGATCGGCTCCCGCTCCAGCCCTTCCGGCTTCGATTCCAGCCGGGCCAGCGCCAGCAGGTCCTCGACGAGGCGGCTGAGCCGCTGACTTTCTTCATCGATCCCCTTGATGAAATCGGCCGCCGCCTTCGGATCCCGCATCGCGCCGTCCAGCAGCGCCTCCACCGCCCCCCGAATGGCGGTCAACGGCGTCTTGAACTCATGGGAGACATTGGCGACGAAGTCCCGCCGGACCTGCTCCAGATTTTTCAGATCGGTGATGTCATGGAAGACCAGCAGCGCGCACCGGCCGATGCCCGAGACTTCGCAGGGGAGCGCCCGGACCCGGAGAACCCGGGGAGCGGCGCCGTACAACTCCAACTCCAGCTCCTGGCCCGCCCCTCCCTGCAGCGTCCGGCGGATCGTCGCCTGCAGGTCGGGATCCCGCAAGACCTCGCCAACCGAGGCGCCCGGGACCACCGGGCGGGGAATCGCCAGGATCCGGCGGGCCGCCCCATTCAACAGAAGGAGCCGACCCTCCGGCTCGAACACCAGGACCCCTTCCCCCATACTCTCGAGGATCGCTTCGATCTGGTTCCGGCCGGCCTGAAGGGTTTGAATGGTCCCGGCCAGCCGGTCGGCGAGCCGGTTGAAGGATTGGGCAAAAGCGTCGAATTCCCTGCCGCGGGGGACGGCGATTCGGGCGGTCAAGTCCCCCTGAGAAAAGGAGCGGATCGTCTCCAACAGCTTGCGGAGGAATCCATGCAGCCGGACATTGGACCGGAAGAACCATCCCCCGACCGCCAACCCGAGCGCGGCTGCCAACCCAAGGAGCGGTCCGGGCGCCGGCAACGATCAGTCCTCTTCCGGCAGAACGAACCGGTAACCAACGCCGGTGGCCGTCACGAGCCGCTTCCCTTCCGATCCCAGCTTCTGCCGCAATTGGCTGACATGAAGATCCACCGTGCGGGTCTGAATCTCCAGGGAGCGGTCGTACCCCCAAACCCGCTCCAGAAGGGCCTCCCGGGAGAGAACCCGTCCGCCCGACTGGGCGAGGGTCCGGAGCAGTTCGAACTCTTTGGGAGTCAATTTGACCGGTTTTTCCTTGAGCTTGACGAGCCGCCGGCCCCAATCGGCGGTCAGGGCGCCGCAGCGCCAGACCTCCGCGGCCCCGCCGGCGCCGGCCGCCCGCCGCAGGACCGCCTTGACCCGGGCGGTCAGCTCCCGGGCGCTGAACGGCTTGGTCAGGTAATCGTCCGCCCCCATTTCCAGACCGATCACCCGATCGGCCTCCTCCGATTTGGCGGTCAGCATGATGATCGGGATCCCCGAGGTCCGGGCATCCCCCCGGACCTGACGGCAGACCTCCAACCCGTCAATCTCGGGAAGCATCAGATCCAGCAGGACCAGGTCCGGCATCCCCTGGCGGACCTTCGTCAGCGCCTCAGCACCCGTCACGGCCACCTCCACCCGGTACCCCTCGCGCTGAAGGGCATAGGTCACCACCTTCACGATGTTCTTCTCGTCCTCAACCACCAGAATTTTCGCCGGCATCCTTCCGCCTCTCCTTCTTCCTCTTGATTTACCCCGGGGAATCGGCAGCTCCCCCTACGAAAAAAGGGGGCCTGCGCCCCCCTGATCCTTCCCTCTCTTCCCGGCCGACCGGCCCCTCAGTCCTTCAACGATTCCAGTGAAATTCCTTCTTCTACGAGGAGGACCGGGATCTCCTCCCGGATCGGATAAAAGAGTTGCGGCCCCGACCCCTCCGGCGTCAAACCACCGTCCACCGGCTCGGTCACCTTCTGCCCCCCCCGGTTGGTCACCTTTCCCGACCGGATGAACTGGTTGACCCGCTCCACCAGGGAAGCGTCCGCCAGCTTCAACGAGCGCCGGGTGTCGGGGCAAACCAGGATCTCCAGCAATTCAGGATTCAAACCGCTCATCGAAAGACCCCCGTGACTTCTCCTTCCACCTGCCGAACCGGCACCGGACCGAACTGCCGACTGTCGGTGCTCGACGCCTCGTTGAATCCCAGCACCTCCAGCCGGCCGTCCGGAAGAACCCGGGAAACCCGCTTGACGATGCGCGTCTCAGGCCGCTCCGGATGCCGCAGCACCACGCAGGCGCCGGCGGCCGGCCGGCCCGAAAGGGACCGCACCAGCAGCTGGTCTCCGGGAGCCAGCCAAGGCCGCATCGAATCCCCCTCGACCCGGCGGCGGCTGCGGCGGCCGAGCCCCCAAGCCGCCAATTCCCGAAAGCCGACCGGATTTAAGCTGCCGTGACCCATTCGACCTTCCGATCCTTGGACGCCCAGAAGATCCCGTGGATCTCCTGCACCGCCTTCAGCAGCGCCTCAGCCTTCTCGGGGCTCACCTCCACCTTGCAGGCGGAGCAGAGCTTGGCCGCCTTCCAGAAAACCTCATGCAGTTTGGGGTTCTTCTCCAGATGGTTCGGCTTGAAGTAATCGGTCCAGAGGACCAAGAGATGGGTCTTCGTCTCGTGCGCCTGCTGTTCCTTGATCTGGATGTAGCGGACCAGGGTGTTGCGGTAAGCCAACTCCGCCGACGGGCCCGACCCCTCGGGTTTCAGGGCCAGAATTTTCTTGGTCATCGCCACCACCGCTTCAGCGGAAACCCGCGCCTGGGCCGGGTCGTAGACGCCGCACGGCCCGTCGCAATGAGCATGGACGACCGGGGCGGGATGCCGCTTTTCAATCCAATGGATGAATCGCTTGAGTGTCATGCACTTCCCTTTAGGTTTGTGCGGGGCTTCCGCCCCCATTCGGCTCGCTGATCTCCGGTTAGACCCCCAGTGTACCACCGCCGGGGCCGCCGGCCAAACGGGCCTGAATCACCGGCCGCCGAAAGTACCAGATCAGCAGCCCGTACCAGAGACAGACCGTCAATATTCCCAACAGACCCATCGCCCATCCAATCCCCCCAAAGATCGAGCCAGCCATTGCAGGCTGATTGGGCATGGCGCCCGCCGCCGCCTGCATCATCGAAACGGTAAAGACGGCCCCCCGCACCTGTTGAAACAGTTGGATCGGCAAAGAGACATACGCATACGAGAGGATCATCTCCCGGGCCCATGGAGCGGTCATGAAGAGACCGATCCCCCCCGCCAGAGCGGCCCAACCGAGCAGAATGTTCGCCAGCAAGTAGAATCGGGTCAGGAGAGAGGCGCTGAATTCCGTCTGCCGGCGGTGATATTCGACGACCGCCGCCCGGCTTTCATCCGACGCC
Organism: Candidatus Omnitrophica bacterium CG11_big_fil_rev_8_21_14_0_20_64_10; assembly: GCA_002787095.1. GTDB lineage: Bacteria > Omnitrophota > Gorgyraeia > 1-14-0-20-64-10 > 1-14-0-20-64-10 > 1-14-0-20-64-10. The sequence continues at coordinate 3,622 of PCVW01000003.1, read as the reverse complement.
GCTTCCGCTGACGGATGCCGGGCCAAATCCTGCTCGGTGATCCGGGGACTGAGGAAGGAGCCGATCAATCCGAAGACGGAAAACTGTTTGGAGAGCCCTCCCAGAATCAACAGGACCCCGAAGATGATCATCCCGGCCGTCAGTTTCTTCATGATCCCGATCCCTCCTGTGTGAAGTTCGAAGGGGCCCCTTCGAACTGCGCCCGGACCGACCCTTTGCGAAAGAAGACCAGCCAACCCCACCCCAGGGCGATCATCGGGAGCGCCTCGGCCCCGATCACAAGAGCCGCCTGCGCGACGGTCAGTTCCCCGCCCCCCAACAGCAGCGCCAGAACCATCAGGCCGGCGA
>PCVW01000003.1:0-3262 GCA_002787095.1 Candidatus Omnitrophica bacterium CG11_big_fil_rev_8_21_14_0_20_64_10 | reverse complement strand
CATGCAGACCAGCACCACCGAGAAGAAGAGCAGCCACATCCGGGCCCAGGCCTTGAGCCGCAGCAGACCGATCCCGATCCAGCCGGCGAACAGGAAGAGGCCGAAGGTCACCGAGAAGAAGAATCGGATCCAGCCGATCGCCGAAAGATTCTGAAGCTGAGGCGCGAAGAAGGCGGCCCCCGTCAGGAGGAGGCCGAAACCGCCCCCGATCAACGCGATCAAAAGCAGAAGCGCCGCCGAGAGGGTCACCCCGATCGAGCGGCGTGGGGTGTCAGCCGTCAATCAGAGTTCCTTCAGGAGGATGTTGGCCGGCGACTTCCGGACCGCCGCGTCCATCGCATCCATCCGCTCGGTCATCTGTTCCAGATCGGCCGCCCGAACCATCTCCGGATTGTCCCGCCCCCGGCGATCCAGCGCGTTCCAAACCTCTTTGAGGGTCAAACCGGCCGGATCCCGGGCCGGCAGGAACCCCGGATCAGCCGCCCCATTGTGCTGGGTTTCCGTAACGATACCGACGGCGGCCAGGTCATTGAGCAGCTCCCGAACCAACCGAATCGGGGCATCCAGCCTGTGGGAAAGTTCCCGGGCGGTCGGGGGAGGTTCTCCCCCTTCGAACCGCTTGACCACCCGCTCCGCCAGCCGCAGCGCCAGCAGGCGCCGGAACCGGGGGGTTGCCTCCCGGCAGTCCCGCTCGAACTCGTAGGTCTCCTCGTTGTCCACGGCGAAGGAGACCTCCGCCCCGAACAGGACGACCAACCAGCTGACCTGCAGCCAGACCAGGAAAAGCGGCAGGGCCGCGAAGCTGCCGTAGATCGCGTTGAACTTGGAGACGCCGATCTGAAAATGAAGGTAGCCCCACTGCACCGCCTGGTAGATCGTCCCGGCCGCGATCCCGGCGGTGATCCCCGCCTTGAGCGACACCCGGGTATTCGGCAGAAACATATAGAGGAAGGAAAAGAGCCCCCAGAGAACCGCGTACGGCAGGAGGTTCAGGAGCCCCTCGATCAGCACCGCCAACGGTCCCAAGAAGGAAAGCCGGCCGGTCAACGAAGCCACATGGGTGGCGACGAACACCGTGACGGAACTGGCCGTCATCAGCAGCACCGGGCAGATCAGCATGAGCGAAAGGTAATCGGTCAGCCGCCGCCCGATCGTCCGTCCCCGCTGGACCCCCCAGATGTGATTGAACGATTGTTCGATGTTGCCGAGCACCTTGATCACGATCCAGAAGAGGAGGGCCACCCCGACGCCGGCGATCACCCCTCCTTTGGCGTTGTTGAGGAAGGCGTTGGCGAACTGGATCAGCCACTGAACCACCTGCTCCTGCCCCTGAAGCCGCTGGGTCAGGATCGTCTCCATGTGATTCTGCAGGCCGAACCCCTTGGCGACCCCGAAGGCCATCGCCAGGACCGGAACAATCGAAAGGAGCGTGTAGAAGGTCAGGGCCGAGGCCCGCAGTTGGCAGCGGTCCTCCTCAAACCCCCGCAGCGCCAGCAGGACCACCCGCAGCGGCCGGAACATCCAGCTGCGCCGCCGGGGAAGCTGGCGCATCCGGATCCGCCAGATGTCCTCCCGGAGGAATTCGAGCAGGCGGCTCATTTCTTGGCCGAGCAACCGCAGCCGCTGGAGACTGCGACCTGCTGATTGGAGGAGGCCGGCTCCGTCGGAGCAGATTCGGCGGGGGCGGAAGCAGTCCCTTCAACGGCGCCGCCGGAAGCGGCGACGGCCGACTGGGCGGCCCCTTCCCCCTGAGCGGCCGGCTCGGCGAAGACGCCCGCGGCCCCGATCAGCGCGATCGCGAACGAGAGGAAAAGGATTTGGGCTCTCATCGGCTTCATTGTATCCGAAGGAGAAGTTATCAACAATCAGGGACAGTCCCTGATTGTTGATAACTACAGCCGGAGGCGGCGCAGGCGCAGGGCGTTGGCAATCACCGAGACGGAGCTAAAACTCATCGCCGCCCCGGCGATCATCGGGCTGAGCAGCAGGCCGAAGAAGGGATACAGCAGTCCGGCCGCCACCGGAACGCCCAGCCCATTGTAGACGAAAGCAAAGAAGAGATTCTGCCGGATGTTCCGCATGACCCCGCGGCTTAAGGTCCTCAGGCGGGCGATCCCCCGCAGATCCCCCTGGATCAGGGTGGCACCCGCGCTCTCCATCGCGACATCGGTGCCGGTCCCCATCGCGATCCCGACATCGGCGGCGGCCAGCGCCGGGGCGTCGTTGACGCCGTCCCCCGCCATCGCCACCACCTTCCCCTGCCCCTGCAGTTCTCTCACAAGATCGCTCTTTTTCTCCGGGAGCACGCCGGCATGAAGCTGATCAATCCCCAGCTTTCCGGCCACCGCCTCGGCGGTCGTCCGGTTGTCCCCGGTCACCATCACGATCCGGATCCCGGCCTGATGCAGGAGCCGGATCGCCTCCGGCGTGGACCCCTTGATCGGATCGGAGACCCCCAGCAGTCCGGCCGGCTTGCCGTCGGCCGCGACAAACATCACCGTCTGCCCTTCCCGCCGCAGCCGCTCCGCCTCCTTCGAAAGCTCCCGCACGGAGACCTGGATCTCCTCCATCATCGCGGCGTTCCCCAGGGCAACCCGCCGGCCACCGACGGTCCCCGCGACCCCTTTGCCGGTTTTTGACTGAAAGTCACTCACCTGTGGAAAACGGTGTCTGACACCGTTTTCCACAAGGCGCGCCTCGGCGCCGGCCACGATCGCCTGGGCCAGGGGGTGCTCGCTGGCCCGCTCCAGAGCGCCCGCCACCCGGAGCAGCTCCCCGGCCTCAACCCCGGATGCCGGAACGACGGAGACCAGCCGGGGTTTCCCTTCCGTGAGGGTCCCGGTCTTGTCCACGATCAGGGTGTCCACCTTCTCAACGGTCTGAAGCGCCTCGGCGTCCCGGATCAGCACCCCCGCCTGCGCGCCGCGCCCCACCCCGACCATGATCGACATCGGCGTCGCCAGCCCCAGCGCGCAGGGACAGGCAATGATCAACACGGCGACCGCGTTCACCAACGCGTAGGCCAGCCGCGGTTCCGGACCGATCCACGCCCAGACGACGAAGGTGAGCGCCGCGATCCCGACCACCGCCGGCACGAACCAACCCGACACCACATCGGCCAGCTTCTGAATGGGGGCGCGTGAGCGCTGCGCCTCGGAGACCATCCGAACAATCTGAGCCAGCAGCGTGTCGGCCCCCACCCGTTTGGCTTCGATCACCAGGCTCCCGGTGCCGTTGACGGTGCCGCCGGTCACCTTGGAAC
>PCVW01000069.1:12610-53246 GCA_002787095.1 Candidatus Omnitrophica bacterium CG11_big_fil_rev_8_21_14_0_20_64_10 | reverse complement strand
CTTCTTCCACAAGAAGCCCAACGCACGGTAGAAATGGGAAAGGCGCAGCTTCGCGAAGCCCGGATCGTGGACCGTCTCGATCCACTTGGAGCCCCGCAGGTCGCTGCCGGGCTCCAAGAGGCGCTGTAAGGTGAGGGCGAAGGCCATCCGCTCGAAGTCGAAGCCGAACTTCTGCCGCCGGCTCAGCTCTCGCAAAAGGTCCTTGAGGCCGAGCTCTTCCCAGAGGCGACCGAAGAGGAGGACCGGACCCCATACGCGGTCGCTCTCGAGTTCCAGGGCGCCGGCGGCCTGCGCGCGCAGAAGCTTGACGGTGGGGCAGCGCTCAACGAGTTGGGTGATGACCTGCTCGAGGTCTCCGTTTTCCAGAAGGGAGTCCAGACGTCCCAGGCTCCCTACGATACGCTGGCGAACCTTGCCCTTCTCCCAGCGATTCTCGACGATGTGCAGGTACTGGTAGGTACGTCCGTTGGCGCGGATCGTCTTGCTTCGGACAAACATTGCACTAGTATTATGTAAAAAATATCTGCGCGAGTCAAGGATTTTATTCGGTCGGATTTGACACCGATATAAGACGGTATTATGGCCGATTCCACAGGAGGGTTCCGGCGAGCGTCGGCGCGGAAAAATCGAGGCATATACCTCTTGTATTTGCACCATGTTACTAGAGCGATCGAAGCATCTCTCCGACGGGCGAGCCCACCCGCAAGAGCCCAAAGCGCCTTCAAACTGTCAAAGATGGGCCTAACGCCAATTGAAGCCATTTCATCCTGTCGAACCACCTCCTCAATGATAAACCCCGAAAACACAAAACCGCCCTGGCGGTTGCAGCTCCCGTAGGAGTCATCAGCCCGCCAGGGCGGTTCATCGGCGAACTCCACCGCCGAAACCGTATTGTAACACAGTTTCAGCGGCGTCTAAGGTCGAAATGGGTGCCGACGGATTCCTCCCTTTCTCATCAGCGCTCCAGAATCTCAACAAGCTTCTGCCGGCTCTTCTCTCCCTGTAGGATGGACACCGCACGTCTGGGCACCTTGAAATGCTCGGCAAGGAGATCAATGACAGCAGCATTGGCTCTTCCGCCCTCAGCAGGCTCGGTCACCCTGACCCGCAGAGTTCCATCCTGGGCAGCTTCCACACTCCGCTGCTTTGCTCGAGGCGTGACTCGAACTTGAATACGCACCCTACAACCGGCTCTTCATATCAGCCGGACACCCTCCTTCTGGCGCTCGATCCTTCCCAAGAGTCTCAGGAGTCCATCCAAGATCGTCAACGGGTGCGGCGGACACCCGGGAATGTACAGATCGACCGGCAGAAGGGCATCGACGCCATTGTGCACCTGCGGGCTGTCCCGAAACGGTCCTCCGCTGATGGCGCAAGCCCCCACGGCAATGACCAGCTTCGGTGACGGGACAGCCTCATAGGTCTTGGCCAAGGCCAACCGCATATTTTCGGTCACCGGCCCGGTCACAATCAGGCCGTCGGCATGGCGAGGGGACGCCACAAACTGGATTCCGAACCGGCTGAGATCGAAGACGACGTTGTTCATCGCCTGAAGTTCCATCTCACAGCCGTTGCAGCTGCCGGCGCAGACCTCCCGCAGTTTAAGCGACCGTCCGAACAGGCGTCTGGTTTTCTCCTCCAAGGCCTGAACGAGGGGTATTTCGTCCCGTTGCAGAATCAAATTCTTCCGTTCCGATGAGGCCATGCGATAGTCCGAGGTGTACTGGATGGCTCCCTCCGGACAAGCTGTCACACATTCCTGACAGAAGAGGCACCGGCCGAGGTCCAGTTGGACCTGCCCGTCGACCTGAATCGCCTGCACCGGACACGCTTGCACGCACGCTTGGCACCCATCGGGACAGCGGCTGGAGTCCAACGTCGGGCGTCCGCGGAAACGGTCCGGCAGCTTGGCATCCCCATCGGGGAAGCACATGGTCCGGCACCCTTGTTGAACGCGCGCGTTGAGGATCTTCAGCATATTCCGAATTCCTTACAGATCGTGCCCGGCATACGAGAGGTTGAAGCTCTTGTTGCACAGCGGGAAGTCGGAGATCGCACCGTCCCGCATGGCCATACTCAAGGCCATCCAGTTGTGGAAGGAGGGATCGACCACTTTGTAGCGGGCAATCTGTCCCCGTGGGTCGGTGATCACGAGGTGGGCGATCTCCCCCCTCCATCCTTCGGCCAGCGAGAGCGCCAGGTGGTTCGGCGCAAGCTTCCCGCATGAGATCCGCAGTTCCCCCTCCGGGAGATTGCCGATCTGCTCCAACAGAAACTCCAGCGACCGCTCGGTTTCCAGCCAGCGAATGAGGGCCCGTGCGTACACATCGCCCGTTTCTCCGAGAACGATGGGGATGTGGGCAAACTGATAGATCCCCGAAGGATGATCGCGCCGCACATCCCGGTGGCTGCCGCAGGCACGAGCCGCTGGACCGACAAGACCCAACTCATCGCTCACCTGCCGGGAGACGGCTCCCGTTCCCTCCAACCGGCCCAGCACGGAGGCGTTGTCGAAGAACAGCGACGCGAACGTCTTTAGATCACGCTGGGCCTGCCCAAGACGCTTCGTGAATTGAGTCTCCAGGGAGGAGCTTAAGTCAAAAAGGACCCCGCCTGGACGCAGGAAGCTTCTGCCGTATCGGCTTCCTGTCAACTCTATCAGCAGATTGAGAAATTCTCCGCGCAGCCGCCCGAAATGCGCGGCGGCCGGTAGGAACCCGATGTCCGCCCCCAGCGCACCCAGATCTCCCACGTGGTTGGCCGCCCGCTCCAATTCCAAGGCGATCCCCCGTAGCGCCTGCGCCCGTGGACTCACCTGGCACTCGCCAAGCGCCTCGATGGCTTCACAAAACACCAGGGTATGCCCAATCACGGTATCCCCCGCAACGGACTCTGCTACCGCGACAGACCGAGGGGAAATCGCCCCTTCCAGCAATCGTTCCACACCCCGATGTTGAAACCCAAGTTGGATCTCCAGATGCAGCACCCGCTCGCCCAAGCACTGGAACCGGAAATGCCCCGGCTCGATGATCCCGGCGTGCACAGGGCCGACAGCGACCTCGTGGATCTCCTCACCCTCCACGCGGAAGAAGGGATACGACCCGTTTCGGATCGGCTTCAACCACGGATGCCCCTCGGGGGTCAGACCATACTGCTCAGCCAGCTCCCGCTCGAACCCCTGCGCCTGCGGGCAGTCGGGGGCCAGCGCAGGGTAGCGATCTTTCACCGCGGTCGTCACCACGGCACACTCCCCGGCCTCGTCGGCAGCCAAGATCGCGCAGAGCTTGACGCCGGATTTCCCCATCGGATGGCCGAACAGCGCTGCCAGCCGCCCACCCGCGGCCACGGCGGAAAGGATTCCGGTTCGGAACTCAGCAATGGAAACCACAGGGAGTTCCCGCTCAGGAATCGCCTGCGGATTCCGCAACGGGGCTGAAGAGGAGGCGCTCACGGCGCGCCTCCGAGGAGCGCTGAGGCTCCGGTCAAGACGTTCTGCAATCCGCTCGGCACGTAAAGGCCGAGCATCAGCACCCCGGCCATGAGCAGCAGCGGCACGCCGTTCAACATCCATGAACTGGGTAACGCTAAAGGCAACGGAACTGCCTCCTCCGACCCACCCTGGACCATCGGCAGGACGACCGATCCCATCCCCAGGAAGACAACCGCCAGCAACGACAGGTAGATGGCGGCAATGCCGATCTGCCCTTGGGTGACGGCTGCATTCAAGATCGTGAACTCGCTCAAGAACGGCCCGAAGGGGGGCGACCCGGTAATCGCCAGGAATCCGCCCAGGAACAGCCAGCCGGTTATCGGCAACCGGTGCAGGACGCCGCGCACCGAAGCGGCGGATTTGGTCTTGTAGCTCAAAAGAATATTTCCTGCGGCAAAGAACAGCAGGGCCTTGGCCAGCGAGTGGTTGACTGCGTGGAGCATCGCCCCGTAGGTCGCGGCACCCCCTAAGCCGACTCCCAGGGCAAGGATGCCCATATGTTCGACGCTGGAATAGGCCAGCATCCGTTTGTAATCGGACTGCCTTAAGAGGAACGCTGCGGCGATCAACAAGGAGAGCAGCCCGAAGAGTACAAGCAGCTCTTGGGCAAAATGTTTCAGGCTAGCCGCGGCGCAGATCTGGAACACCCGAAGGATCCCCAGGAACGCGCAGTTCAAGAGCGCCCCCGACAATAAGGCGGAAACCGGAGAAGGCGCCTCGCTGTGAGCATCCGGCAACCATGTGTGCAAGGGCGCCAAACCCATTTTGGTCCCGTATCCGACCAACAGGAAGATGAACGCCCCTTTCAGCCATGGCAGGTTGAGGTTGGCCGCATTCGCCATCAATTTTTCGAGCAACAGCGAAGGCTCCGCCGCAGCAGGGCCGGTTCCCGCGATTGCCACAAAGAAAGTTCCCAAGAGCGCCAGGGCGATGCCGATCGAGCAGATCAACAGATACTTCCAGGTGGCCTCCAACGAACGCTGACTGTGGTGAAAGTAGATCAGCGGCGCACTGGCTAACGTCGTGGCCTCAATGGCCACCCACAGCAGCCCCAGGTGGTGGCTGACCGTCACGAGGGTCATGGCCGACAAGAACGCCAGCAAGCAGCCGACGAACACCCGATTCGAGCCATGATCTTCCTGCCGCAGGTAGCCGATCGCATACAGGCTCGCGCACAGAAACAGGACGCTGACCAACGTCAGGAACAGCAGTCCCAGCGCATCCAACGCCAGCCATCCCGAAGGGGTGGGCGCAGGGAGTTTCAGCCAACAGCTTGCCACCAGCAGGAAGTGCGCCAGCGCGGTCAGGACCAACAACGACAGCCGCTGTGTGTTCGACCGCAGCGCGAAGGCGACACCACCGGCCAGCAACGGAATCAGGCACAAAGCGATCAACATCGTTACCCTTTCAGCGTCGTCAGGTGGACCGTATCGATGTGGTCAAACTCCCGATGGATGTGGAACACCACGATTCCCATCACAAACACCCCCACAAACAGGTCCAGCAGAATTCCCAATTCGATCAGCAAGGGCATCTCTCGGGCGAAGACCAGCCCGAAGAGAAAGATCCCGTTTTCCAGCATGAGGTAGCCCAGCACTTGGGTCAGCGCCTTTGTCCGGCTCACCAGGACGATGAAACTCACCAGAATGGTCGTCAAGGCCGTCGGAATCAGGAAAGAAGACACCGGCGCAGAAGGCAAGGGCAACCGCGTAGAAACCCGAAACGCCACCGCTGCCGCGAGGATCCCGGCCACAAGCGACGCGGTGAATCCGATCAGCGGCTGCATCTCCCGCCGCATGGAGGCCTCCCGGATCGCGCGAAACAGCAACCACGGGAAGAGCATCCCTTTAAGCCCCAGCATCCCAAGCCCCAAGGCCATCAGGTGAATGGTCGGCGCCCCCCCATCGTGAAGCAGCAAGGGCAACAAAGACAACGAGGCTCCCTGCAGCGCGACGGCCCGGATGCCGGCGCTCAATCGGCTGCTTCCCAGCACCAGAAAGTTCAGCAACATAGCCAGCACCAACACAAGATCCGTGGCTCGCATCATGGCATCAGCTCCAAACCAATAAGAGTCCCATTGCTGCAAGTGCGCATGCGGCCATCAGCAGCCGTGGAACGTGCACCAGCCGCAGCCGGGCCATCAAAGATTCCACCGCGCCAATGAGGAGGCACAAGACCAGCAGCCCGACCCAAGGCATTCCCGGCAGGAAAAGCTGCACCAGCAACATGCCGAGGACAAACAGCTTCAGGGCGCTGCCGTACAGGATGAGGCCCAAGTCCGGCCCTCCGTGATCCAGGACCATCACCTCGTGAATCATCGTCAGCTCCAGGTGCGTGGCCGGATCGTCCACCGGGATGCGCGCGTTCTCCGCCAGCAACACGATGAACAGACTGGCGGCCACCAATCCCAGCGCCGGAGCGGAAACCGCCCACGCGTGCGCGAGGGCGGGCCCAAGCATCTGACTCAAGCTTAAGCTCTGGGTCTGTCTGGCCACCACCGCCAGCCCGAGAAAGAGGGCTGGCTCCGCCAGGCTGGAGAATGTGACTTCCCGGCTGGCCCCCATTCCCTCGAAGCTCGACCCGGTATCCATCGCAGCCAAGACGGTGGCGAACCGAGCCAGCCCAAACAGGTACGCCCAGAGGATCACGTCCCCAAAAAAAGAGAGGGGGGCCGGTTGAGAGCCGAGGGGAATCAACAGGGCCGCCACTAGAAACGCCGCCAGCGCGACCATGGGGCCCGCCCGGAAAAGCCAGGAGGTGGTCCGGCTGTAAACCGCCCCCTTGTGCCAGAGCTTCCAGAGGTCGTAGTAGGGTTGGAGAATCGGAGGACCGATCCGGCCGGTCAAGAAGGCCTTGGTCTTTCCAATCACCCCCAGCAAGAGGGGCGGCGCCAGCAACACGACAGCCACGTGCACCAAGAGTCGACAGCTGAGCCCTATCATGCCATCACATCCCCAACTTCCAGATCAGCAAGACCACCAGGGTCACGACGATGTACAGGAGATACCATTGCACGCGGCCTCGCTGCAGCCACCGCAAGCTGTCCAGGGCTCGGACAACACCCATGGCAATGGGACGGAAGCCGTACTCTTTGGCCACGTCCGGCGTGTGGGAGGCGATCCTTGCTTTAGACGGGAAATAACCTGCCGGCCGCTCTTCCGCGAACCGCGTCCGCAAAAGACCCTTAAACAGAAGCAGCAAGGGCTGCGCAAACGAAGAAGCGGTATACTGCATCCGAGCCGTTGGAAAAGCATAGCCGCAACCCCAGGTGATTGACTCACGCGCCTGGCGACGGGCCAATGCCTTTCGGCGCAGCAACGCCAGAAGCAAAATCACGCCGATCAGGGCGACCGCGATGCTGCCGATGAGTGTCAAGGCGTGCTGGACTTCTTGCCACGGCTGACCCAATCCCTCCGGCCCCATCCCAAGAAGGAACGCCACGGCAGGCAACGTCAGCTGCAGCGCTCCTGCAGGCCAGAGACCGATCACAACACAAGCCGTCGCCAACAGTCCCATCGGGACGGTCATGGCCAACCCGACCTCGTGGGCCTGACTGGCATGATCGGTCCGGGGCGACCCCAGGAAGACGACGCCGAACACCTTCGCAAAACAGGCCGCGGCCAGCCCGCCGATCAACGCCAATCCAAGAATCGCCGCCAACGAGGCCACACCCTCCCGCCCGGAAAACGCCAGTATCCCTCGGAAAGATCCGCTGTAGATCAGCCACTCGCTGATGAATCCGTTGAAGGGCGGCAGGCCGCAGATCGCCGCGCATCCGACCAGAAAGGCGATGGCGGTCCTGGGCATCCGCTTGAGCAACCCGCCCAGATGCTCCATCTCTCGCGTGCCGGTGGCCTGGGCAACGGCACCGGCACCAAAGAAAAGCAGGCTCTTGAACAGGCCGTGATTCAACACGTGCAGCAAGGCCCCGCCAAATCCAAGAAAACTGATCAAGGGATGCCCCATCGCTCTGCCCAACAGTCCGATTCCGATTCCTAACGCAATAATGCCGATGTTTTCAATGCTGCTGTAGGCCAGGAGCCGTTTGAGATCATGCTGTGCCAAAGCGAAGAGGACGCCCAGAATCCCCGATGTCAACCCGATCACCACCAGCAGCCATCCCCACCAGGCGGGGGGCGGCCCCAGGAAGGTCAGCGCCCGGAGGATCCCGTAGATCCCCATCTTGATCATGACGCCGGACATAAGGGCCGACACGTGACTGGGGGCGGCCGGATGCGCCTCCGGCAACCACACGTGGAAAGGCATGAACCCGGCCTTCGTCCCAAAACCGATGATCCCCAGGGAAAATAGGGCCCCAGCGATGGCCGGCGGCAGAGTTGTCATCTGCCGGAACCGGTCAAAATCCAAAGAACCCGCGTACCTCCCACACAGCGCGAAGAAGGCCAGCAGGAAAGCTGTCCCGAGATGGGTCGCGATCAGGTACGTCCAGCCCGCTTCCCGCACGTCGCTGCGTTCATCCTCGAAGGTCACCAGGAAGAAGGAGGCCAGCGACATGACTTCCCAAGCCACCAGGAAGAGCAGCGCGTTGCGTGCTGCCACAACCACAGCCATCGCCGCCACCAGCAGGTTGAACCAGGTGTAGCTCACATGGAGGAACGGACGGTGCCGGTAATGCTGCAGATACCGGCCCCCGTAGAGTGCGCAGAGAAGGCCGAGCCCGAAAATCGGCACCAGGAAAAACGCGGTCAACGGGTCGAGGCCGAGCGCCAGCTCGCCGTAAGGCACCTGCCAGGGAGCGTGCCAGGAACGCGCCACGCTGGTCGCCAACGTCTGGAATGCCGGGACCAATCCCACCAGACATCCGATGACCGCTCCGCCGACGCCGACTGTTTTGGACACGCTTGGCCACCGGCCTAAGAGCAGGGCCGCCATCCCGCTCCCCACGAGGAGGATCAGAGCGCCGAATAACAACGTCATGCGCGACTCCCTTTCCCGTCAGAGGAGATTTTTGTCTCCTCCACGTGCGACTCGGCGCGGGAGAACGCCGCCAGGATTTCCAGCTCCGATCGGTGATCTTGCAATATCCTTCGCACACGTGAGTCCTGCAAGGCAAACGCCAGGCGGGAGAGCAGCCGCAGGTGAAGACGAATGGTCGGGCTGATCAGCGTGAACAGGACAGAAACCGGCTTGCCGTCCACCGCGTGAAAATCCACCGGATGGCGCAAGAATCCTAGCGTGACCATCGGGGCCCGCACGTGCAGGATCACCGGGTTGCGCACGTGCGGGATGGCAATCCCCTCTCCGATTCCTGTAGAGCCCATCCGCTCCCGTGCCAGCAGCATTCGCAACAAGAGGGTTCGATTGGCCTCGGACGGTAGCGGCAACCGTTCTACGATCGCCTCTATAACGGAACGCCGGTCGTGGCCCGGCAGATCGTACACAATGCCTCCCACCTCCAAGGTCCGTGTCAGGTTCAACCCTGAAGCATGCCTGGAATCTTTCAGCTCACGAAAGAGGTGCGGGGCCAGCGGGATTCTCCTGGCTGAAGCCCATTCGAGAAGCTGCGTCCGATTGCAACGGTATTGCTCATTGAGCCGGCGCGCGGGCAGACCTTTCTCTTTGATCCACCGGTATACCATTTCCGGAGAAACGTTGAGCAACCGGGCAATGTCACGAGCAGTCAGTTCCACGCAATCCCTTTCAGCGTCCCGTGGGGGAACCGCAGAAAATTCACCTTCAAGGGCTGCCCCATGTACCAGCAGGCGAAACCCGCGAAGACGCACATCGTGATGATCTCCTGCATCACCTTCAGCTGCGGCAGTGAAAACCGCCCGTAGCCCAGGCGGTTGGCCGGCACCTGCAGGGTGTACTCAAAGAACGCAATCCCCCAACTCACCAGGATGGCAACGACCAAGGGCCTGTTGTTGAGATTCTTCAGATGCCCGTACCAGGCAAACGTCATGAAGACGTTGGATAACGTCAGAAGCGTGATCGTTCTCATCGGCCTACCATGGTCTCCTCGTATTTCCTTTCAGACCCGGTTTTCTTGAAAAGATTAAAAAAAGCCCTGCGGAGCTTTAAGCCTCAATGCTCGCCCCGCGCCTTCTCAGGCTGCGGCCGGGACTCTGGCAACGAGCGGGTGACCGCCCCGCCGCAAACCTCGCAGCGGCCCCACATGACCTGACGGCCGGTCCCTTATTTAGGAAGCGAGCAGGGAGGCAAGAGACTCCTCCCTGCTCGCCGTAAACCTCCTTGCCTGAATAAGCCGCTACTTCTGAACCGGCTGTGGCTGAGCTGGCTGGGGAGCCTGCGGCTGCGCCGGCTTTGGCTTGGCAGAAAATTTCTTGGCTGCCATGTCCGTTCACCTCTTTTCCGATCTCATTTCCGATTCCATACTCCGGATGATGGCGTTGGCCATTTCACGAGTGGTGGCACTGCCGAAGCCATTCTGCCCGGATTTCAGATCAAAGGTGACGAATTTCCCTTCGCGCACAACGTCGCAGACGGCTTGCTCCAGCCGGTCGGCCGCCTCGGTCTCTCCCAGATGCCGGAGCATCAGGACGCCGGAGAGGATCGCCGCCGTCGGATTCATTTTATCTTGTCCCCGATATTGGGGAGCAGAACCATGGGTCGGCTCAAAAACGACCGCTTGATCCCCCACGTTGGCCCCCGGAGCCATCCCCAGTCCGCCGATGAAGCCGGCGCACAGATCGGAGACGATGTCTCCGTAGAGATTGGGCAACAAGAGGACATCATAGGATTCGGGGTGCTGAACCAACTGCATGCACAAGCTGTCCACCAGCTGCTCCTCAAATGCTATCCTCCCCGCATAGTCGGAGGCAACACGCCTGGCCACTTTCAGGAAGAGACCGTCGGTGTACTTCATGATGTTGGCCTTGTGGACGACGGTCACCTTCTTGCGCCCCTGTCGAAGGGCGTACTCGAAGGCAAAACGGGCGATCCGAGCCGAGCCGTGATACGAAATCGGCTTGAGCGAAATGGCCGAATCAAGACTCGGAGCCCCTCCCCCATGAGACTCCACCCAGGCGATGAGCTCCCGGACCTCAGAGCTGCCATCCCGGTATTCCAGGCCGCCGTACAGATCCTCCGTGTTTTCGCGGATCACAACCAGATCCACCTCCTGGTAACGAGAAGGAACCCCTGGGTAAAGCCGACAGGGCCGGACGCAGGCGTACAGATCCAGCTTCCGGCGCAACTCGACATTGACGGAACGGATCCCTCCTCCGATCGGGGTGGTGATCGGCCCTTTCAAGGCGACCTTGTTCCGGCGGATCGACTCCAAGAGATCCTCCGGCAAGGGAGACCCCGCGCGGGAAACGGCCCCTTCTCCCGCCGAATGGATCTCCCATTCGAACGAAACGCCGGTCGCGTTCAGGCAGGCCTGGGCGGCAAAGATCACCTCCGGCCCGATCCCGTCGCCCGGAATCAACGTAACGCGATGAGCCGTCTCGATGTCACTTCACCTCCAGGACGGAGTTGGTGCTTCCGTACCGATTGGGAACCTGCGCCTGGGCTTTGGGGTCCGTCAACCACTCCTTGTCGTTGATGACGATCTTGTACTGGTAACGCCCGGGCGCGAGGTGGGCCGTCGTCTCCCAGATTCCCGATGGATTCTTCTGCATCAGGTTCTTGTAGAGATTCCAGGAGTTGAAATCGCCCGCTACGGCCACCCGCTGCGCATAGGCGGGCGCCTGAAACTCGAAGCGCACCGCCCGCAGGACGGAACCAGACCTTTGCGTAACAGTTGCCATCGAACAATCCTCCTCTCTTAAACTCAAAAGGGCGGCTTCGAAAGCTCATTCGTCACCGCCCTTTCAGTGGTGGTGCCTTTTATTGTTGCGCTGAAGAAGCCGCTGGTGTTTTCTCTGCTCCGGGCGTCTGGACCACGATGGAAGAAACGACATCGCTGTCTCTCTGCCTGGTGTACTCCACCGCTACCCAATCACCTGCCTTCAGGTCCGTCAGTTTCAGCCCTCTTTTGCATGGCAGTTGAAACACTCCAGACCTCCCTTTCAAAACCTAGTCGATCCTTCCATCAGGCCGGCCTGGGAGAAGGCTGCGGCCCCAGAGATCTTGGAACCGGTTTGATCGCCGGCTGCCCACCGGGAGTGGCGGTGGGCCTGGCCGCAGCCGGTACTCCTTGGGATGGGGTTGCCTGCGTTCCGGTTGGAGCAAGCGGCTTCACCACGGTGATCGACTTGGCGACGTTCCGGTCGCTCTGTTCGGTGATGTAGTGAACCGTGACCCGCTGGCCAATCTTCAACTCTGCCAGCTTCAGCGGCCTCAGCCGCTCGTCCGTTACCTTCGCATTCGGATCCAGACTAAACGCCACCGCTTCATCCTTCTGTTTGCCTGCCTCCCATCGTTTGGTGCTGATGGAAAAACCCTTCGTACTGAGATCCCACCGGCTGATCTCTCCGCTCAACGTCTTCTCGAACGCCATCGCCTTTCCCTCCTCTGCGCATACCATTTTGACCAACGAACCTGCCACTTTCCCTAGCAAGACCTCCCGGGAAGGAATCTTCCCGGGAAGAGGTTTACCGACGGGGAGAGGACTTCCGTGCCGCGTCCAGGTACCGCTGTTTCTGATCCTTGTCCAGCTTGGCGATCACAACGCCGTCCTTGGCCCAGAGGTTGGCTGTGGTCGCGCCATCGCGGATAGTCAGCACCACTTCCTCGCCTTCCCCGCGGAAGGAGGGGACGAACTTGCCGGAATCAATGATCCGGATCGCTTCCACGACTCCCCTCATTCCATCGGCTCCACAGCTGACGGCGTCACCGACAGCTATTTCGAGCTTCTGCTTTTTCCCTGACGTGACCGATCCCCCTCCAGCCATTGCCGGAACCTCTCTTTCATCACCCCTACCGAAATCTGCTGCGCAAACGCCAATTCCGACGCCAGACGGTGCACCGCGGCAGCCGCCCAGCCCTTCTTGCTCCTGCGATTGTCCAAGAGCGGCTCCTCAACCAGCTCCTCCCAATCGCCCATGTTGGCAACGGCCATCTGCCGCAAGATCCTGGCCGCTTCAAAAGGATCGCCGCTCCTTAATCCCTGCTCCACACCCTCCCAAGTCGTCAGGAGCATCTGGCCACCCGTCAAATCTTTGCCCTGCAAGATGTCGATCAGCCTGAGTGCTTCCTCCGATGTCACCGGAAAACGGATCCCCACGGCCTCCGCCTGTCGAAAGGAAATTGTCACTTCCACCTGCCTCCCCCCGTGTCCAATCATCAGGACGTAACAGTCCTCGGATGAGCCGTCGAAGCGCTTGCGGTCAATGCCGTGAATCCGGCACAGACCGTAAGCGGGGTGCACCACCATGTCGTCCACTTTAAATGTCGTTCCACCCATCCCGGCCGTTGTTCCTCCATCGTCGGATCAGCCGATACCCCACCGCCGCTCCGTAAAGGATATTTTTACGACCCCCTTCCTTCAGCGTTGCCGATTGAGTCCGGTGGACCCTCACGCGCTCGTGGCGCCGGAGCAACTCCTCCACCCGGTTAAGCGACTCGGCCAGAAGCTGAGTGAGTCTCTCCTCGACCGGCTGGGCTTCCCCTCGGGTAATCACCTGCTGCGACTGCATGATCTGCACCAAATGGGTGATCCGCCCGTGGAAGTCCCGAAGCTTCATTCGGGTCCGATCAGCGCGATTCTTCAACACCCGCGCCAATCGGGCTGACTCCGCAGAGTCTGAGGATTCGGCCTGCATCGCCCGGCATCGTTTTTCGAACTGGCGGACCACCGTCTTCATGGATCGGGCCGCACGGCGCACCAAGGCGTCCAAGTCATACGTTCCCTGGTCTCTCATCGGAAAACCTTCAAGATTTCCATTTGATCAGCTCCACCTGCGCCCCATGATCGGCAGGAGCCAACACCCGGACCAGATCCAGGATCGATCGTTCGCAAATCACCCGATTGCCCTCTCGCCAGAAAAACTCGCTGTTCGATTCCAGCGTCTTACGGACCGCTTCTTCCTCCATCCCAGAGACGATGACGACGATCTCGAGACCCACCCTGCCTTTCGAGCGGCACCGGGCCACATAGCAGCTCGCCCCTTGCCGCCTCATGAGGAGCTTTCGGGCCACCTCCGCCACCAAGGCATTCAGCTGGGTGACGGCCAGTTCCGGAAACCCGACCTCCCGGGCCAGCCGGATCGTCTCCTCCCGGAGCGTGAAAAGATCCATGTCGCTTTGGATCCGTTCTCCTTGGAATCGGACGAGCGAAGGCGCCGTCATTCCCCACCCCCTTGATGGCGACGCAGATGGACATGGTAATCCCCATCCGTGGGCTCCAGGATAAGGTGCCCCTCCCGGGCCAGCCAGCCAACGCTCATGAGAAGAACGTCCCGGGGATTATCCAGATCGGCGACCAGCTCGGAAAGCTTTGTGGTCCGGTTGTGGTGCTTGTCCAGATACTGCCAAATATCCCCGGCCGCAAAGCCGATCCGGTTAATCATGGAGCCGCTCCCCACAGTCGGCCATCTCTTG
Organism: Candidatus Omnitrophica bacterium CG11_big_fil_rev_8_21_14_0_20_64_10; assembly: GCA_002787095.1. Classification (GTDB taxonomy): domain Bacteria; phylum Omnitrophota; class Gorgyraeia; order 1-14-0-20-64-10; family 1-14-0-20-64-10; genus 1-14-0-20-64-10. The sequence continues at coordinate 39,289 of PCVW01000069.1, read as the reverse complement.
CCTGGATCCCAAAACCGCCTTTGCAACGGCCCGGGCCACCTTTCGATGGAGCTTCCGATCCAGCTGATCCGGGACCAGTTGCCCCGGGGGTGCAGCTTGAGCAATCGCCTTGGCCGCCTCCAGCAGCATCTCTTCATCGAAATGGCTCGCCCGGGCTTCCAGCGCTCCTTTGAACAACCCGGGGAAGGCCAGCGCGTTGTTTAAGGACGTACCATCCAGGGCAAAAGCGCATCCGGCCGTCAGAGCTTCTTGCGGCGCAACGATCGGCTGGGGATTGGAGAGCGCCAAGATGACCGCCTTCCGAGCCATGGAGCGGATCGCGTTTTGCCCCAACCGCAAATCACCCGATGTGCTGATCAGGACATCCCGCCCGGGCAGGAGTTCTTCCAACCGCCCCGACTCCTGGCGAAGATTGGTAAACGCCGCGACATCGGAATGAATGGGATCTTCCGCTGTCTTCTTTCCTGGCCAGAGGATTCCATCGGCCTGGCAGAGGAGAAGCTCTCGGATCCCCCACGCGTGCAACAGTCGTGCGATGGCCAGCCCTGCCGGCCCCGCGCCGTGAATAAGCACTTTGAGTTGGGGGTGGGGTTTCTGAAGAAGCGAAGCGACCTTCATGATCGCGGCCAGAACCACCACTGCCGTGGCGTGCTGGTCCGCATGCAGGACGGGGATCGTCAGTCGTTTCTGGAGTTCCCGCTCGATGGCAAAACAGGCGGGCGCCTCAATGTCCTCCAGCATGATGGCCCCAAAAGAAGGGGCCATCTGCTCCACCGTGTCAGCGAAGGTGCCCGCCTCGCGGGTCTGGATGAGGATCGGAACCGCGTTCAAGCCAGCCAGCTCCTTAAACAGCATGGCCTTGGCCTCCATAACCGGGAGACTCGCCAGCGGGCCGATGTTCCCTAAGCTCAAGACGGCGGTCCCGTTGGTCACCACGGCCACCGTGGAGCCGAGCCAGGTGTACTTGAGGCCATCCTCCGGGTGGGCCTTGAGGTGCCGGCAGACCTCGGCAACGCCGGGGGTATAGATGAGGCGCAGAACCTCCGGCGAGTTTAAGGGAATCTTGGAGCGGGTCTCCAGTTTCCCGCCCAGGTGCGCCGTAAAAACCCGGCCCTTTCTATCCGCAGAAAACGAGGAAGGTTGCATGGACCTCAAGCCTCCTCAAATCCCTTGAGCAGCTCCTGGTCCACCTGGAGCTTGCGCTTTAAGAGCTCCGTCAGATACGCCAACAACTGCACCGTCTCCTTGCCTTGAATCTGGTAAAGCACCGAGGCACCCTCTTGGCGCGAGATCACCAATCCGCCTTGCTTGAGGATCCCCAGATGTCGGGAAACGGTCGGCTGATCCACCGACAGAGACTGGGAAAACTGTCCAACGGATTGCTCTCCCTGGGCAAGCAGCTCCAGGATCTTGAGCCGGATGGGGTGGGCCAGGATTTTCAGGAAAGCGGCCTTGATGAGGTGGACTTGATTGTTCACGAGGGAGGGCTCCTTTTCCCTCAGTAAAGATATAGATGAATACTCGTATATTCGCATATAAGAATATAACAGGCGGGCGCCCTTGTCAAGGGCTTGGGGGAACGGGGGCGGCTACTTTTTGCCGAGGGTCACTAAGACCCGCTCGGATTCTTTGAACTTCTTGCGCAGGAGGACCGCGATGGGCCTTAAGACTTGGAAGACATCGTGGTCCCGGATGGAGTAGTAGACGGTAGTGCGCTCCTGGCGGGATTGGAGGATCCCTGCATCCCGCAGGGCCAACAGATGCCGGGAGAGGCTGGACTGCTCGACCCCTAATTCCTTGACGAGGCTGCCTACGCTTCTCTCCCCATGCTTGAGCGCCTCGATGATTTTCAGGCGGACCGGGTGGCTCAAGGCCTTCAGGAAATCGGCCTTGATCTTGTACACCATGTCATTCATCAAGCGCCCGCCTTTCATCGCCTCCCCATCATAGTCAGCTCAACCCAAAAGTCAACTATTTGTACTAGCTACACACATTCGCCTCCAGCCACGTTTCCTTGACCTGACGCTTCAGTTCCTGAAGTGTCAATCGTGGAGCCATCATCTTTGGACCATTGTCAAGTCTGATGCCTGACTGCCGTCTGACTTCTGCGCTGCTCCGAAGAGCTGGGCATCAAGACGCTCGCCGGTTCCGACTTGGGTCTCAGGAAGGAGATGCCCATATCGATCGAGGGTAGTTTGGATGGAAGCATGGCCGAGTTGCGATTGGATGAATTTGGCGTGCGCTCCCTGGGCGATGAGAAGCGACGTGTAGGTGTGTCGCAAATCGTGGAATCGGATCTTCCGGAGGCCTGCTCGGGCTAAGGCCGGTTCAAACTCACGCCGGATCAGGTTTCGGTACTGCAAGGGAGTTCCCTTCGGAGTGCAAAAGACAAGATCATGCGGGCTTGCCGGACATTGAAGCCGGTGGATCTCCAGCGTTTCCTTCAGACCGGGGGACATGATGATGGCCCTCTTGGAGCGCTTGGATTTCGGGGAGGTGAAACGCCAAAGATCTGATTCCTCTTGACCAAGCTCTTCCGCCTCCCGCTTCAGATACCAGAAGATGCTGCGCCGGACATAAATCCGGTTGGCATTCCAGTCGATGTCTCCCCACTGCAACGCCAGAAGTTCTCCCATCCGCATTCCCGTGAGAGCGGCCGTCAGGAAGAGCGTTCGGTACGGTTCGTCTGAATGTTTTAACAAGAGGCAAACCTCGTCTGGTTTCAAGTAATCCATCTCGATCAACTCGACCCTGGCATGTTTGATGTCCTCAGCGGGGTTCTCCCGCAAATATCCCCATTGCCTGGCGTGTTTTAAGACCTGCTTCAACAGAACCAGCGTTTTGTTGATGGTCGCGGGCGAATTTGGCTTCTCCCGGAGTGATTTCGCCATGTACGCCTGCACCTGGTCGGGGGTGATGTCGGTGAGGCGCTGTGAGCCGAAGACCGGCCCCAGATGCCACTTCACCATGCCCCGATACGACCGATAGGTGGTCGGTTTAACCCTGGATGACGAGTAATCTTTCAGCCATTTCTTGGAGAACTCTTCGAAAGTGATCTGTTGAACCGATCGAAACGTGCCGGAGTGGAGTTGGGCCATGACCTCGGCCAGCCGGCGCTCAGCCACCTTCTTATTGCGGCCGACCGCCTCCCACTTCTGCTTCTTTCCAACTCGATAGGCGATGTAATAGCCGGCCCTCGGGTGCTCACAGGCCCCTGCAGCCCTGCTCCCGCACTGCCGACACCGCCAGATGATGCTCCCTTGTGCCACGGTCTACTCCCTCCTTCCAGGGAGAGAGAGCCGGAAATGTCGGAATTTATCAAGCAGAAAAGGTGTTGCCACCGTCGGCTTATTCATTCGGCCCTTTGCTTCCGGAAGAACGCCAGTACCTCCAGCGGCTCGAACCGGACGTACTTGCCGATCCGGATGCACGGGATTGTCCCCAGCCGGGTCCGCTCGTACAGCCAAGAGACCGGCACGTTCAGGATCCGGGACATCTCCCGGACGTCCACCAGCTTTTCAACAGGTGCTGCGGGTTTTTCCATGGAAATCGCAGACCTCAACTACAGTTTCTGAAACGTAACACTTCATAATCTGAAGCGATCCACCCAGTCCAAAGCGGGCTGACACTTCAGAAACTGAACCGTCATGAGCACGGCCGTCGTCGGAGCGACGCTTCAGATTCTGAACCCTTTTTAGATTCTCCATGCCTCTGTCGCCTTTCGTCTATCCTGGAAGCTTTGAAAAAGGTCCTGTCAGTCGATAGGTGCAGTAGTATCTGAACATCCCGCCGTGCTTCGTCTTTTCGATCCAACCCTTTTTCTCCAATCCCTTGAAAGCCTTCGAGGCGGTAGCCGGCGCCATGATCCCCTTCAACGAGACGTAGCTAAGACGAAGCGAACTCTCGTTATGTCCACGGAAATCAGCCTTCAGGTGGATCCAGACGATCCGCTCGCTGTTGGTCAGCGCCTTCCACTCTGGGCTGCGGAGCATCGCCTTCTGGACCATGACGAACGGCGGGCTCTTAGGCCGCTGCCGACGCCTACCCCAAGACATCAGGCCTTCCGGGCAGCCCTGGTTCGTAGCCGCTCCTGAATCACCGCTAAATCTTCTTGCAGATAAAACAGGCGACGGCCCAAAAGGGTCTTGCGCGGCGGCGGAATCTGCTTCGTCTCGATCAGATAGACCAACTGGTGGTGCCGGATGCCCAAAACTTCCGCCAACTCACCGCTCGTCAGAACCGTCGGGCCAGGTGTTGGCGCCGTGTTTTCGGTTGTCCAATTTGCTTTGGCCATAGGATTTCCCCCTTTCGTGATTTTGATCCCAGTTTAGGCGACGAAAGGCAGAGTAACCCAGTCTCACTGGGTTACGCGCTCTGCCCGACGGGAGGGTGTAACCGGAGAGACCCTTTCTCGGCAGGGGCTTGCGCGAGCAGACTGAGAATACGTGATGGAGCAGGACGCTCTGGGGTAACCGCCTACAGAGGAATGTGGATTTTCGGGTGCCGGGAAAGCTTCAGGAGCGGGGGAGCTCGATGTTCTCCGGGCGGATGGTCAGGCGGTAGAGACTGCGCTTCTCGGCCCAGGAAGGGGCGGCGTTCTGAATGATGAAACGCTCCTCGGCCTTTCCTCCTACCGCTCGGATGGCTGGGACGAGGTTCTTTCGGAGCCGAAAGAGGATGGTCTTGAAATTCCCCTCGGCGTTTCCTTCAAGGCCGGAGCGGTCGGCAATCAGGCCGATCAGCTCCGCCCGCTCCACGTATCCCCACCGATCGTCAGGGATACCCCGCCTGCGGCCATCCTGACGCATCTGCTGGGCCAAGCGGAGTAGAATCTTGTATTGGGAGGGCCCCACGTGCTTGGCCCGCCTTCTTGAGCCCCCGGTCACCCTGAAGTACGGGTTGTTCCGGCCGTTGAAGAGCTCAAAGGTCGCGTCGCAGAATTCGCTGGAAGACCCTCTCTTTCTTTTCGGAGCAGCCGCTCGGCGGCCAGATCTCTTTCCGGTTTTTCCACCGGCCCTGGAAGCAGAGCCATGCGGAGGGGTCTCTTCATCCGGATCCGAGATGCCCTTGATCAGCGGGATACCTAACATCTCGGCTCGCAGCCGCCTGCGGCGATGCTTGACCTCGGCCAAAACCGGATCCAGAAGGTAATCCCCCGGATCCTCCAGCGGTATACCCTTTTCCATTCTGCTGTCCATTGTACTTCGGAAACCAAGGAAACAGGTAAGCGCGTCTTCCCGAGGTGCGGAGTCTCAGAGCTTGGTGGAGGAGATGTCCGGCTCGCCCTTGATACCGGCGGCTTTCTTCAGGCGGGCGATCCGCTCCATGGCGCGTTGGTGATAAGCGCGTTGGTAAGCTTGCAAACCATCCAGGGCCTGGAAGAGCTTGAGAGACCACTCCATTTTCTGCCGGGTTGTGCGGGCGGCTTCCCACCGTTTACGGTAACGAGCATACCTTCTGGCGGTATCCATGCCGTCCCTGTGTCCTTGGCGGGCTTCGTAGGTCAGCTCATGGCAGTGCCGGCACAAGTATTGGTTCTGCCCGGGCGGGAGGTAAAGCTTCGCTACTCGACGGCCGCAACGTTTCCCCGGGCAGACAAACCACCAGCGTTGGTTTCCAAACCGGCAGGGTGTGGACGTCATTTGGACTTCGCGTCTTTCAAAAGGATGTTCCCTGCCCAGGGCATCGGTCAGCGTAGCATTGATGATCAGGGTCGTTGGCCAGAGCGGCCGATTGATCGCTACCTGCGTGCAAAGAAGGGTCAATCCGTTGGATTTCCGGCTCCACCAGTCGCCGGCCTCTTTTTCCAGCAGCCGACCCTTCTTGAGGTCGAAGATGCTCAGGCCGTAGGATTCTTCAACCGTTCGCTTCTTCCACAACGCCCCTCACCTCCTCATTTTTTCCGAAATCATTTGGATTTCGGCAATGCCGCCAGCCAACCGCGATCAACGTAACTCATTCAAAGCCAGAGGCTACCGCTCCGTCGCACTCCTATTGCCGGGATTGGATAGTTTGCGCAGTTCCCGGCCTTGGAAAATTCTGTTAGCACCGTGTTAGCACGGAGCCAGGATGGCCAACTGGGCGTGGAGGCGAGAATGTCCTAACCGATTGAGGGGGCAAGAGAAGGGGCCATGTCGGGGAGAGAATCCGCCGGCATGACCCGCTCATTACGAAATCCCCTCGGTGTTTCCGTCCTGATTGCCCTTGTTCCCTAATCGTTGACGTGGGTAGGACATGCGCCGATCCCATCTTGCCCTTGCTTCACCCTGGTTCACGCCGGTTCGGCCTGTTCTGTTAGCACCTTGTTAGCACGACGAAAGAAGCTTAAGCCGGCGAGAGGGATTGAACCTCCAACCCCCGCTTTACGAAAGCGGTGCTCTACCATTGAGCTACGCCGGCGTTGTGAGAATTATAGCCGTTTGGCATGCGGTTTGTCAGTGTCCTATTTGCCCAGATAGCGCCGCAGTTCCCGTTCCAGGGTCCCTTTGAAATCCTTGGCGATTGCCTGCTGGTCTCGCGGCAGGAACAGTTTCAACTCCTGAAGCGATTCCGATTTCATCGCTTGAAGCCGCGTCAGAACCTCTTTGAGAATCCGGCGATCCCGCTGAGGCAAAAGCCCCTTGCGCAGGATGAAGTAGAGGTCGTAGAAGTCTCTCGGCTTGGCGCGGTCCAGCAGGGCTTTGAGCTTTTCCTCTACCAGCAGTTCCTGCGGCAGGTGCAGCAACGTGTAGGCCGGCAGGAAATCCCCGGCAATCAGCGCCGTCTCCGGCTTCACCGTCCCCCGATCCCGCAGGGAGATTTCCAATCGGATCTCAACCCGGTAATCCTCGAACCGGTAATGGATGATCCCCAAATACCCTCCGCTGGTTGCCTTGGCCTCTTCAATGTCAATGGATACGCCGACCCGCTCGACAGCGCTCAAGGTATCCGTGATGAGCTCCTCGATCGCTGGCTTTCGGATCCCAAACCCAGAGAAGTCCAAGTCCTCGGAGAATCGTGGGCTGCCGTAGATGATGCGAAGCGCCGTCCCCCCTTTAAAGAGCACCCGGTCAGCCGCATGGCGTTGATAGAACGCCGACAAGAACAGGTGCTGGCAGTACTCTCGGGCGATGTTGATGGCCGTCGTTTGGTGCTGTGTGGCCAGCTTCTGGATCGTCTCGACAGTAATCACCCCATCACCTTCTTGAGAAGCTGAAGCAAAGAGGGGCGCTCAAATAGCTGAGCATAGGACCGCAGCCGTTTCCCGCTGAGAGTCCGCAGGTCAAGCCGGTCGTTCAACTCTTTCTTCCGTAAGTCTGCAAAGTACAACGTGTCGATCACAGCTTTTTCCGGCACAGCCATGAGGACAGTTTCCGCCCCCATCTTTACCGGTTCATAACCGGTAAACACCGACTTCTTCAGCCGATGGTATTCAAATGTCTTGCCGAGTGCCGTCAACGCCCGCGTAGGACGTGTGGTCGCCGAGGTGATCACGTAGGCAGCCTCCGGGATCAGGTGGTGATGCGACAAGGCGAATTCGAACGAGATGTACGACGGCTCGTAGAGCCGATTAGCAAGGACCAGTTCTGACGGGGGCTGATCCGCCAGGCAATAGAGCCCATTCCGAAGTTTGAGGAACACTCCTCGCTTGGCATAGCGATGCACAAGAAAGCGCGCCGCGATGGCAGAAATGCCCAGAATACGCTGGAGCTCCAAAGGGCTGAACAATCGGAGCCCACGCTTCCGGATGGCGTGCTCAACTTCTATCAAATTCACTTTATTAGCCATACTGCTAATAATACATACTGAACTTCGGATTGTCAATGGCCCGAAGGGTCATTCATGGAGGCCTAAAATCCCCCTTGACCTTAGAGCTAACTCTAAGGTGTATACTCCTTGTAGGAGGGGAAGGGAATGAACGGATTGACTGTGGGACAGATCGCGCGGGAAGCACAGGTGGATGCCTGGACAGTCCGATTCTACGAGAAAGAAGGGCTGCTCCCAAAAGCAAAGAGGACATTCTCCGGCTACCGATTGCACGGGCCGGGGATTACCGAGCGGATTCAGTTCATCAAGAAGGCGCAACACCTGGGATTAAAACTGGACGAGATCCGGGAGATCCTGGATCTCTCAGACCGGGGGTCGTGCCCCTGCGGGCACGTTCGGCAGGTTCTGAAATCGAAGTTGGCCGAGTTGGCTCAAAAGATTTCTGATTTAAACGCGGTCCGATCCCGAATCCGCACGGCCTTGAGCCGATCGCGGAGGCCTGGCACCCGGCTTACCGGTAAAGCGCTCTGTCCGACGATTATGGGGAATGCAAAAGGTAAGAAAGCAAAGGGGGCGTCAAAATGAATCAGCAACCGAAGTTCCAGGTATCTCTCTGCCCGGCCTGCGGGGCCTGTCCAGAGGTCGTGATCAATATCGCCAAGGAGGAAGTGGCAATCGGCGAGGAGGGCAATCTGGTCACGCTGAACCGGGAGGCCTGGAACACCCTCGTTGAGAAGATCCAATCGGGCGAGCTGAAGAAACTCTGAGCCACCATGAACGCGGCGAAGCTGGGGATCGGTTCAGCCCTCACCGCGTCGGCCTGTTGCCTGGGCCCGGCAGCCCTCGCAGCCATCGGGCTCGGGGGGCTGGGCGTCAGCGTCTTCTTTACCCGTTTTTCGGGGCTCCTGGTGGCCGCGGCCGCCGTTCTGCTGACGTTCGGGTGGCGGCGGTATGTCGCAGAGGCCAGGCGTTGCAGGACGGCGCGATGCCGGATGGCCGGTGGGGTAGCTACTTTGGCTGTCCTGTCGGTGGCCTCAGCCGTGGTGGCGGGCTTCGCCCTCCTGCACCTGTGGCCACTGGCGACGCAGGCCGCCTGCACCATCTCCTGCCCGAGGCAACCGTGAGCGAGGCCTGCTGCGAATTTCATCCCCCCACGATCTGCGGTCCAGCGAAATGCCCTGCATGCGGGGCCCTGGGCAAGCCGGTCAAGCGGATCACCTTGGGCGCCTTGCTGAAACCGGAAGCCCGCCCGCACATCCCGAACCAGGAGGAGTTCTGCTTTTGCCGGACCCCCGCCTGTGACGTGATCTACTTCCGGCCTGGAGAGATCTTGTTCCGAGAAGAAGATCTGGCGGTAAAGGTCGGGCTCAAAGAGCCCGCCGATCCTTCAGCGCCCGTCTGTTACTGTTTTGGCTGGACGCCTGAGAAGATCCGCGCTGAGATTCAGGTAACCGGCAAAAGCACGGTGGTTGAACAGATCAAGGCGCAGGTGAAGGCCGGTAACTGCTACTGTGAAATCACTAATCCACAAGGTTCCTGCTGCCTGGGGAATGTCACGGGGGCCGTCCAAAAAGCAAAAGAGAGGAGGTGACATTCAATGCTGAGAAAACTGCTTCTCATCGGGTTCCTGACAACCCTCTTGGACATGGGAGGGCAGACCGCATGGGCCGAAGTGACGGAGGTGGAGCTTCGCATCGACGGGCTATCCTGCCCGTTCTGCGTGTTCAACATCGAGAAGCCGCTCAAGAAGCTCGGGGCCGCAGGCTCCCTTCAGACGAACTACAAAGAGGGCGTTGTCCGAATGGGAGTCAAACCAGGGCAATCAGTCGATCTTGCCCAATTCCGACAGGCCGTGGCGGACACCGGTTTCACCTTAAGGGCGATCCGGCTGACCGCCATTGGAACGGTTGCACAGTGGGAAGACCATCCGGTGCTGGAGACACGCGGGACCGGCCAGCAGTTCCTCCTGTTCAAGGAGGAGAGCAAGACCACCCTGACACCTGAACACACGATTGGGGATCCGGCCCTGGAACGCCGCCTCGCCGGCTGGCAGTCGAGCCGCACCCTGGTGAAAGTTTCCGGGACGGTCCATGAGCACCAAGGGTTGCCTCCGGCGATGGAGATTGAGACGATCCTGGAGGTCAAACCGTGAGGAGGAACGCCATCCTTATCCTGGGGTTGGCGTTTCTGCTTCACGGCGGGCCGGCGTTTTCAGCCATCAACACGGACATCGCTTTGAATCCGGCCAAGGGACAGACGATCCTGCGGACGCAGTACTCCCGAACCCGCAAAGGGGATGATCCCACCGACCAGAACCGCTCCATGACGGTGGATGCGGTGAAGCTGGTCGTCGTCCATGGAATCACCGAGTCGACCGCGGGGTTCCTGGCGGTGCCATACCTTGACAAAGATCTGCGCACCGTGAGCGGCGGCCAACGAGTCAGCCGGGAGGCCAGCGGAATCGGAGACCTCAAGCTGTTTCTTAAAGCACGCCTCTGGCGGAAAGATGCGCCCGGGGCAACGACCCGGTTTGCCCTTCTGGGCGGATTGAAGCTCCCAACCGGAGAAGACGATGAATCCGACGCACAAGGCCGTTTGCCGCCCGCCGTTCGCCTCGGCTCCGGCTCTTGGGATCCATTGGCCGGAATCGTCTTTACCCGGCAGACTCAATGGTATGAGATCAGCCAGGATCTGGTCTACCAGGTGAACACCGGACATGATGACCTTCAGTTCGGGGATTTCTTTCAGCACAACACCGGCGCTTGGGTTCGGGTATGGCCGGCCGAATCGGCAGAATGGTCCACTCCACGTGCCCTTCACGCCGTCCTGGAGCTCAACGGCGTCTGGCAGACCAAGCACCGCTCCGGAGGAACGATCAAGGACTCGGGAGGTTACACCTTGTTCCTCTCGCCGGGCGTCCAGTACGTCACTTCCCGGTGGCTGCTGGAGGCCTCCGTTCAGGTGCCCATCGTAGAATCTTTAAACGGAAACGAGCTGGGCACCGACTACAACGTGGTGGTCGGAGCCCGCACCACCTTCTGAAAGCAGGCTGAGGATGCCCCTTTACGCCAGAGGCATCCTCAGCAGCCCGATCAGCGTTTGCCACCGAGGCTCGAGGAATTCCTTCAGCCCGTACCGGATCGTCCGGATGTCCCGCCGACGGTACGTGCGCCCGAAGCGGTCCCAGAAAGAAAAGATGCTGGCGTAGTTGGAATTGGTTTCTGAGGGGATGTCCGAATGGTGCACCCGGTGCATATTGGGGGAAACGACCGCCAGGCGCATCAGGCGGTCCCACGCTTCAGGCAGGGCGATGTTGCTGTGGTGGAAGTAGATAACCGGCTGAAGGATCATCTCGTAGAGGAGCAGATCGCCCAGGGTGATTCCCAGCAGCGGGATCACCGCCAGCCGTAAGAGGGTTGAGAGCACCATTTCGCCTAAGTGGAATCGCAGGGCCGTGGTCACGTCCACCGCCAGATCGCTGTGATGCACCCGGTGGAATCGCCAGAACCACGGGAGGCCGTGATTGGCCCGGTGCCAGAGGTACATCCACAGGTCAAAAACGATGAATCCGATCAGCCGTTCGGACCATGCTGGTAGCGTGATCCAATGAAGGACGCCGACCGGATGTGCCCCGCCCCAGTGAACCGCTGCAAAAACCAAGCCGGAGAAACCGGCGGTGAGGACGGCGCCGTTGACCAACCCGATGGCGATGTTGCGGGAGCCGTGCCGCATCCGTGGCCCCGGCTGCCGAAGAAATACGGGGACGACGGATTCGAGCCAGAGACAAAAGCCCAAAACGGTGACTTGCACGATCAATACAGTCGAGTGAGACATGACGGTTGTTATCCTACCACTGGAATCCGACGGCGCTGCAGCCAACGGGCCGTGGCCGGCGCAACGTCATGATCACCTGAAAGCCGTTGCTGCAACCGAACGAGATCTTCGATCGTGTCCACATCGCGGTCTACGGAGAGCTGCCGGATCTGCAGACCGGCGTCCAGGGCGCAGGCCAACGTTTCCCGCAGCACGGTAGGCCCGCTCCAGGAGATTCGGCTGAACAACTCAAGGTGCGGCCGCGTGAGCCCGATCAGGTAATAGCCGCCGTCCTCGGCCGGGCCGATCACCAGCGGATCGCCGTCCTCGCGCAGCCAGTGGATCGCCTGATCCATCTGCGCCCGCCCCAAAGTGGGATGATCGCTGCCGATCAGGATGACCGCCGAGGCCCCACGAGTGAACCGGTCCGCGACGATGGCTGACATTCGCGCCCCTAGATCTCCCGCGGCTTGCGGCACGACCTCAGCTCCTGGAGCGATTTTCCGCATCATCGGGACGGCTTCCGGCGGATCCACCGCGACAACCAGCCGAGTGCCGGGAACGCGCCCGACTCGCCGCAAGGTATCTTCCAACAGCGCGCGGGCCACCTGAGCGGCCTCGGCCGCCGACAGCGGCGGCGTCAACCGCGTCTTCACGCGCCCCGGGATCGGCGCCTTCGCCACCACGACCAGATGAACGGACGGGGTCGGCGCCAACAGCGCATAGGTGGGCAACCGCTGCTTATCCTTCATCAGTTCATAGCGGAGGGCCAGGATCGTATGTTCCGTGACTGTTCGCCACCAGCCGTTTCGCCGCCATCGCCGGGCCGAGGTGCGGAGCGGGCCTGGAAGAATCGCCACCCGTCCGGCCCGCCACATTCGTCTGGAGAACTCGACATCTTCGCACACGGGGATCTCCGCGAACCCCCCTAAACGCTCAAACAGATCCCGGCGGACAAAGATCCCCTGATCCCCGTACAAACTGCGCTGGACCCTCATTCTCAGCCGCCCCCACGCATTCAGGAACCGGTAGCCCGCTCCGGACGCATCGATGACGGGCCGGAAACCGCCTCCGACGACAGCCGGATCTTCCATTGCGCGGCGGAGTTGATCTTGCCAATCCAGCGGGAGAACCGCATCCGCGTGCAGGAACCAGAGCCAGTCGCCGTGGGCAACTGCCGCGCCCCGATTCATCTGCGCCGCTCGCCCCCGGGCTGACGGCAGAAACGTCACGCCCCATCTCCGGGCGACATCCCGGGTGCCGTCACGGCTGCCCCCATCTACAACGAGAACCTCCGGCACCTCTCCCGCCCGCAATGGGGCAAGAAGGCATGGAAGGGTTCCAGCCTCATTCAGCGTCGGGATGATTACGGAAAGGGCCATGGTGAAACTCCCCCGATTCCCCAAGCGATTACAGCCCCCACCCCTGCAGCCAACGGCAGGGTCGCAACCCAAGAAAGCACGATAGATTGAATCACCTTCCACTGGGCTGTCCGATTAACGGCCCCCAGCCCAAAGAGAGATCCGCAAGAGACGTGGGTCGTTGACACCGGCAGACCGAATAGCGAAGCCATCGTGACCAAACCGGAGGTGACGAGGTTGGCGGTAAACCCCTGCCCATGGTTCATGGGGGTGATCCGCTGGCTCACGGTAACGGCGACTTTCCGGGCATTCAGGAGTCCGCCAACCGCCATGGCAATGCCGACGGCAACTATCCCGGTCGACGGACTAAGCCCAAGCCCCCGCGCGGCCAGGAGCAGGGCCACGATTTTCGGCGTGTCGTTCAGGCCCCGCGCGAAACTGACCGCGCCGGCCGAGAGATAATGAAGCCGGTCTAAAATCCACTGGGCATCGATCCCGATGACCCGCCCCTCATACCGCTGAACACACTCTTGGAGCTGGCCCACGGAGAGCTTCATCCCCGTCGCTTGGAGCACCGCCGCGCCATCCGGCCGGATCTGCACGGGCTGGAGTCGGCCGCCGCCGATACAGAGACACATCTGCCGTTCGATGCCCAGACGCGCGCGCACCAGGCGAAAGATCGGATAGAGGCCGCCCGTGAGAGCGAAACTCAACACCGGACTGACGGCCAATGGGAGAAAGAAACTCTGACCCAGTCTGGCGAAATCGACCGAACCCGCCTGGACGAGGCCGGCGCCCACGAGAGCGCCGGTCAAGGCATGAGTCGTGGAGATCGGCAACCCGGTGATCGTCGCCAGGAATACGGTGAAGGCCGCTCCCAGGCCGACGGCCAACAGGAAAGCGGGCTGCGCCGTCACAGCTGTCGGGACCAATCCATTTCCGCTAAAGGCATGGATGAGCCCCTGCGATAACCAGACCGCCGTCAGGGAGCCGGCGAACGTCGTCACGGTCGCCCAGGTGATCGCCCTGCCGTATCCTGTCGTGCGGCTGCCAAACAGGGTGGCCACCCCCTTGAAGTTGTCGTTCGCCCCGTTGGTGTACGCCAGGAACAGGACGGCGGCCAGGAGGGCTAAAGGAAGCAGCATCTCAACAACACCCCGGCCCGCATTCAGCGGTTTTAAGGGGGAGTCCGGAAGCAGTTACCTCGACCCGTGTAGCGGCGGGCTCCAGGACGGTGAACGACCCGGCGTAGGGTGGGCGGGAAAGTTTGGCGACAGTGTCGGTGCAGACTTCCACCTCCACGTCCCGGGGGAATAGATGCCCTTCCTCATCCACCACCGCCTTCATGGGCCCCAGGTAAACCGCCTTTTGACCGAGAAATAAGCACCCGACGGTCTTCTCAAACTTGTAGCCACGGACGGTCACCGAATAGAAGTCGAATCCCTCGACTGTTTTCCAGTACACCTTCTTCAAGATGGACAAGCCGTAGAAGCCGGCCTCCTCCAAACGGGCCAAGAACTCTTCCTCGGTCAACGCCCCTACGATACACTCTCCCCAGAGTTCAGGATTGACCTTGAGATGTGCGGGTACCGGCAGAGCGGAGACGATGTCGGCAATCACGGTTCTCCCGTGATCCCTGAGGATCCGCCAGATTTCAGAAAACACCTTCGGTTTGTCCGGCGAAAGGTTGACGACGCAATTGGAAGTCACCAAATCCGCTGACTTGGATTCCACAGGAACCTGCTCCAGATACCCCTTGCGGAATTTCACGACGTCGTAACCGAGATTCGCCGCTACGATCGGCCGGTTCTCATCGGCGACTTTGAGCATTTCATCCGTCATGTCGATCCCGATGATCTTGCCGGCCGGTCCGACGAATTTCGCCGCGATGAAGCAGTCGATGCCGGCCCCGGAACCCAAGTCCACAAAGGTTTCCCCGGCCTCAAGCGCTCCCAACGTCACCGGCGAGCCGCACCCGTAGAACCGGTCGATCACCTCTTTCGGGATGTGGCTGACGCTCAAGTCGTCGAATTTCGTCGGGCAGCAGAGTTCCGCCTGCGGGGTCTCGGCCGCCTTCCCGTAGAATTCGCGCACGAGCTTGCGCGGTTTGTCCACATCGAAGGCCAGCACGCAATTCGAATGCAGCGTCCGGATGTCCACTTCGCCGGTGACCGCCAGATCGTCCGTGGCGCAGTGGATCGCCCCATCGCCCATCGCGTGCAAGACGCGAGGGACGTCGTAACCGGAGCGCCGGTTGACAGCTGCGCGGGCAGCGCGTGCCAGATCCCACATCGCATCCTGGATCATCGCCGTGTAGAGAGGATAGTACGGATCGGGGCCGGTCAAGAGCGCTGTCATCCGCTCAGGAGCAATGGCCGCGGCAGAGGACTCTCCGTTGAGGTTAAACCAGAAACTATGTTCCAGATCGCCGCCGCCTGTCAGGTAACGGAACGGATCGTCGCGAAGATCCGCCTTGGCCGCCACCGTGGCCTGTCGGAAGGCCCCGGCCACCGGCGATCCTTCCAAGAGCTTCTGAAGTCCACCGTCTTTGATAGAACCTAATGCCAACGGCTTTGTGTTCACCATCGCCGCCGATGGGTAGACCGTTCCATCCGAATAGACGCACAGGGAATCCCAGCAGGCGTTGCCGAGATCATATTTGACCCCTGGCCGGCCATTGACCCGGCGTTTGATCGATTCGACGTTGTCCACGGCGATCCCCAGTTCCCCGGCCAACGCCTTGACCTGCCGGACAACCTCGATCAACTGCTCGGCTGAGGGAAAGCGTTCGCGGCCCACGATCCGGCCCCGCTTGTGCAGCCACATGAGATGCTGGGTGGCAACGCCCAGCTCGCTGCCTAAGCGGGTGATTCCCAGGAGGTCCTGAAGATTCGCGGCGGTGACGGCCGTGGTGATCGAGGTCTGGAATCCCAGGGAGGCCAGGAAACGCAAACCTTCCACCGCCGATTGGAAAGATCCCTTGCCGCGGATCCGGTCGTTCGTTTCCGGCGAGGCCCCATCGATGCTCACCTGAAACCGGACTTTTCTCCGGTCCAAGCGCTTCACCTCCTCAGCTTTTTCGCCTTTGAACAGGGTAGCGTTGGTGAGGACGATGAGCTCGCGCCCCCTGGTTTCAGTGATGGTTCGGATGAGTTCAAAGATGTCCTTGCGCATGAACGGTTCGCCGCCGGTAAAGTAGAAGCGCTCCACGCCAAGAACTACCGCTTCGTCGACGAGGCGCATCACCTCCGGCGTGGGCAACCCCCAGTCCTGCACCCAGGGCGCTGAATTGACCAGGCAGTGGGTGCAGGCCAGGTTGCAGATGTTGTTGGTGTGGAACCACAACTCCTTCAAGCCGGTCGGATGAGCGTAGGCGGCGCGCCCCAGGTACGGGGTCGGAACGATCGGTTTAAGGCGTGCGAAACCGACTCGTAGCAACGACTGGACGAAATCATGGACGTGGAGCCACGCCTTGGCGGGACCCACACGGTGAACAGATGAGTACCGTTGAATGAACTGCCCGAACGACAACCCCTCACCGATCCACCCCATGATCTGCGCTCCACGGGCATCCGTGGCGACCCAGTGGGGCGATTCCGGATCGAGGAACAGATGGATCCCGTCCTCCTCCCAGTGCACGGCTTGGGGCGCATAGATCCTCTGTCGCTCAGTCAGCTCCATGGGGAACTTTCCTCCTTAGCTTCAGATAAATGGTTGGAATGGCGATCAAAAGTACCAGGGCTCCTACCGCGGCGATGAATTTGGGCGAAAACGGCTGCGTCAGCGAATCCCCGAAGAAGGCGGCCACCGCCGCGCCCGGCAGAAGGCCCAAGAAAGTCGCCAAACCATAATCCCGAAAGCGGATCTTGGACAGGCCTGAAACGTAGTTCAGCGCCTCGTAGGGAACGATCGGGACGACCCGGAAGAACAGGACGGTGGCGAATCCCCGCCGCTCGAGCGCCTCGTCCAGCGATTTGAACCTCCCCTTCAACCGATGTTCAACGAACCCGCGCCCCAGCCGCCGGCTGATCAGAAACGTCAGTGATGTTCCGATCATCGCCCCCGCCATGATGGCGAGAAAGCCGATCGCCGGCCCGAACGCCAAACCGGCAGTGAGGGAGAGCACTCCTATCGGCGGCAGGAGGGTCACGGTATTCGCTGCGTACAGCGCCACGTAAATAAACGGCGCGGCCGCCCCGAACTGGGCAATCCAGGCCCTGAGTGCAGACGGGTTGATCGTGGTCCGATGCTGCCACCACCAGCCGATCACGACGGCGAGCAGCCCGACGACAAGGAGCCATCTTCCTACTCGCCTCATTGGGTTATCCTCGCCGCTTCCACGCGAACCACCTCTCCAGAAATCGTTTCAAACCCGGTGTCAGATGACCCGTTTGATAGGCGTCCGCCGCCTGCCGGATCGCCTCCGCCTGCGTGGGATAAGGATGAATCACCGAGGAAAGGGCGCCCAGCCCGATGCCGCGGACGATGGCCAGGGTGATTTCGTTCATCATCTCCCCGGCGTGCCGGGCCACCACCGTCGCCCCCAGGATCCGGCCGGTCCCCTTGCGGACGTGGATTTTCACGAATCCCTCTTCCTCTCCATCGGCCAGCGCCCGGTCAACCTCGCTGAAACGCCGGAGGAATGTGGCCGCCGGGATTCCCGCCTTCCGGGCGTCCTCTTCGTACATTCCAACGTGGGCGATCTCCGGATCGGTGTAGGTGCACCAGGGGATGGTGAGGGCGCTGAGCTTTTTGTTTCCCACGAAACCCAGGTTCGGAAACAGGGCGTTCTCGATGACAATGCGGGCCGAAGCATCGGCAGTGTGCGTGAACTTCGCGGCCAGGCAGACATCTCCCACCGCGTAGATCCGCGCGTTGGAGGTCTGCAGATGGTCGTTCACTTTCACACCGGCTTTTGTGTCGAACGCCACCCCCGCCCCCTCCAGGTTGAGCCCCTCGACGTTGGGCGCCCGGCCGACCCCGACGAGAATCTCGTCCACCACAGCCGATTCCGCCTTCCCTCCCACCTGGTAATGGATGATTTTCTCCGCCGGGCTCTTCTCGATCCGGAGGATCTTGCTGTCCAGAATCAGACGGATCCCCTCCCGCATCAAGACCTTCTGGAGGATCTCCGCGGCATCGGCATCCTCCCGGATAAGAACGTGAGGCGCCGCGTCAAAAAGGAACAGCTCGCTGCCGAGCCGCCGGAAGGCCTGCGCCAGCTCGCAGCCGATCGGTCCGGCGCCGATACAGGCCAGCCGGCGCGGCCGTTCCGTCAGCGAAAAAACAGTCTCATTCGTGAGAGTGCCGGCCTCCTTCAGGCCGGGAATCGGCAACTCCGCCGCTCGCGCGCCGGTCGCGATGACCGCCTTCTTAAAGCGCAGGGTCTTGCCGTCCACCTCGACGGTATCGGGCCCGGAGAATCGGGCCTGGCCGATGTAGACATCCACTCCTTGTTCCTTCAAACACGC
The DNA here is from genome assembly GCA_002787095.1 of Candidatus Omnitrophica bacterium CG11_big_fil_rev_8_21_14_0_20_64_10. Classification (GTDB taxonomy): domain Bacteria; phylum Omnitrophota; class Gorgyraeia; order 1-14-0-20-64-10; family 1-14-0-20-64-10; genus 1-14-0-20-64-10. The sequence goes on along the minus strand of PCVW01000069.1, from coordinate 20,898 downwards.
CGCCGAATCATGCCGGCTGATGTGGGCCCGGATTCGTCGCATCCGTTCCATGACCGCCGGAAAATCAACCTCCGTTCCGGCCGGCACCCGGACCCCGAACGCCCCGGCGCCACGCGCGTCGGCGGCCGCCCGGCCGGACCGGATCACCGACTTGGAAGGAACGCAGCCGTAGTTCAGGCAATCTCCTCCCAGAAGATGCTTTTCGATGAGCGCTACCTTAGCGCCCAGACCGGCCGCCCCCGCCGCCGTCACGATGCCGCCGGTCCCCGCCCCGATCACTACCAGATTGTAGCGGCCGGACGGCTCCGGATTGACCCATTGGGGCGGATGAACGTTCGCAACCAGCCTCCGGTTGTTCTCATCCATCGGCGGCACAATCGTCATAGGATCACAATCTGGTAGCCCTGATCCGCCCATTGGGCGATGCTCGGGTGGCCTTCATACCCGGCGGTCAACGGCAGTCGGCGACCCTGGAGTTTCTCCTTTACCCCAAAAGCTCCCGCGCAGAAATCGCAGATGACTTCCTCAACGCCTAGCTTCTTAAACTCGTCGTACATCGGTTTGATCTTGGATTCTAAAGCGGGGTTGCTCAACTCCTCCGCCCACTCGGTGCCCGCCCCGTCGAAGACGAGCCGAACCTCATGGCCGTGCTCCTTGAGCTCCCGGGCATACAGGAACGCGTGGACGGCCCGCGCCATTCCCTCATGGCTTTCCTTACCGGCCTGCAGGATGACCAGGTACTTCCCGCTGTTCGAGTTCTGCGCGCAAGACCCGGTCCCGGCAAAACTCAGAAGAGCGATCCCCGCCATTGCGCACAGCCAGAACGATCGTTTCATCTTCATCCCTCCTTCTTTTGGATGCGTGGGATTCATAAAGGATTCGCAACTGATCCGATGGGTGCCGTGATGAGCCGTACGCCAAAAAGATCCGGCCGTTGATCAAAATCTGCCGGAGGATGCCGCCCTTCACATACCGGCGGGCGGAAACACTCACCGGCTGCCGAACGACCCCCAACCGCCCGCGGAGGCGCAATCGATCGGCGAAGATCAGATCTTCCAGGATCGGGACCTCCGGAAATCCTCCCATCTTCAAGAAATGATCCCGGCGCACGAAAATTCCGTTCGTCCCCACCATCCGGCGCATGCCGACCAGAAACAGATGATTCAGCCCCCACCCGTACCACCGAAGGAGCTGGGTGGAGGGCTCGTACCGCTTGAAGAAGCACCCGCCCGCGGCTCCTTCCCCGATAACGGCCTGAATCCGCGCGATCGCGCCGGAAGGAAACGACATGTCCGCATGCGCAAAGAGCAGAATCTCTCCCGTGGAAGCCCGGACGCCTGCGTTCATCTGACGCGCCCGGCCTTGGACCTCCCTGAGCAGGGTTACTCCCGGAGCGGCCCGGGCCACCCGGTCGGTCCCATCCCGCGAGCCCCCGTCGACGACCAGAATCTCATCCGCTCCGAGACCAGTCAGATGCGAGAGGGCGCGGCTAATGAGATCGCGCTCATTGAGGACGGGAAGAATGATCGAGACCGTCGCCATTGCCATAACTCCCAGCCAGCCACCATTGCCGTGGATCCGTATTCCACCAGCCGCACCCAATCCGTGGCGCGCGGCATGCCGCGGTACATGAAGTAAAAATCCAAGTAGTACAGCCCCAGCGCCCCGGAAAGCCATCTCAGCGTCCGCACCGGAACAAGAACCATAAATGGGAAGATCCAGGTGAAGTACCACGGATTCCCGGTGGGGAGAAGGAGGAAAGACCCGGCCAGCAGCATCATCGATCCTCTCCAGAAAGGCCGGAGGTCTTCAGAGGTCTTAGGCTGGCGCATCCATCGAAGGGCGTAGCCGACACTCGCCGCGGCGATCAACCCCCAGAGCGCTCCGCGAGGTAACCCTGCTGCCCTCCAAAACCCATAGAGACTTTCGTTCACCCGCCAATGGGCCGCGAAGGTCGTGAATCCCTCGAAGACCCGGGCGCCGGCATCCAAAAACGGCAGGTATCCGGCCCCCATCAGCGCCAAGGCCCATCCCAGTCCCTGGAGAGCTCTCCTGGGCTGATCTCTCCAGACCCAGCCGAACAACGGGGGAAGCAAAATCAGAGGGGCCAGTTTCACCAGCGCTCCGGCCGCCAAGACCGCGAGCGCCAACCGCGGGCGTCCCCGTTGAAGGGCAGTGAGCATTCCGCAGAGACCCAAGACAACAAAAACGTCCAGGTGGAGAGAGTTGCCGAACTCTTTCAGGATCAGAGGGGACCAGCCGTAGAGGAGAGCCCATTCCGGGGGCAGGCGGGCCATGGAAAGGATCCCTATGATCAGCGCCAGACTGGCCAGATCCGCCAGAAGAACCAGCAGACGCCATCCGAGCAGAGACCAAGGGGTCAGTCCTTGCGCCAGAGCGAACAGGCCTTGAGCAAGAGGAGGATAGATTGTTCGGACTTCCGGATAGCTGATCCGCTCAAAAACGCTCTGGGCTTCTTTCGACCGGATCGAATCCCGCCATGCCCTTTCCCCCGGAGAAGAAGGGGTCGTTTGCTCCATGGCCTCCGCGGGGGCGTACCGGTAAGGATTGATTCCATGGAGCGCCGCGTTGCCGTCCCACAGGTACCGGTACGGATCCACTTCTTGAATGGGGCTGGAAAAAAACAGGATTCCCCTTGCCAGAAAAGAGACGAAAAGGACCCACGCGAGCCTCCAGCGAACACTGTTGGGTTGGGGCCTTGGAGAGGAAATACCCCGGAAGACCCATAGAAGCGCCGCCGATCCGGCCACGAACAACGCGACAAACGGAAGCAGGGGCCGTTCAAGGTATCCCGTTCCAAAGAGGAAGGAACGGCTTAAAAAAGAGAACCCCGCGGAGACCGCCAGAATGGCTAACCCGCCAATCGCAAGGGGCCGGGTCATTCGTTGAGATTCCAATCGTAGCCCACGTAAACCACCCGGTAATTCCCCGCTTTCAGAAAGGTTTGATCTTCCGATTTCAGGTATCGGCTGACGAACGCCAGAACAGCCCGTTCGATGTCGGTATGTCCTGTGAAACCTTCCGGCGCCCCATAAGCATTGAGGAAATCCTGCCCGAACCATTGGAAAATCGATGAAAGCCGGACCACGCGCTCTCGCTGGTCGAGCCGGAACCTAGCCGGATCGGAAAGAAACCGGCGGGCCTGATCTTCCCATTGTCCTTCGAGGCGCTCCCCCTCGTATGCCTCGGATCGCAAAGGAGGGCACCCCTTGGCCGCGCAGACCAAAGCCATGTGAATCCGCGGCTCCTGAAATTCCTTCCGGAGAACCCGGTGCTCCATCTCATCCAGCGTCATCGGCCGGCCCATCACCGAATGGGTGATCCGATCCCAGGCGCCGGGGATCTGGCGGATGCTGTTGGCAGGAAAAACGAAGGTTGCCGGCGAGAAAACCCGTTGAATGGGATAATGATCCAGAATGACTTTCAGGGTGATGGCATTGTAGGCGTTCACCCAGAAAGCGATCTTCGCGGGCGTATTCCATATTGCGTAGACGTGGGGCTCAAGCCCGGCGAGTAAGGCGATGTACTGGTCCAGGTCGGACCGGTTTTCCTTCAGCCGGGCGTAGTCCACATGCCCGTCAACGACGTACTCTTTCAGGATCTGATCGTACAGTGCATGGCGGAATTCCTCAGAGGCCGCCTGTCCCGCGGCTGGCGCCGATACAATCAGCGCGCCGGCCCCAAGAAGGATACAAAACCCTTTCAACACCGGTTTTCGCCATCGCGGAGCCGCCGGCCGACACATTCCGCGTTCATCACTCACCCCCTGTATGATCTCGAAAGTGGTCGGGCATCCGGCTCAAAAGTTCGGCTTTGCTGAATTGATACCCTTGCTGGATCAGGGATGAAACCTGCCTGATCTTTAGCAGGTCCGACGGTAAATCAAAACAAGGCTCCAGCACGATCATCCGGGCTCTGTCCTTGTAATGCTCCAGGTCATGGCGAAATTTCTGCTCCAGGGCGATCCGCAGGACGCGCTCCTGAACTTCCAGAAGACCCCTGGGTATTTGGGTCAACTCTCCAGCGCAATGGCAGAGCATCGCCAGGATGCATTGGGCTCCGCGGGTTATTGCCTCCCCAATCGGGACATTCGCCACAAATCCCCCGTCCACGAGCCGGCGGCCCTGATGCGCCACGGGCGGCAGGTACGGCGGCATAGCGGTGCTGGCCAACAGGGCGGGCAGCAGCTCCCCCGAATCGAGGTAGACCGGATCGGAGGTCGTGAGATCCGTAGCCGTAACAACCAAGGGGATTTTGAGCTCCTCAAATCGTTTGACGGGAAGGGCGGATTCCAGAAAGTCGACCAACCCATCCGCTTGATAGAGACTCTCCGCTTTCGCGCCCTTCCACAAGAAACGCCAGTCTCGACGGAATAAAGGCTTCTTCTCCAGCCGGATCCAGAGCGCTTCAAGCTGTTCCGGCGTGAAGCCGGCCGCGATGAAGGCGCCGTTCAAGGCCCCGATGGAGGTCCCGAAGATCCGGTCCACGGGAATACCCAACTCAAAGAGGGCCTTATAGAAGCCGACCTCCACCGCCCCGCGGCTGCCGCCTCCACCCAGTAACAGCGCACTCCTCATCTCCTCCCTCCCTTCCGCATCTTTCCACCTATTAAGATGCCGGTTGCCTCAGGAAAGATTCTCCACAGAGGGTAACGGGAGTGAAGGTCCGCCCGGATGCCTCTGCGACCCGGGCGGTCCGCCCGTACACCTGAAAACCGCCGCGTCTAATTCGACGTGTGGCTTTTCGCCAATTTCTCCAGCTTCTCCGCCAGATCCGGCCGACTCTGCCCTTTGCGCAACGCGGTTGCGGCTTCCTTCAGAAGGGCCGCCTCGCTCATCTCCATCCCATGGCTTCCTTCCTGGCCGGCTGCCGCCGGGGCCGTTCCGCCATGCTCCTTCCCGCCGTGCTCACCCGCCAAAAGGACAGAGGGCTGGATCATCCCAAATCCCGCGACCAACACCAAAGCCAACATCCCTCGATACGCATTCTTCATTCGACCTTTCCTCCTTGTTTTTGATTTATCCAGACCCACACGCACCGACTTGAAAATGGCTCATTCCACAGGGATCAGATTGTCGTTGTCGTCGTAGGTATAGCGGGGTTTTCCATCATCCTTGTGGATTCGGACGGCCACCACCTTGAGATTCTTACCGGTGTCGGCCACGTCAAAATCCAGATCCAACAGGTTCCCCGCGGCGACATCCTTCATATCGGTGCAGGAGTAATAGTAATCGCCGGTCTTGCCGACCCGTTCATGCACCCGTACGAGAGTCAGCACCCGGAGTTTCCCCTTCTCCCTGGAGTCAGGTATCGTGAAAGCCCCGGTCTGCTGCTCTTGCCGGGTGATGTAGTCGCGAATAGCCTGTCGCAACTGCTCGGCGGTCGGTTCCGCCCAAACTGAGGGCGTTCCCATAGAAACAACTGCCGCCGCGAGAACCGCCCAGATCATCTGCTTACCTTTCATTATTGTCACCTCCTTATCTTAGAAACGGTTGCATTTCGTCATAACAGATCCCCTCCTTCAAAGTTAAGATGCATAGAGGAGCTCTTAGGATTCATCCGGGTTCCTCTCTTAACAGCGCTCGAACGTCGCGGGCCAGATCGGAGGCGCTCCAGCGCTGACCGCTGTAGAACCGCGCGACTTTCCCCATTCGATCCACGACGGCCGCGGACAGCGTGTGCGATTCAATAGTTCCTTGGGGAGAAGTCCAGTACGCCACATTGAAAAAAGATGCGACCTTGCGGATCTCCTCCGGCTCCCCGGAAAGGAGCTGCCACGACGTGTCATCCGCTTGGTAGCGGCTGCCGTACTGTTTCAACACGGCCGGCGTGTCAAAACGAGGGTCGAACGTGATCGTCAAGAACACCACATCCCGCCCTATCACGTCCTTCAGCAACTTCTGAGCGGCATCAAACTCCTCCATCAGCCGCGGGCAGTAGGTAGGAAGGGGGCACCGCGTGTAGATAAAGTTCAGGGCCACGATCTTGCCTTTGTAATCCGAGAGGCGCACGGCGCGTCCGTCCTGATTCACCAAATCGAAGTTGGGTGCCGACTCCCCGCTCTGAGGCAGGTGTAGCTCGCTCTGGTTGTCAGGGGCATCGGAGGCTGCGGGCTTATTCCCGACAGGTTTCGGGGACGTCCGGATGGCGATGATCTGATCGATGGTGGCATCGCGCGGGAAGACGACCAGCCGAAACCGGACCTCCTCCCCCGGGACAAAACCATCCAATAACCCCGGGGACTTCACCGGGAAAGGCATCGTCATCGCCGACATGTAGCCGGGGATTTCTTCATGTTGGAGGGTGACCGTCCGGCGGTCGGCGCTGATCTCCCGAATGGTTCCCTTCACCGTATAAACGGCAGTCGGTTTGGCTACCTGACAACCATACGCGAACAAAGCCATCAATCCAAAGACCGAGAGCTTCCATCCGTTTGTCATCGGGATTCGCCTCTTCCCCCTCCAAGTAAGGAGACCATCTTCTCCACATCGGTGGTCGGCAGGTTGCAGACGTAGTTCTGGCAGATATAGGCGGTGGGCTTTCCCCCTAACGGCCGCTGCTCCTTCAGGAACGGCACCAGGGCTTCCACCTGGGCGGCGGAGGCGTCCTCCGGATGGAGTGCCAGGACCGCTCGCGGCAGGAACTTCTCATGCACAGCCCGGATCATCCGGCGCGTCTGCGGATCACCGGGATCTCCGGCGATGACGATCTCCTGAGAAGGCCCCAGCCGGAAATCCAGCGCGATGAGGAATTGCGGGAAGGCCTCGGGAGCTTGGCCAGCTTGGCCGGAAAAAACCTCGAATATCCGGTCGGCCTTAGTTTGGAACTCCTTGTCCATGGTGAGCTGACCCAGCCGCACCAGGTTCAGGGCCGCAACGGAATTGCCGGAGGGAAGAGCTCCGTCGTACAACTCCTTGGTCTGGGCCACCAGGCGCTCATTGCGTTTTCCGCTCAGGAAGAACCCTCCGGTCCTCTCATCCCAGAACAGCGCCATCATCTCCTGTGTCAAGCGCTTGGCCTCGGACAACCACCGGACCTCAAACGTCGCCTCGTAGAGGTCCAGCAACCCCCAGGTGAAGAAGGCGTAATCATCCAGAAAGGCGGGGATCGAGGCCTCGCCGTCCCGGTACCGATGGAGCAAGCGGCCTTCACTCTGCATCCGGTCCAAGAGAAAAGTGGCGGCGTCCCGCGCGGCCTGCGCGTAGCGCGGCTCATCGAGCACGCGGGCCCCGTAGGCCAACGCACCGATCATCAACCCGTTCCAATCGGCGAGGATCTTGTCATCCCGGTGCGGCCGCTCCCGTCTGTTTCGGGCGGCCAGGAGTTTCTGCCGCGCGGCCGCCAGCCGCCGGCGGACCTCTTCCGCGGGAATCCTCTCCTGTTGAGCAAATTTCTCAACCGGGGATTCAATGGAAAGGATTGTCGCGCCGTTCTCAAAGTTCCCGCCGGGGGCGACGCCGTAGAACCGGTTGAACAGCCGGGCCTCCACGGCGCTCAAAACGTTCTCGATCTCCTGCGGCCTCCAGACGTAATACTCCCCCTCTTTCCCCACCTCGCCGGCATCCTCGGCGGAGTAGAATCCGCCATCGGGGTCGTGCATGTCGCGCAGCACGTACTCGAAGATGTCCCGGGCTACGTCGGCGTAGATCTGCTTGCCGGTCGCCTGATAGGCCTCCAGGTACGACCGGGCCAGCAGGGCTTGATCGTAGAGCATCTTCTCGAAGTGGGGCACAAGCCATCGGCCGTCGGTAGAGTAGCGGTGGAAACCGCCGCCGAGATGGTCGTGGATGCCGCCATGGGCCATGGCATCGAGCGTCTTCTCGACCATCTCAAGGGTCTTGGAATCCCGGTTCCGTACCCAAGCCCGCAGGAGGAACGACACGCTGTGGCTTCGGGGAAATTTCGGAGCGGGTCCGAAACCACCGTGGGTCGGATCGTACTGTCTTGCAAAGGCGCTGACTGCGACTTCGAGTGTCTTTTGGGTCAGCGGGGCCGATCCAGTCGCGGCGGCACTCGCTTGGATCGTCTCGGTCAAGGACTGGCTGGAGCGCAAGACTTCTTGGCGCCGGCTCTTCCAAGCTTGAGAAATAGAGCGCAGGACCGTCTTCAAGCCCGGCCGGCCCCACTTATCCTCTGGCGGGAAATAGGTTCCGCCATAGAACGGCTTGCCCTCGTGGGTCAGGAAAACCGTCATCGGCCAGCCGCCCTGGCCGGTCATGGCCTGAACCGCAGACATGTAGATAGCGTCGATGTCGGGCCGTTCCTCT
>PCVW01000069.1:0-12599 GCA_002787095.1 Candidatus Omnitrophica bacterium CG11_big_fil_rev_8_21_14_0_20_64_10 | reverse complement strand
AGGAAGATCGGCTTATCCTCCCGTTTGGCCTTGGCGAACGCCTCCTCGTCCCAAGGGTACCAGTCCACCGGGTTGTAGGCGTGCTGGAGCAGATAGGGGCTCTTCTCGTGGATCAGGCGGTTGGGGCGGCGGCCTTGCGCATCCGCTGGAAGAGACGCCTCTTTCCGGTTCTTCCAGGAATCGAAACCTAAGCCGGCGACCAAGAGCAGGAGAAGCCCTGCGGCGATCCACAGCCCTTTGGTTTTCATGAAACGTCTTCCTCCAAGAGCTTTCCGATGAGCGATTCCATGGCGCGCGCTTCTTCTTCCGTATAGGAACCGCCCGGATGGACGTGCCGGATGATCCCTCTTTTATCGATCAGGAAGCTTACCGATGTCCAGCTTTGAGGGCGCCCCTTAAGCCACCACTGCTGAAGCGTCCACCAGTCGGGATCCACCGCCACCGGAAACCGGAACCCATAGCGCTCCACGAGCTGCCCCACATGCTCCCGGGTCAAAGGAACGGGTGACTTGTGATGATAGATCCCCACCACGATAAGTCCCCGGCGCCGGTACCTTTCATCCCATTGGACCAGGTACGGGGCCGAGGCGGCACAGTAGGGGCATTCCGGTCCGGTCCACCACCGAACCAGCGCCACCTTGCCCTTCAGTTGCTCCAGCGACAGCGGCTGGCTGTTGAACCACTCAGCGAGTTTCCACGCAGGAGCCGGTGTTCCCACCAGCTCCTTTCCCTCCTGAGCAGAAGCTCCGATGGCACCCTGCCAACTGAGAACCACGAAAAAAGCTCCCACGGTCAGGAGATTCCTCATCAGTGGTTCCTGGCGAATTTCCGTGTGAGCTCCTTAAACCGGAACTCCGTCGCGACACCATCAAATGCCCGGCCATCCACCTCCACGTAAGGGTAGAAGAGGATGTTCACCGGCCCGTTCCGCGGGGCGGGAACGAGCTGAATATTCCGGCCCAGACTCACCAGGAAGCGGTTGCCCTCCCGCGCCCCAAAATAGTGGTCCCTGAGCTCCGGATGCTTCCAGGCCTCCGAGGCGTCAAGCGGAGTCCAGCCCTTTCCCTCCGCGTAAAATTCAGCCCAGCAGTGGTAACCGGGGATGGTGCCCGAGGGCTCCGGCGGAACGACGAATCCGATCTTGAAGCGGGAGGGGATCTGCGTGGCGCGGGCCATGGAGATAAAGAGGGAGTGAAAATCGGTGCAGTTCCCCGCTCCGACCGAGCAAGCGCGAGCCGTATCCCCCCGCCCATACCCCGGAATCGTCTTGTCGTATCGCATGCTCCGGATGACCTGCTCGTAGATCCCTCTGGCCTTCTCCCACCTGGAAGGGCGACCGGCCGTGGCCTCCTGGGCCCGTCGGCGGACCTCATCGTCAATGATGACCAGCCCCTCGGGTCGAAGGTACCGTTCTGTCTCTGCTGATTTGAGCGGCAACGGATCGGATAGGTCGTTTGAGCCCAACAGCCGCGCCTGGTAGTGGATCGCGATTTCCAACGGCTGAGGAACCGGCGGTATCAGCGTCAAGTAGAGCATGTCGTTCCCAAACTCGGGATCCTGCCGGACGGTATAGGGGACCGGAGAGTCGATCTGCCGCCTGAGGATTTCCTGTTCGACCCCGGTCTTGGCCAGGGGGATCCACAGGCGAATCTCCCGCGCTTCAACGGGGATCGCCGGAAGCCGCGCCAGGTACGTCAGCTCGATTTCCCTGGGTCCGAGCATTTCCGCCTCACCTAAGTTCCCATGCAGACCAGCCCAGGCGAGAATTCCCCCCTTTAAAAACAAGGCCGCCGCCACCAGACCAACAAGTAAGATCGTTTTCCGCACTTAAGCCTCCTTTCTCGCGACATAAGCGCCATTACAAAAAGAATCCGGAAGAAAAGCAGGCGGAGAAATACCGGAACGCGCCAGCCGCCGGCGATTCACTCGCCGGCTTCAGGCTAGATCACAGCCGAAGGTTGCTGTTCAAGAGGAAGAGGGCTGGGAAACAGCTGGCACTGCGTAGAGGTCCCGGTGGCGGATGAGGCGGAATTTTGTTTTGATCTGCGACGGGGACACCTTGCCCCGGGAACGCGGAGATTGCTTTCCCTGATCCTTGAGGATTCGAAGGGTTCGTCCGTAAAACCAAGGCCGGGATAGCTGTAAAAGACGGGAAGGTGTGACAGGAACCGCGCGGAACGCCTAGACAGGAAATCGGCGGCGATTGCTCGTCGAAGCTATGCGATTCCCCGCCGGCGGCCATCCCGCGCTGCTCACCCTTGCAATGGTCCTGTGGCGGACAGAACCGCAGTCCAACGCTCCCTGTTGCCATCGAAAAACAGACGACCAGCGGAAGGACGCCGCGCAAGGATCTCATCCCCTCCATCATAGCACCCGCGTCAAGAATTTTGCCCGTGGCGAAACCACCGGCCCAATAGTCCTGGCTTCTTCTGCCGCTGAAGTTTCAGAAAACTTTCCAACCGCTCGTTCACTTCAGGCGGAACCTCTTCGCGCCTGAGCTCTCGAGCTAAGTGGATTGTCTCCCGGTAGGTCTTTAGGAACGCTAGGCACGTGGGGCAGTCGATCAAATGCGCGTCAAAAGCCCCCCGAGTCTCCGGTTCCAGGAGACCTTCGGCATACTCGTACAGCAGTTTTCCTACATCACGGCATTTCAGCATCGGGTTTCCCTAAGTTCTGGGGTTTCAAGACCGGTTGAGCTGTCACAGCAAAATCCGCCAGTTTCTTTCGGAGGAACAGCCGCGCCCGGTGAAGCCTTGATTTGAGAGCCGGCAGCGACAGGTTCAGAATCTCACACGCCTCCTGAGCGGGCAAACCCTCGACATCCCGAAGCACAAAGACCGTCCGGTACTCCGGCGGCAACTCGCCCACGGCTTCATCAATCCGCGCAGCCAGCTCTTTACGATCCAAATGGTCGCGCGGGATGCTTGACCAATCCGCGACCACCTCGGTCACCATCCCTTCCTCGTTCATTGCGGGCCCCAGCTCTTCCTCCAGCGGGATCGCCTGAACCTTAGGAACCTTGCGAAGCTTCATCAAACAGGCATTCACGGTGATCCGGTAGATCCAGCTGGACACCGCCGCCTTGCCCTGGAAGGTACCGGCCTTCTGAAAAATCACCAGGGCCACATCCTGCAGTACTTCCTCAGCGTCGTGAGGATTACGCAGCATCCGGACGCTCAACCCATAGACCTTGCTCTGATGGCGGCGCAACAGCTCCTCCAGGGCCGGTTCATCCCTTTCCCGGATCCACCGCAAGAGTTCCTCGTCTGGCGTAGCTTGGTTTATGGTTCCCATAGATTTGATGCAGATCTGTCGGCTAAGGATTCACTCTTGCTATGGTAACACCGACTTGGCTCAAGGACTACCTGACGCTTCAGTTCCTGAAGTGTCAATCGTGAAGCCATCATCTTTGGACCATTGCCAAGCCTGATGCCTGACTGCCCTCTGACTTCTGCGTTGCTCCGAAGAGTTGGGCGTCGAGATGCTCGCCGACGTGCTGCTGAGTTTCGGGGAGCAGGTGGCCATAGCGATCGAGGGTCGTTTGGATCGAGGCGTGACCAAGTTGAGACTGGATGAATTTGGCGTGGGCCCCTTGGGCGATGAGAAGCGATGTGTAGGTGTGTCGGAGATCGTGGAACCGGATCTTCCGGAGGCCTGCCCGGGTTAAAGCCGGTTCAAACTCACGCCGGATCAGGTTTCGGTACTGCAAGGGAGTTCCCTTCGGAGTGCAAAAAACGAGATCATGCGGGCTTGCAGGACATTGAAGCCGATGGGTCTCCAACGCTTCCTTCAGCCCAGGAGACATGATGATGGCCCTCTTAGAGCGCTTGGATTTCGGGGAGGTGAAGCGCCAAAGGGTTGTTTCGTCTTGACCGAGTTCTTCTGCCTCCCGTTTCAGATACCAAAAAACGCTGCGCCGGATGTGGATCCTGTTGGCGTTCCAGTCCATGTCTCCCCACTGCAACGCCAGAAGCTCTCCCATGCGCATGCCTGTCAATACGGCGGTCAAAAAGAGCGTCCGGTACGGTTCATCGGCGTGTTTCAACAAGAGGCGAAGCTCGTCCGGATTCAAGTAATCCATCTCGACCGATTCGACTCTGGCGTGTTGAATATCCTGGGCTGGATTCTCCCGCAAATACCCCCACTGTCTGGCGTGTTTCAAGATTTGCTTCAACAGAACGAGCGTCTTGTTGATGGTCGCTGGAGCATTGGGCTTCTCCCGGAGCGATTTCGCCATGTACGCCTGCACCTGGTCAGGGGTGATGTCGGTGAGACGCTGTGAGCCGAAGACTGGCGCCAGATGCCACTTCACCATGCCCCGATACGACCGATAGGTGGTCGGTTTAACCTTAGAGGATGAATGATCTTTCAACCACCGCTGAGCGAAGTCACCGAAGGTGATCTTCTGGACCGAACGAAACGTGCCGGAGTGGAGCTGGGCCATCACCTCGGTCAGCCGTCGCTCGGCAATCTTTTTATTGCGGCCGACCGCTTCCCACTTCTGCCGCTTCCCGATCCGGTAGGCGATGGAGTACCCAGCCCGTGGACATGGACAAGTTCCGCCTGCCTTGCTTCCGCATTTTCTGCACCGCCAGATGACGCTTCCCTGTGCCATGTTTAATCCCTCCTCCCGGGGAGAGGGAGCCGGAAACATCGTGATTTATCAAGCAGAAAACGTGCCGCCACTCCCAGCCTGCCCATCCGGTTTTTGTTTCCGGAAGAACGCCAGCACTTCCGCCGGATCGAACCGGACGTACTTGCCGATCCGAATGCATGGGATTGTCCCCAGCCGGGTCCGTTCATAGAGCCAAGAAACCGGCACACTCAAAACCCGGGCCATCTCCTGAACATTCACCAACTTTTCAACAGTGGCTTCAGGCTTTTCCATGGAAATTGCAGACCTCAACTACAGTTTCTGAAGCGTGACGCTTCATGAACTGAAGCGATCCACCCAGTCCAAAGGGAGCCGACGCTTCAGAAACTGAACCGTCGCCAACACAGCTTCTGTCGGAGCGACACTTCAGATTCTGAACCCTTTTTAGATTCTCCATGCCTCTGTCGCCTTTCGTCTATCCCGGAAGCTTTGAAAAGGGTCCTGTCAGTCTGTAGGTGCAGTAGTATCTGAACATCCCGCCGTGTTTCGTCTTTTCGATCCAACCTTTTTTCTCCAACCCTTTGAAAGCCTTCGAGACGGTGGCTGGCGCCATAATCCCTCTCATGGCGATGTAGCTGAGGCGCAGCGAACCCTCGTTGTGTCCTCGGAAGTCAGCTTTCAAATGGATCCACACCACCCGCTCGCTGTTGGTCAACGTCTTCCATTCCTCGCTGCGCAGCATGGCCTTTTGGACCATGACAAACGGCGGGCATTTAGACCGCTGCCGGCGTCTGCCCCAGGACATCCCGGTTTGTTCTCCAAATCATCATCACGTCCTCCGCCGACTTAAACTTCAGCGCGCCTTCTCCATCAATCTCTGAAACTCCGCCACGATGGCCTTGCGAATGGCCTCTCCCGCCTCAGAGGTGATCGGATGCACAACGTTGATCGTCTTACCATTGGGAAGAATCTTGGCGGGATAAACCAGACGAAAACCGCTCCCATCGGGCCGGGTGTGAACAGCGATGTCGCCTACATAAAGCTGGCCGTTCAGGACGCAGGAGGCAAAAGCCACCAACCCGCCGGCGGGTTTCACCGGAACGATCTGAACTTCAGAGACAACAAGCGGGGTTTGCGTCACGACGCAAGACTAGCAGCCATCGACTGGGGATAAAAGACTCTGAGACAAAAATTAAGCCGCCTGTTGAGGCGGCTTTCGACCGGCTGGAAAGTCGTCTTTCTATGTCAGCTTTGACAGAGGATTAAGACGGTTTCTTAAGACGGGCTTGGTAGCGGCGATTCCGGACTGCCTTGCCACAATCCCGATTCTCCTGCTTCATTGTGCAATACCGCTTGTTGCTCCGGAAATTTATCAGGGCTCCGCAGTGATCGCAACACCCAGCGATCCGATTCCGGCAAAGTTCCTGGGCCAGCGAATTCCTGAACTCGTCCAGAAAATCATGAATATGGGTAGGATTCTTTCCGAGGATCGTTTTCATTTCATTCAGCGCCTGGAGATTATTCGGGCCAAATGTTTTACCGCCGGCTGCCCGTTGAGCGAGAGAACTGAGGTCCTCTAGGATCCGAAGATATTCTGCGGTGTCCATCATTTCCGAATTCAGATGCCGACGCGCCTCTTCGAGGATGTCCAAAAAATATTCCTTCATACACTCAGGGACAGACTTCGGTCTTTCTCCTCCCCTCGGATTCAGGAAACGCTCCAGAAGGAGCAGCCGATGATACGGCAATTCTTCCCAGCGGCACAACCGGATGGCCACACAAACGTGCGGTCTGTCTTCCCACCCTTCCGGGTGGTAGCGGTCAAGCCGCCTTCGGATCTTCGCCCAATCGAACTGACCCGCGAAACGGACCCACTCGCTGTACTCGGTCACCGGCGCCGGCGAAGCTCCGGACGGCTCCTTTGTTTTCACCGGCCCCGTGGGAGAGAACTTCCTTACCGGGTCGGCAAATCCAGCCTTTTGCTTGATACCGAGGCAGAAGTGGAAACCGGTTGGGCCGAATCGGCAGATGCTGCCTCCAGGATGGAGCACAATACCAGGGGGCGAGTGGTAAGCAACCGGCATGGGACGAACCCAATCCACATCAGACCTTAATCTCTTCGTCCCTATCCACTCGAAAGGATCCTCTTTGGAGATCGCTGGCTGATTTTTCTTCCGTTTTTCTTTCGCCACGTTTTCACCCACTTCTTAAACTTGCAACCCATCATAAGATTACCTGATCAAACAGCCCAAAGGAAGTGGCGAGTCACCTCGGAGTCGCTCAGAGCTTGACGGAGGAGATGTCCGGCTCGCACTTGATCCCGGCGGCCTTTCTCATGCGGGCGATCCGCTCCATGGCGCGTTGGTGGTAGACGCGTTGGTAAGCCTGCAAGCCATCCAGGGCCTGGAAGAGCTTGAGAGACCATTTCATTTTCTGCCGGGTTGTATGGGCGGCTTCCCACCGTTTACGGTAACGAGCATACTTTCTGGCGGTATCCATGCCGTCCCTGTGTCCTTGGCAGGCTTCGTAGGTCAGCTCATGGCAGTGCCGGCACAAGTATTGATTCTGCCCGGGCGGAAGGTAAAGCTTCGCTACTCGGCGGCCGCAACGTTTCCCCGGGCAGATGAACCACCAGCGTTGGCTTCCAAACCGGCAGGGCGTGGACGTCATTTGGACTTCGTGTCTTTCAAAATGATGCTCCCTGCCCAGGGCATCGGTCAGCGTAGCGTTGACGATCAGGGTCGTGGGCCAGAGCGGCCGATTGATCGCTACCTGCGTGCAAAGAAGAGTCAGTCCATTGGATTTCCGGCTCCACCAGTCGCCGGCCTCCTTTTCCAGTAACCGACCCTTCTTGAGGTCGAAGATGCTCAGGCCGTAGGATTCCTCAACCGTTCGCTTCTTCCACACGACGCTCCCTCGCCTCCACGTTTTCTTCCGAAATCATTTGGATTCCGGCAATAGGTCATGCTCCGCGTAACGACACATAACCCATTTCAATTCAGCGCCTTAAGGCGGTTTCCCGGCTCATTTCAATTTTTGAAGTTGGCAAGAGCTGCCCATTCGGATCCAATCCCAACGTCGGGAAGTTTTGTTAGCACCGTGTTAGCACGGAGCCCAAATGGCCTACTGGGGCAAAGAAGCGGAATGTCCTAACCGATTGAGGGGGTGGGAGAAGGGACCATGCCGTGGAGAGAATCGCCGGCATGACCCGCGCTTTACGAAAGCGCTGCTCTACCATCTGAGCTACGCCGGCGTGAAAAACCATTATAGACTCCACTCACATTCTTGTCAGCGCGTTGTCTCTGGAATCAGGCGCGCCGGTTCCTCCAGAATTTTAAGAACTTTCTTAGCGCAATAGACGCGGTTTCGCTCGGCGCCGCTGATTTCAGTCACAATTCCTAATTTTTCCAATTGCTCGACGGCACGCTGGGCGGTCGTGAAGGCGACTTTCAATTGCCGAGACGCTTTCTTGAGCGTCAAATAAGGATTGGCCGCCAGAAAATCGACAAGCCGTCCGGGTAGTTTGGATTGCTTGCCTGCCACTGCTTTCCGCCAATTCTCCAGCAATTCATTGATCCGTTCAGCCCGTCCAAGCGCATCTTCCGATTGCCGCGCAACCCCATTTAGGAAATAGTGCAGCCATTCGGCCCATTCGCTCCGTTCCACGACTCCTCGCAAACGATCATAATAATTTCGCCGGGTCGCTTCGAAGAAAGCGCTTAAATAGAGCAAGGGAGCTGGGAGGATTTTCCGCTCAATAAGAAAAAGGGTGATGAGAAGCCGCCCCACGCGACCATTTCCATCAAGAAACGGATGAATCGCCTCAAATTTAGAATGCATCATTCCCGCCTGGGCCAACGGAGGTAATGACCGATCTTGGAGGAATTTCTCCCATTCCCCAAGACAGCGCATGAGATCTGAAGGAGGCGGCGGAACATAGATGGCGTTCATCAGTGTGCAGCCAGGTGGGCCGATCCAATTTTGCGATCTTCGGAATTGGCCAGGAGTAGCATGCCCTCCGCGGGCGCCTTTCATCAGCCGCTCATGAAGCTCCCTTGTCAAACGCAATGACAGCGGCAATGAATTCAGGCGCTTGATGCCGTATTCCAGAGCAACCACGTAGTTGCCCACCTCGCGCAAGTCATCCGGGCTTTGCTCGACGGCCGCACCGGCTTCGGCGGCCAGAACCTCTCCAAGTGAAGACCGGGTCCCTTCAATTTTGCTGGAAAGGACCGCCTCGCGTCGGACAAACGGCCGGATCAGCAGATGAGGATTCGGCAGTCGGCTCCCTTCTCCTGCCAGTTTCCCGATCAAGCGGTCAGCGTCTGAGAGAGCCCGGGTCAACTCCGGCGTCCAGATCAGCTTAGGGGGTAATGGATCTGGGATGAATGCCGCATATCCTTGGGCATTGCGGATGAACCGTCCCGATGGTTTTTCCTGTTCGGCCATTCTACCTGCCTCCGAAAATAACAAATCTCTTTATTTTCGATATTGTATTAAATCGAAAATAATGAGTCAAGCGATTTTCGAGGCAATCTTTTCCTTGCTTGGGGGAGGCGCTGACCCCTCCCCAATAATTAAAGCCACTTGATGGTGAGCCGAGGAGCGATTGGAGAACGCATCTCCTTTCCCCACAAAACCGCTATTTCGTGTTCAAGGCGACACGAACATTCCTTTCTCTCGGTGAAATCTCCGCGAAACGCTTCCTCATCTCCTCGAGAGATCCCATCCGGAAAACCTCCATGTTGCCTTGGTTCAGCTTTACCCTATGCCCGGTTTCCTTCCAAACGATCTCTTCAATGGCTGCAGCGGTCGCATGCTTGGGATCAAGCTTTACCACTTTCATAGCTTTTCGATCCAAGGAACTTCTGGCGCCCGGCGGCAGATAAATCGTCCCTTCATGAAAATCCACGGCAAAGGCAATGATGCCGGGAATGAGAAAGAACACCAAACCAATCGCATCTAGAGCAACAATCCCTATGTCAAGCCTTCCGCCTCTTTGTCCTCTGCGTTCGGGGTGCAACAGGGTCCCGCAACCCGCCAACTGAGCAGCCAAAATAAAACAGACCAGAACCTGAAACGTTTTCGTGATTTCTTTCATCGCCCCTCCTTACTTCTTTTCGGTTGCCTTGAAGGGTTCTTTCAAGACCACCTTGACTCCCGCAATGGTCCCCGTGAGGGCGTTACGGACCTTCTGACCGGCCTCGGCACCGACTTCACCCGCCGCCTTGAGAGCGCCCGTGGCAGCCGCGGAGGCCGCTTCGGTTGCGTCGAGACCAAGCTCTTTTGCTCCTTCGACCGCTCCTTCAACCAAACCTTTGGCCGCTGTACCAAGATCGCCGGCGACAGACGCCGTTGCCTTGATCACTGAACCGGCTGTTGTGCTGATCAACTCCAGAGTTTCGACTCCTG
Source organism: Candidatus Omnitrophica bacterium CG11_big_fil_rev_8_21_14_0_20_64_10 (assembly GCA_002787095.1). Lineage (GTDB taxonomy): Bacteria > Omnitrophota > Gorgyraeia > 1-14-0-20-64-10 > 1-14-0-20-64-10 > 1-14-0-20-64-10. Next base: position 2,593 of record PCVW01000069.1, on the reverse strand, counting down.
CAGCCTTGGTGCCGCGAAGCACACCCAGCAGAACGCCCTTTGCCGCTAAGCCCAGGTCACCGCCTACCTCCATCGCCGCTTGGATCGCTCCACGCGCGACATCGGCGGTTGTCTCCATCAGGGAGGTCGCCAAATCACCGACGCCTTCGAGGGTTGCCGCCACGGTTTTGCTGACCGCACCCACCACCGCGCCCGCCACGTCACCGGCACCTTTAATGGAACTCACGATGCCGTTCACAGACTCTATAAGGTTTGCCATTGTCTTCCTCCTGTTTTCGTGTCGATCAACTCAATAAGTTAGGGAGCAGAGGGGACGCTCCATTTTCTGAAGCGCCCCCTGCGCTTAAATTAGCGTGTATCCCCCCACCTTCTTTCTACCGCCCTGTTCATGATTAACGAGCTGTGGAAAAAAGCACTTCGATTCGCCCCCGGCGCGTAAGACCCCGGTCTCCCATCGAACCCGTGCTGATCCTATCCGGCGAAACGCCCGCATTGATCAATGCCGACTGAATTGCATTGACCCGACGATCATTGAGAGCTTGATCGCGCCGTCTAAGGGCCGTGCCGTCGATTCCGATCTGCAAGGATGGATTACGCTTGATATAAAGCGAAATTTCATCCACCGCTCTCATATCTTCGTCGCTCAGACGGGTTTCGTCGGTATAGAACTGAAACTCCTTATAGGAATTCCAGTGAGCAACCTGGCCAGCAGCACCCGCGCTGCCGGTCCATCCCTTCTCACCAGTTGCTCCTGAAAGCCCGGAAGGGCCGGCTACGCCAGCGACACCAGCCGTGGTGCTGCCCTGACTGCCTCTCCCTCCAACGACTCCCTGGTTGCCTGCCTCACCCGCAAAACCCGCCGGGCCGGCTGGGCCGTACAAGGTGGGGCCTTTCGCACCCGCGTCTCCGACAGGACCTCGTGCCCCTTGGGGACCGGAAACGCCCCGAGAACCAGCATAACCAGCCAAGCTGTCCCCCTGTTCGCCCCTTCCCCCAACTTCACCTCGCGCGCCCCGAGGACCCGACGGTCCGACTGCACCCATAGGGCCTCTCGCGACATCGCCGATAGGTCCTCTCCGGCCGGTAGCCCCTCGTTCGCCCATGGGACCAGCCGGACCCACCGCGCCCCGTTCACCACTCAAAGCAGCACCGGACGCGCCTCTGTGTCCAGTGAAACCTTGCACTCCGGTCTCACCACGAGGACCAGCAAGACCGCGAGGGCCGACAAGGCTGCTGTACTGATTGCCCTTGGCACAGCCCACCATGGCGGCCAAACCGCCCACTCCCAACAAAACTATCCCGAATTTATACATCTGTCTTGATTTCATGACCATTCTCCTTTTCATTCCAGTGCAATATCGTCGAGGTAAATCTTCCCCGCGCTCCCCGCCACCGGAAATAACCCCCCATCGAATACCACCGCAATCCCGGACAACCGCGTGTGATCCAGGAAAAACTCATCGAGCGGAATCATCGCCTCCTGCCATTCCGTGGTTAACTTACCCGCCGGCAGATACTTGCCGATCTCCTGCGATTTGACGGAATCCCCCACCTGATCCCAATGCTGGTCGGATAAACCGATGACAAAATTCTCGGCACCCGTCTCTCCGCGAACCAGGAAGGTCAACATTTTGTAGCCGCTGGCATCCAGGTACTTATCTTCAGCCGGCTCAGGGGTTGGACTCTCCAAGGTCGGAGCCACCACCGCACCGGGCGACTTCACCAGGGTGTAATACCCAGCCCATCCGCCGCCGTCAAAAGGACCTCCAGTTTGCTTCTTTTCATACCGGATCATCAAAACACGCGTTTTCTTCCCCTCAATGGCATCCTCCAGGACGCTCACCATAACTTTCGAAGGAGCTTTGACGAATGTGCTGGCCCGGTTGTCGAGCATATTCGTGAGACCTCCAGGTCCATCGAAGTTATCCACCATCAACAAGGGGACAGCAGCCGTAGCCGACGGAATCGGCCGCGACAACGCCAGCGCAATGACCCCCCACACCGCCAGAACACCCAAAGCAACCCGATTCATCTTCATCTGAACACCTTTCCTCTCCCTATCTGAATCTACCTGCACGACCTTAAGCATTAACAACTCTCCGAAATCGAACATGGAACAGGCTCCTGCTGACGCACCCTACCGCTGCAATCCGTTCAACCCGCCTGCGCTGCCATTTGTGATAGATCAAGCACATCCACCGTCCTCTTCCCATCCTATCGCTTCAATCATGAGGACATCGTAGACCGAAGACAACCACCGCACAATCAGGGCAACCTCTTAACCTTCCATCAGGGAAATACCCCCACGCCGCGACAAGGAATCTCCTACTCAACGCCTCTCCCCCGGTTTCCAGATCGCCAACAGCGCCGGCAGGAGGATCAGATCGCCCAGCATCCCCAAACCGATGGTCGCGCACGCCAGCATGCCAAACTGCACCGTCGTCGCCATCTGGCCGCACAGCGTCACGGCAAACCCTCCCGCGACAACCAGGGACGAGGCGATCATCGGCTGCGCGCAGCGCATGAGCGCAACCCTCACCGCGTCCTGGGCCTCCGCTCCCGTCCGGCGCGCATCCCGGTAACGATAAAGCAA
>PCVW01000055.1:4099-14439 GCA_002787095.1 Candidatus Omnitrophica bacterium CG11_big_fil_rev_8_21_14_0_20_64_10 | reverse complement strand
AAGCTCCGGGCAGTCCCGATTCCGATCGCGGAGAAGAACCGGACCCGGTTCCTGGTCCTGTCGCTGAAGACCCCGCCGAAGGGGCGGAAGAACAAGACCTCCTTGATGTTCGCCCTCAAGGACCGGCCCGGCGCCCTTCACCGGGCCCTGGCGCCGTTCACCCGGCACCACATCAACATGAGCCGGATTGAATCGAGACCCTCCAAGCGGCGGGCCTGGGAGTATCTCTTTTTCGTGGATCTGGAGGGGCACCGGAGCGACAAGCGGGTTGCCGCCGCCCTGCGGGGCGTGGCCCGGCAGACCGCCGGCTGCAAGGTGCTGGGCTCCTATCCGCTGAGGCAGCGGTGATGGGACCCGAACCGCGGCGGGCTTTGTCGGAGATCCGCCCCTACCGGCCCGGCAAGCCGATCGAAGAGGTGGAGCGGGAGTTGGGGATCTCGGGGGCGGTCAAGCTGGCCTCCAACGAGAATCCCCTGGGCCCCAGCCCCAAGGCGCTGGAGGCGATCCGCAGGGCGCTGCCGAACCTCCACCGGTATCCGGAGAGCGGCGCTCCCCGGCTGACCGGGAAACTGGCGGCGAGGCTTCAGGTGGGGCCGGAGCAGCTGATCCTGGGCAATGGTTCTGATGAGCTGATCACCCTGGCGGTGCGGGCCTTCGTGGAGCCGGGGGATGAGGTGATCGTCGCCGATCCGACCTTTTTGATCTACGGCATCGCGGCCCGGATTGCCGGGGCCCGGGTGCGGGTGGTTCCCTCGAGGGATTTCCGGTACGATCTGGAGGGGATGGCCGGGGCGTTCAGCCCCAGGACCCGGATCGTCTTCATCGCCAATCCGGACAACCCGACCGGCACCTTCGTGACCCGGGCGGAGCTGGAACGGTTCCTTCAGCGCTGTCCCGACCGGGTGCTGGTCTTTCTGGACGAGGCGTATGCCGAGCTGGTGGACGCGCCGGATTATCCGGACGGCCTGACTCATGTCGGCAAGAAACCTGTTTTCGTGACCCGAACCTTTTCGAAGGCGTACGGTCTGGCGGGGCTGCGGGTCGGCTACGGCGTCGGGGCCCCGGAGATCGTGGCTGCTCTGCAGAAGGTGCGGGAGCCGTTCAATGTGAACAGTTTGGCGCAGGCGGCCGCCGAGGCGGCCCTGGACGACGCTGAGTTCCTGGAACGGACCCGCGCCCTGCTGCGGGAGGAGAAAGGGAAGATCCAGGCCGCCTTGAAGCGGCTGAATCTGCCGGCGGTCCCGAGCGCCGCCAACTTCATCTTGTTTCAGGCCGGGCCGGACGCGGCGGGGCTCATGGAGCGGCTGCTCCGCCGGGGGGTGATCGTCCGGGGGATGACGGCCTGGGGTCTTTCCGAGCATGTCCGGGTGACCGTGGGGTTGCCCGAAGAGAACCTGAGATTCATCGAGGCGCTCACCGCGGCGCTCAACCGTTAAAAGGGTGTTGCCATGATTATCGTTCTGAAACCGGATGCCAGCGAAGCGCAGATCAAGCACATCGTCACGAAGGTCAAGGCGCTGGGCCTCAAGCCCATGATCTCCCGCGGGATTGAGCGGACCCTGATCGGGGTGATCGGCGAGGAGGAGATCCTCCGCTCCCAGCCGCTGGAGGTCTTCCCGGGGGTGGAGAAGGTCATGCCGGTTCTCTCCCCCTACAAGCTGGTCTCCCGCGAGTTCAAGCCGGCCGACACGGTTGTGCGGGTCGGCGACGGGGTCCGGGTCGGCGGCAGGAAGATCGTCGTGATGGCCGGCCCCTGCGCGGTGGAGAATTACGAGCTGCTCCTCTCGATCGCCAAGTCGGTCAAGAAGGCGGGGGCGACCGTCCTGCGGGGCGGCGCCTTTAAGCCCCGGACCTCCCCCTACAGCTTTCAGGGGCTCGGGGAGGAGGGACTGAAGTTCCTGGCCGAGGCCCGCAAGAAGACCGGCCTGCCGGTGATCACCGAGTTGATGGATGTGCGGGACCTGGAGCTGTTCGAGAAGCACGCCGACATCATCCAGATCGGCGCCCGGAACATGCAGAACTTCGATCTGCTCAAGGAGGTGGGCCGCAGCAAGAAACCGGTGCTGCTGAAGCGGGGCATGGCCTCGACCGTCAAGGACTGGCTGTTGTCGGCCGAGTACATCCTGCAGAACGGCAACTTCAATGTGATCCTCTGCGAGCGGGGAATCCGGACCTTCGAGACCGAGACTCGCTTCACGCAGGACTTAAGCGTCATCCCGGTCGTCAAGCAGAAGACCCACCTGCCGGTGGTCGTGGACCCTTCCCACGCGGCGGGGACCTGGGGGCTGGTCCCCTCGATGGCGAAGGCGGCGGTGGCCGCCGGGGCCGACGGTCTCCTGATGGAGATCCATCCCAAGCCCGAGGAGGCCCTCTGCGACGGCCAGCAGTCCATGCTGCCGGAGAAGTTCGCCGCCCTGATGAAGGATCTGCGCAAGGTGGCCAAGGCGGTCGGCCGGGAGATCTAGCAGAATATGCTCGCAGCGCTTGCGATCCTGATCCCGTTGTTGATAGGGTTGCTGCTCCTCTATCGAAATCGGAAGCCGGGGGAGGATCCGCAAGAGAGCGGGAAATTGCTTCGCTTTAATCGGCTTGTGTTTTTGACCATTCTTCTGGCGTGGTTAGGGAGTGCCGGATATTTCCGGGCTACAACGGGTCAAAGCGTGGATCGCGGCTGGTGGCCTATCTTGTCGGTGTTCTCGGGATTGTTGCTGACATCCGCGATTCTCTTGCTGGCGGCACTCATTAGGAATTTCTTGTTTAAGCGATGAAGCCGATTTTTGAGCAGGTCTCGATCATCGGGCTGGGGCTGATCGGCGGCTCCCTCGGGATGGCGCTGCGAAAAAACAAGGCGGCCCGCCGGGTGATCGGCTTTGCCCGGCGGCCGTTGGTTCTTCGTCAGGCGAAGCGGCTCGGGGCGATTGACGACGGTGACACCCTCCTCTGTTCCGACTGGCTGAGCCGCTCTGACCTGGTCGTGATCGCCACGCCGCTGGACACCGTTCCGGGGCTGGCCCGCCGGGTCGCCCGGATGGCGGCCGGTCCGGTGATCGTCACCGACGCGGCCGGCACCAAGGGGTCGATCGTCCGGGCGCTCAGGCGGCCGGCCGGCAAGCTGATCTTCGTCGGAGGCCATCCGATGGCCGGCTCTGAACGGTCCGGAATCGCCGCGGCCCGGGCTGATCTGTTCCGGGGGGCCGCCTGCGTTCTGACGCCGGCGGCCGGCACGCCGAAAGAGGCGGCCGCAAAGGTGGCGGCCCTCTGGCGATCGGTCGGGGCCCGGGTCGTGGTCCGCTCCGCCGCCCGGCATGACCGGGAGGTGGCCCGGATCAGCCATCTGCCCCATTTGACGGCGGTGGGCCTGATCGAGACGGCCGATCCCGCCTCCCTGAAATTGGCCGGCAGCGGCTTCTTCGACACCACCCGGATTGGGATGGCCAGCCCGGCGCTTTGGGAGACGATCTGTCTGGACAACCGCCGGGAGATCGTCGGCGCCCTGGACCGGTACCTCAAACGGATGACCACCCTTCGGAACCAGATCCGCCGGGGAGAGGGGAAGACCCTCCGGCGGCGGCTGAAGTCGGCGGCGGCCAAGCGGAAGCGGCTGGTCCGCCGGGCCGGATGAGACACGCCTCCGGTCCTAAGATCGTCACGATTGACGGCCCTTCCGGCAGCGGCAAGTCCACCGCCGCCCGCGAGCTGGCCAAGCGGCTCGGCTTCCTTCATTTGGATACCGGCGCGATGTACCGGGCGGTCGCCCTGAAGGCGCTTCGGAGCGGCTGCCCCCTTTCCGACGCCCGGCAATTGGGGCGGTTGAGCCGGGAAAGCGTGATCGCGTTCCGGGTGGATCCGGGTCGGAAGCTGCGCCTCCTGCTGGATGGGGAGGATGTGACCCGGGCCATCCGCCGGCCGGCGGTTACGGAGGCCGCCTCCCGGGTGGCGGTCGTCCCCGCGGTCCGGCGGGCGCTGGTGCGGCAGCAGCAGCGGATCGGCCGGCCCGGAAGGGTGGTCGCGGAGGGGCGGGACGCCGGAACGGTGGTCTTCCCCTCGGCCCCGCTCAAGTTTTTCCTCTCCACCGATCCGTCGCAGCGCGCCCGCCGCCGCCGGGAGGAGCTGATTGCCGCCGGCCACCGGGTGGGGCTTAAGCAGGTGCTGACGGAGATCCGCCGGCGGGACCGGCGGGATCGGGAACGGGCCGACTCGCCGTTAAGAGTTCCCAAAGGAGCGATCAGAATCAACAATACTCACTTGAAACCGGCCCAAACTCTTGATACAATGCTCGATTATGCTCGACACCTTTTCAACAACCCAAGGAGCTGACAGCCAAGCCGTGCTGGATCGGGAAGAGCTCGCCAAGTATTACGAAGAGAGCATCAAGTCCTTCAAGGAGGGCGAGATCGTTCAGGGGCGGGTCATCGCCCTGCGCGGCGGCCAGGCCACGATCGACATCGGCTACAAGTCCGAAGGGATGGTGGACCTCTCCGAATTCGACGAGCCGGCCTCGGTCAAGGTCGGCGATCCCGTCGAGGTCCTGCTCGAATCGGTCGAAAATGAGGACGGCCTGGTCGTCCTCTCCAAGCGGAAGGCCGAGCGGGTCAAGGGCTGGGAGCGTCTTTTTGAGAAGTCCGGCGAAGGGGACATGGTGGACGGCCGGATCGCCCGTAAGGTCAAGGGGGGGCTGATGGTGGATGTCGAGGGGGTCGAGGCCTTCCTTCCCGCCTCCCAGGTCTTCCTGCGCGGCTTCGGCAACCTGGACGCCCTGGTCGGGCAGGTGGCCAAGGTCACGATTCTCAAGGTCAACAAGGCCCGCAAGAACATCGTCGTCTCCCGCAAGGAGGCGCTGATCAAGGAACGGGATTCCCTGCGGCAGAAGCTGATCGAGGAGCTGGAGATCGGCCAGGTCCGCCAGGGAGTCGTCAAGAACATCACCGACTTCGGCGCCTTCATCAGCTTGGGCGGCGTCGACGGCCTGCTGCACATCACCGACATGAGCTGGGGCCGGGTCGGCCATCCGAGCGAGGTGGTCTCCGTCGGTCAGAAGCTGGATGTCATGGTGCTCGGTTTTGATCGGGAATCCCTCAAGATTTCCCTGGGGCTCAAGCAGCTCCAGCCGAACCCCTGGGACAAGGTGGAGGAGAAGTATCCGGTCGGCACCCGCATCGAGGGGCGGGTCGTTAGTCTGATGCCCTACGGCGCCTTCGTGGAGTTGGAGAAGGGGCTGGAGGGGCTCGTGCATGTCTCCGAACTTTCCTGGACCCGCCGCCCGGCCCATCCCAATGAGATGCTCAAGGAGGGGCAGGTCGTCCCCTGCGTTGTCCTGTCGGCCGACCGGGAGAATCAGAAGATCGCCCTCGGCATCAAGCAGACCGAGCCGAACCCGTGGGAGGCCTTCGTGGCGGCCCATCCGATCGGCTCCCAGGTGACCGGCAAGGTCCAGCATCTGACCGACTACGGCGCCTTCGTGAACTTGGCGGAGGGGATTGACGGCCTGCTGCATGTGCAGGACCTCTCCTGGACCCGCCGCGTGGGTCACCCCTCTGAACTGCTGAACAAGGGGGATGAGATCCAGGTCCAGATCATCTCGGCTGATCCGGCCAACCAGAAGGTGGGGCTGAGTCTCAAGGCCCTGACCGAGGATCCCTGGGCCGGCATGGCCGACCGCTATCCGGCCGGCACGCTGGTGGACGGCAAGGTGACCAAGATCGCCGGTTTCGGGCTCTTCATCGAGATCGAGAAGGACCTGGACGGATTGGCCCATCTCTCGGAGCTTCCGGTCAAGCTTCCGGCGAACCTCAAGAAGGGGCGCCGGGGGGAGGACGGGGTTGAGGAGGGGGCTTCGAGTGACAGCTCCGCCGATCCGGTCGTCGAGTTCCTTGAACGGCAGTACAAGGTCGGTGATCCGATCCAGGCCCGGGTGATCCGGGTGGATACCGATCAGCGGCGGATCGCCCTGAGCCTTAAGCGGGTGTGACCGCTTTTCCCACTTCTCCCGATTCCCTCCAACTGATTCAGCGGGGCCTCACCGAACTCATCTCCGAGGCGGAGCTCCGCAAAAAACTGGCCGCCGGCCGGCCGCTGAGGATCAAGGCCGGCTTCGATCCGACCGCTCCGAACCTTCACCTGGGGCATGTCGTCCTGTTTCGGAAGCTGGCCCATTTCCAGAAGCTCGGCCACACCGTGATCTTCCTGATCGGCGACTTCACCGGGATGATCGGCGACCCCTCCGGCCGCCTCTCTGACCGGCCCGACCTCACCCCGGAGCAGGTGCTGCAAAACGCCCGGACCTACCAGGAACAGATCGGCAGGATCCTGGATGTGAAGAAGCTGGAGGTCCGCTTCAACAGCGAGTGGTTTGGCCCCATGCGGCTGGCCGACTTCCTCGGGATCGCCCGGAAGCTGATGGTGCCCCGCCTCCTGGAACGGGACGACTTCACTGAGCGGCTCAAATCGGGGGCCTCGCTGACCGTGACCGAGGCGATGTACCCGCTGCTGCAGGGGTACGACTCGGTGATGCTGAAGGCCGACCTGGAGTTGGGCGGCTCCGACCAGAAGTTCAACCTCCTGATGGGGCGGCTTTTCCAGGAGCGGTTCAACCAGCCGCCTCAGGTGGTGGCGACCCTGCCCCTTCTGGAGGGGACCGACGGGGTCAAGAAGATGTCCAAGTCGTACGGCAACGCGGTTGGAATCACCGAGCCGCCTCAGGAGATGTTCGGCAAGCTCATGTCGATCCCGGACGCCCTCACCCCCAAATACTTCGAATTGCTGACCGACGCCGACCTGAAGGAGGTCAAGACCCTCCACCCGATGGAAGCCAAACAGCGGCTGGCCCGGGAGATCATTGCCCAGTTCCACGGGCAGGGAGCGGCCGACGCCGCCCAGAAGCATTTCGACACCGTCTTCCGCAAGCGGGATCTGCCGGAGGAGATCCCCACCTATCGGGTTCCGGCCGGCCTGATTGAAAAAAGGCAGGCCAGTCTCGCTGAGATCTTGGCCGGCTCCGGCGCGGCCCCCTCCAAGGGGGAGGCCCGGCGGCTGATCCAGCAGGGGGCGGTGGACTTAGACGGCGTCGTTCAGAAGGACCCCCACGGAAAGATCCCGGTCAAAAACGGCTCGGTCCTCAAAGTCGGCAAGCGCCGCTTCCTTAAACTCCTTATTTAACAGTAGTATAATTCTAGATAATTATGTTGTAATCCAGTTTCAATCCCGCTAGACTGTTCAGCGAGGATTTCAATGCCGTGACGGCTCCCCGACGCTCATTTGCCGCCCGTTGGCTTTCGCTGACGCTGGTTCTTCTGCTCGGCGCAGGGCCCCTTTCTGCCTCGCCGGAGATGATTTCCGCTCCCTCCTCCGACACCCTTCGTGTTCAGCTCTCTTCCCAAACCCGCGCCGGACTGGAAGCGGCCCTCCAGCTTGCCCGCCGTGGCGGGCCCGCCGCCGGGCTGGAAACGGGCGACCACTGGTGGCCTGGAGAGGGGTGGTCGAGTCTCCCTTGGGATGAATTTCAGACGGATTTTGGGTCCCAAATTGGAAGCGGGCGAATTGAAATGGTTCGCTACTCTTCTCCATTTGGATCGGAGTTGCTTGAAGTGGGGGTGTTGGAGCATGACCAAATCAACCTGGCCCGTATCCGGGGACTCTGGGGGGTGCTTCAGGATTTGCAGGAAGAGGTTTATTGCAGGACATCCGGAGATGAGCTGTGGTTGAGCACCGCCGCGGCGGTGTCGGCGGGATTGTTCAACGATTTGCCCGCTTCCGCCAATGGCGGATCGATTCCAGGCCCCGATGATTTTGGGGGAGGAGGCGATTTGGAAGCGCTCTTCGGCGACGGGGAAGGGGACGATCCATGGGGGCTTTTCTCGGCTGAAGCGCCGGATGCCGAAGCCGGAACGATTAGCCTGCAGACGGAGCAGCAGGAGGATCGGTATGCTCAGGTCATGGATCGGATCGCCTGGGAGGCCATTGGATCGCCCGCCCGGGCGGGGGTGGTTCCTGTTGAGCTGGACCCCCCTGTGGCATCGACGGAACGCCTTGCTCTGCTTTTGGAAAGGCAGTTCGCGCTCGGCCGGGGGACCTCGGCTGCCGTGCTCAACCCGGAGCATCAGGCTCAGGGGAAAATCGCCCGGGTTTTCCATCAGACCGGCTCGGACCCCGCCCGGACCGCCCTGGCCCTCTGGATTCCCGGCGCCGAGTTGAATCGTGATCGGGCGGCCACCCACTTCACTCTGGATACCATTCTCCACAACAGCCCCAGGGCCGTGGAGATGGTCATGATCCCTTCCGATCTTCCGGACTCATTGTCCATCTCGAGGCGGATGCCCGTCCCGATCGAGCTTCCCAACGGGATGCCGGTTGAGCTGACCGCCCGGGTGGGGAAGGGGGAGAACTTCCAGATCTTGGTTGAGGAGGTTCCGGCGGATCGGAGTCTTCAGACAATTCAGGCGCTGGCGGTGCTCCTGGTGGACCTGACGACCCCGCCTGCCGCCGGGCTGGAAAGTTTTGAGGCGGAGGTCCGGGAGGGGCGAATTTTGGCCGGCGGGGCCTAGGCGGCCGGTGTCGGTGGAGGGGTCGGCGGGGCGGGGGGGGGCGCCGGCGGTGGTGTCGGCTCGGAAGCCGGCGGGGAATCGGGCGTGGTTTCGGGTGTTTCTTTCTGCTCGGTCCCTTCGGAGCGGTCGCCGGTCCGCTGGTCCAGGTAGAAGCTGGATTTTCCGGTTTCCTTGGACAGTTTCTTGGCCATCTTCTTGACCTCCGCGCAGATGTTGGTGATCTCGGCATAGGTCTTCAGCTCCCGGTGGGCATTGGTGACGCCGGCCAGCGAGATCGTCATGATCGGGAACTCCTTGAGGTTCCCCTCCCGGTCCTTGGAGACGATCTTCCCCAGTTTCTGGTCCTCCTCCGAATAGAATTTCCGCACCTGTTTGTCGAATTCCTGGCAGAGGTAATCGGTGACCGCCTGGGCCTTGGCCGGGGTGGTCAGGATGAAGAAGTCGTCCCCTCCCTCGTGCCCCAGGAAGTCCCCGATCGCTCCTTTCTTGATCGCCTCCTTGGAGATTTCCGCGGTCAGCTTGATCGCCTGGTCGCCGGCCCCGATCCCGTACTTGTCGTTGAACGCCTTGAAGTTGTCCAGGTCGGAGTAGACCGCCACGAACTTCTTGCCGGACTGGAGCCGTTTCTCGATCTGTTCATGGATCATGTTGTTGCCGGGCAGTTTGGTCAGGGGGTTGGCGTTTTCCGCCTTGGCCTTCATCTCGGCCAGGGATTTGGCCATGTTGTTGAAGGTGCCGGCCAGGTCTCCGAGCTCATCCTCGGTTGGCACGGTCACCTGCCGCTGCAGGTTGCCGCCGGCGATGTCCCGGGTGGCGTCTCCGAGCAGCTGGATCGGTCCCAAGATCGCCCGGATCAGAGCCAGACAGAGGGGGACCACGGCCAAAATGACCGCCAGCGCCGCCAGGAAGCAGAGCAGTCCCACCTCCCGGATCGCCTGTCCCATGTTGCCCAGGGAGTAGTCCATGATCGCGACATACTGCGGGACCTCATCAATCGTGATCGGGATGTGGAAGGTGATCTTCTCGGGGGTGACGCGGGACTCAAACCACTTCTTCGGGTTGTAGGACCGGACCGCCCGCTCGACGGCGGTCAGCTCCGCCGGCTCCAAGGTCCGGCCCACCCGGTAGGCGGTGCCGGCCGCGACCACCTTGCCGGCCGGGTCCACGATCATCGCCTCCTCGGCCAGCTGTCCCTTCTGCAGCAGGGGGATCAGCTTCTGGAAGGCGGCCGCCGGATCGCCGGCCTGGATCGAGGTGATCAGCGCCCGCTCAAAATCCCGTTTTGCGACGAAGGAGCCCAGCCGGGCCCGGTAGCGGTTGTTCTGGGTGATGACCTCCAGCTGGCGGGTGAGCAGCAGGGCGGTGAAGGCGCCGATCAGGATCACCGTGAAGAGGGTGATCAGGGAGATGATCCGGACCCTGAGCGTGAATTTCATCATGGGGTCCAGTATACCGCATCAGGCGGCGCGGGAGAGGGAGCCGGGCTGGCGGCGGGGCAGGTGCAGCGTGAAGGCGCTCCCTTCACCGACCCGGCTGTCGATGTGGAGGGAGGCGTGGTGGCCTTCCAGGATGTTCCGGACGATCGCCAGCCCCAGCCCGGATCCCTTCTCCTTGGTCGTGAAGAAGGGGGTGGTCAGGGCGGAGCGGTGTTTCTCCGGGATGCCGCAGCCGGTGTCCCGCACCTCGACCTGCAGCACTTCCGGGGTAGGGAGCAGGGTGACGGTTAGGGTGTGCTTGCGCTCCGGGACCTCCCCCATCGCGTCGATCGCGTTGATGATCAGGTTCAGGAAGACCTGCTTC
>PCVW01000055.1:0-4030 GCA_002787095.1 Candidatus Omnitrophica bacterium CG11_big_fil_rev_8_21_14_0_20_64_10 | reverse complement strand
GGGGGGGCCGGGGGCGGGTGTAATGGACCAGGTCCTTGACCAGCTGATCGATCCGGCGGGCCTCGCCGTGGGCGATCCGGGCGAAGCGGTTCCGGAAATCCGGGTTCTCATACCGCTCCGGAAGCGCCTCGAAGAAGGTCATGATCGCCTGCAGGGGGTTCTTGATTTCGTGGGCCATGTCGGAAGCGAACTTCCCGATCGTCGCCAGCCGCTCCGACTGCAGCAGCTGGTCCCGGGTGTGGATCAGCTCCGCGTAGGCCTGGGCGTTCTCGATCGCCAGCGCCGCCTGGTTGGCCAGGGTGGAGAAGATGTCCAGGTCCTCGGTGTTGTACATGTCCCCCGAACGCTTTTCCCCCAGCAGGAAGAGCCCGATCAGTTTCTGGTCGATGAAGCTGGGGACGCAGACCGCCGCCTCCAGCCGCTCCATCTCGGCGACGACCGCCGGTTCCCGGCGCTGCTCCCGCAGCTCTTCGCAGACGATCGGCTCCGCGTGCCGCTCCAGCCGGGCGACGATGGGGCTGTCGGCCTCCAGCCGCAGCAGCCCCACCGGCTTCTTCTTCGGGCCGCGGGAGGCGACGACTGACAGGAACGGTTTGCCGGGGCGCTTTAGGAAGATCGTGGCGTGGGAGATCCGGACGCTGTTGACGATGACCCGGGCGATCAGGGTCAGCAGTTTCGGCAGGCTCCGGATCCGTCCCATGCCGGCCGAGGCGGTCTTGAGGGTCTGCTGGTAGCGGTATCGCTCCCGGAACAGCAGCCGGTCGGTCATGCGGGTCAGGAACCGGTCCAGCGGCCGGACCATCGTGACGACCAAGAGGACCCCGGCCATCGAGAGCCAGATCATCCGGGGATCCACCGCGCCGAGCAGCAGCCGCTGGCCGAGCGCGAAGACGACGAAGCCGAACACCGCCAAACAGGCGGAGTAGAGCAGGGTGTAGAGGAAGGTCTTCTTGATGACGACATTGATGTCCATCAGCCGGTGGCGAACGATCGCGTAGGCGGTCATCCCCATGTAGATCGGCACCCCGTAGGTGCCGTTCGGGTTGAACCAGGGGATCGGAACATCGTAGACATACAGGTAGTTGCCGCACCCCCCGAAATAGCCGATCAACGCTCCCCAGAAAACATACTTCATCTGGTTGCGCCGGGCGCCGGTGCTGTTCCGGTAGGCGCCCCAAAGCCGGTTCAGGCCGGTCAGCACCGGGATGAAGAACCAGGCCATCATCACCCCGTACAGCGGCCCGGGTTCCACGAAGACGATTTTTTCGGCGGCGTAGGTGGTTTCGTCCACGCCGCCGACAATCCAGGGGATCGGCAGAAGGACGAGGATGAGGAAGACCAGGGCAATGCCGTAATGAATTCGCAGCATTCGATGGGCCGGCCGCTCCGCCAGCAGGAGGGTGTAGTGGAGGAAAAGGACCGGGATCAGGACGACCCCCACATGTTCCGCGACACTGAGGCTCCGGGCCAGTTCCAGGTCATGAATGGTCAGCATCATGACCCCTTGAAAAGCGGCCCAGACGGCGATGTTGCCGCAGAAGAGGGCGTAGGTCTGGTTGAGCCGCTCCCGGGGGGCGGCGGCCAGAACGAAGACCCCCAGCACCAGGCAGGAGGCGGCCGTCAGCGCTAAAGAAAGCAGATGGTCGAAGGCCGTCGGCATCATCGGGGGAAGCGGGGGTTAGACCCCTCCGGCGAACTTGCCGGCTTTCAGGAGGACGGTCTCCTTGTCGAACGGCTTGACCATGTAGTCGTCGGCCCCGAGCCGCATCGCCTGGGAGGCGACGTCCACCGACTCGTAGCCGCTGATCATGATGACCTTTGATTTGGGCTGCTCGCTCTTCAGGGTTTTGAGCGCCTCCAGGCCGTTGAGGCGGGGCATCTTCACATCCAGCAGGATCAGGGCCGGTTTTTCGCTCCGGGCCTGCGCCAGCATCCCCTCCCCGTTGTCGGCCTCGATGATCCGGTAGTCATCTTCCAGGATCACCTTGAGGGACTCCCGGACGCCCGGTTCGTCGTCGCAGATCAGAATCAGCGGTTTTTTGTTCATCATGCCCCTCCTAGAAAACCGCCGGACTGGTGACCGAGATCAGCCGGACGGTCGTTTCCCCGGCGTTCTCGAACCGGTGCGGCAGCCACCCCTTGAAGTACAAGGTCCCGCCGGGGGAGACGGTGAACGGTTTGCCGTTCACCTCCGCCCGGACCGTTCCCTCCAGCCCGAAGATCCACCGCTCGGTTCCCCGGCGGTACTGTTCCAGCGCCGTTTTTCCGCCGGGCTTCAGAAGAATCAGCTGGGGAAGCATCTGCTTGCTGTGGATTTGCCGGGCCAGCAGGACCGCCGAGGCCTTCTCATCATAGGTGAAGGTCTCCGCTTCCTCGGTCTGGGCTTCCATCAGGGAACTCTCCGGCTCCGGTTGTTCCATTCCTTGATACAGCTCCGGGATGGAGATGCCGAAGGCGTCGGCGATCCGTTGATGGGTTCGCAGGTTCCCGGTCACCTTGCCGTTCTCGATCCGGCTCAGAGTGGCCAAGGCGACCCCCGACCTGGCCGCCAACTGCTCCAGGCTCAGCTTCTGTTCCTTCCGGATGAACCGGACCCGGCTCCCGAGGACCGACTGGAGGCTCTCTTTGACTTCTGCTGATCCTTCCATCTCAATCAAAAATATACCTGATATATGTTGAAAAAGTCAAGGTATATAGATGATGATACGGTTCTGAGCACATATATTATATAAAAAATGGAAGGATATCTTGACAAAATCGGAAGGAATCCGTATACTCTGCATGGTAAGCACCTGGAGGGGAGAGAAAGAGCCCCATAACTTAGAGAGAGGTGGTTACGATGAAAAGGGAATTGGTGAATCGGGAGACCTTGGTTCGGCTGCTGCAGGAGGGGTTGGAGTATCCGGAAGGGCGGCACCGCCTCTGGTTTGCCCGCTGTTTTGAGATCACCGTCGGAGAGGATCGGACGGTCCAGCTGGACGAATACGAGTCGGTTTCAACGGAACTGTCTGTTTCTAAAGAGGTTAAGAACTTCAGCCGCCGGGCTCAGGACCGACAGATGTTTCATGTCGGCCGCTCGGTTCTGGACCTGGGACGGGGAGGGGTTCGGGAGGAGCAGGGGGCCGGCTGGCGGGCGTGAAATCGACGGTAAAATATCTTCACGAATTGTCTTGACAAGGGGCAACCGGAATCATACAATTAGCTCCGCTCAAGATGATGATTGACTTGGAGAGCAGTTTGACAACCTGAGCAACTCGAGACGAAGCGGGTTCCCTTTGGCCTGACCCAGGTGGTCGGGCAAAAGGGCAGGGGCGCCGGTTTCGGCGCCCTTGTTTTCTCTGGTTGGCTCTTTGACAATTCGGATCAACAAACCCTGTAACTTTGAGATGATTGATTCAGGTCAAACCTCTTTTTTCATGTGGAGAGTTTGATCCTGGCTCAGAGCGAACGCTGGCGGCGTGGTTTAGGCATGCAAGTCGAACGGACCGGGCTTTTACAGACGGCCAGTGGCGAACGGGTGAGTAACACGTGGGGAATCTGCCCTCGAGCGGGGGACAACATCCCGAAAGGGATGCTAATACCGCATAAGCTCACGATCCCGATGGGGATTGAGAGAAAAGCCGGGGACCGTAAGGCCTGGCACTCGAGGATGACCCCGCGGTCCATCAGCTAGTTGGTGAGGTAACGGCCCACCAAGGCGACGACGGATAGCTGGCCTGAGAGGGTGGTCAGCCACACTGGGACTGAGACACTGCCCAGACTCCTACGGGAGGCTGCAGTCGAGGATATTTTTCAATGGGCGCAAGCCTGAAAATGCGACGCCGCGTGCGGGATGAAGGCCTTCGGGTCGTAAACCGCTGTCAGGAGGGAAGAATCGCCGCCGGACGAATAATCCGGCGGCTTGACGGTACCTCCAGAGGAAGCCACGGCTAACTCCGTGCCAGCAGCCGCGGTAAGACGGAGGTGGCAAGCGTTGCTCGGATTCATTGGGTGTAAAGGGTCAGTAGGCGGTTCTGTAAGTGCCCGGTGA
>PCVW01000009.1 GCA_002787095.1 Candidatus Omnitrophica bacterium CG11_big_fil_rev_8_21_14_0_20_64_10 | reverse complement strand
TGCTGCTGCATGAGGCGATCGGGGATCGCTTGGTGCCCATCTTCGTGGATACCGGGCTCTTGCGGCAGGGGGAGCGGCAGGAGGCGATCGACACCTTCCGGGGGCATTTTCAGATCAAGCTGATTGTCGTAGACGGCGAGAAACGCTTCCTCGAGAAACTGGCGGGGATCGAGGACCCCGAGGAGAAGCGGCGCCGGATCGGCCACACCTTCGTGGAATGTTTCGAGGAAGAGGCCTTGAAGCACAAGGAGGCGAAGTTCCTCGCCCAGGGGACTCTCTATCCCGATGTGATTGAGTCCAAGTCCCCTTCCGGCGGGCCGTCGGCCACCATCAAGACCCACCACAATGTGGGGGGGCTGCCGGAGAAGATGAACTTAAAACTCATTGAGCCGCTGCGGCTGCTCTTCAAGGATGAGGTGCGGCGGATCGGCCGGGCGCTGAAAATGCCGGAGGGGATGCTGGGCAGGCATCCCTTCCCGGGGCCGGGGCTGGCGATCCGGATCCTGGGGGAGGTGACGAAGGAGCGGCTGGACCTCTTGCGGGAAGCGGACATCCGATTCATAGATGCGCTCAAGCGCGAGAAGCTGTATGATGAGGTCTGGCAGGCCTTTGCGGTGCTGCTCCCCTTGAAGACCGTGGGGGTCATGGGGGATGAGCGGACCTACGAGCACATCGTGGCGCTGCGGGCGGTCACCAGCCAGGATGGGATGACCGCCGATTGGGCCCGCCTGCCGAGTGATTTTTTGGAGCGGGTCTCCAACAAGATCGTCAATGAGGTCCGGGGGATCAACCGGGTGGTGTACGACATCACCTCCAAGCCGCCCGGGACGATCGAATGGGAATGAGCGGAAACTGCTAAAGGAGGAACGGATATGTTCGGTGGAATTCCATTGCTGTTGATCGCGGCGGCCGCCGGCTACTGGGTCCTGACCCTGGCGGCGGGGCAGAAGGGGAACTTGAAGCGGTTCGGACAGATTGTCGGGATTTTGATTGTCGTGGTCGCCATTGCCGGGACCGCTTGCAAGCTGAGTTACCAGTGGCGGGGTCGGTGCGGGATGGGCTCGAAGGGGAAGATGGCCTGCTGCGCCTCCAAGGGGATGATGCCGAAGGCCAACTGTCCCGTCACCGGCGGGAAGATGGCCCCGGCTCCGGCGAACTGATCCGCTTCTCCTAAAAGATGGAGGGGCTTCCCCTCACTCCGCAGACTGCCTCGGCGATCTCGGCCTGGATCTTGGCCGTCGTCCTCGGTTTTTATTTGGTGGTCTTCCCGATCTGGATGCTGGTCCATCTCTTCATCCAGCCGGAGCGGTCGGTGGGGGGGAAGGTCGCCTGGGCATTGGGGATCCTGCTGCTGCCCTTCGGGGCCACCCTTTACGGCTTGTTCGGCTCCCGGCGGACCGGCGTCCAGTTCGTCGCCCTGATGTTCGGCCCTTTCCTGGCGTTGTCGGTCTATGCGCTGTTTGTGGCCGGGGCCCAGGGGTACGACTGGGGGAGGAAACCGGCCAGTCTCGTCGCGATTGAGCGGCTGGGGCAGGTGGAGGCCCCCGACATCTCCCTGCAGGAGATGGACCAGATGAAATACGCCCTGCAGAAGCTGGCGGAGCCGGGCAGCCCGACCGCGCGGGAGGAGTTCGGGCTGATCGCAGCGCTCCACAACATACTGCAGGACGGGCTGCTCTCCCAGCAGGAATACGACCGGTGGATCCAGGCCTACTGGTCCCGCGCCCACTGATGGGGGTGATGTGAAAAAGCGATTGCTTGTTGGTTGTTATTTTGCGGTCGTCGGTTTCGTGGTGGCGTTCGTGACGAGTTGGTTCTTTTTCGGCCGGAATACGAGCATCGCCGGCGGCCTGCTCCGCGCGGCGCTTCCGGCCGTGCCTCCCGGTTTTTTGTTGGGGATGTTGCTGGGGCCGCTCTGCTGGCGTGGCGGGGGGTTCACCCTGCTGGCCGGTTTTCTGATCACTTTTTTTGCCTTCCCGATGACCGGTTTTTTCACCGGGTTGCTGGGTGGATTCCTGGGGCAGAGTCCACTTCCCCTCTCGGAAGTTCTGGGACGGGCCGTCAAGCTCGTCCCTCTCTATGCTATGGCCGCGGTGACGACCATCTTCTGGGTTGTATTTCCACAGGTCCTGGCAGCCTCGTTTCTCTTGGTTTTCTGGATAAAACGCCGTGAGCAAGCTCGACGCTGATTTTGTGCACCTCCATGTCCACAGCGAGTTCTCGCTGCTGGACGGGGCCTGTCGTCTGCCGGAGCTGGCGGCCGCCGCCAAGCGGCACGGCATGCCGGCCTTAGCACTCACCGACCACGGCAACCTGTTCGGGGCGATCCCCTTCTACCAGGCCTGCCTCAAGGAGGGGGTCAATCCCATCATCGGGGTGGAGGCCTACATCTCCCCTGGCTCCCGCCAGGATCGCGGCACCTCCAAGGAAATTCCCGAAGCGTCGTTCCACCTGATCCTGCTGGCCAAGAACCGGACCGGCTATCAGAACCTGCTCAAGCTCATCTCCCTGGCCAACCTGGAAGGGTTCTACTACAAGCCCCGGATCGACAAGGAGATCCTGGCCCAACATTCCGAGGGGCTGATCTGCCTCTCCAGCTGTTTGCAAGGGGAGGTCAGCTACTGGCTGGCCCGGGGGGAGGCCAAGCGGGCCGAGCAGGCGGCCGGGGAGCTGGCGGCCCTTTTCCCGAAGGGGGACTTCTACCTGGAGATCCAGGACCATGGGATCCCGGAGCAGCGCAAGATCATCGTCCCGATGGTGCAGTTGGCCCAGAAACTGGACCTAGGGCTCATCGCCACCAACGACATGCATTACCTCGAGAAGCGTCATGCCCGCTCGCACGAGTGCCTGCTCTGCATCCAGACCGGCACCAACCTGGACGACCCCAACCGGTTCCATTTCGACACCGACGAGTTTTATTTCAAGTCGCCGGACCAGATGAAGAAGCTCTTCACCGAGGTCCCCCAGGCGGTCCTCAACACCCGGCAGGTGGCGGAGAAGGTGAAGTTGGAGTTGGAGTTCGGCAAGCTGCATCTGCCCAACTTCACGCCGCCCGAGGGCAAGAGCCAGCAGGGGTACCTCAAGGAGTTGGTGGCCGAGGGGGTGAAGCGGCGATATCCGAAGGCCGGCCCCGAAGTGGCCGAGCGGGTGGAGCGGGAGCTGAAGGTCATCACGCAGGCCGGCTTTACCAGCTACTTCCTGATCATGTGGGATGTGATCCGCTTCGCCAAGTCCAAGGGGATCCCGGTGGGGCCGGGGCGGGGCTCGGCAGCCGGTTCGGTCGTCAGCTATTGCCTGGGGATCACCGACCTGGACCCGATCCAGCACAAACTGATCTTCGAGCGGTTCCTCAACCCCGACCGGATCTCCATGCCGGATATTGACATTGACTACTGCTACGAGCGCCGGCCCGAGGTGCTGGATTATGTGAACAACAAGTACGGGCGGGGGAATGTCGCCCAGGTGATCACCTTCGGGACGATGCAGGCCAAGGCGGTTGTGCGGGATGTGGCCCGGTCGCTGGGCTTCACCTACGGGGAGGGGGACCGGATCGCCAAGCTGATCCCGTTTGAGTTGGGGATGACGCTTCAGAAGGCGCTGGCCGCCTCGCCGGAGCTCAAGCGTGTGATGGAGAGCGACTCCAAGGTCAAGCGGCTCTTCGAGATCTCCCAGGATCTGGAGGGGCTGACCCGGCACGCCTCCACCCACGCGGCGGGTGTGGTGATCGCCGACGGGGATTTGACCGATTATGTGCCCCTCTTCAAGTCGTCGGAGAACCAGATCACGACCGGCTACTCGATGGAGGCGCTGGAGAAGATCGGGCTGCTCAAGATGGACTTCCTGGGGCTGCGGACGCTCACGGTCATCGAGGAGGCGGGGCAGTTGATCGGCGCCGGCTCGGGCAAGCCCTTTGACATCAAGGCCATTGCGCTCGATGACGCCAAGACCTACGAAATGCTGGCCCGCGCCGAAGCGACCGGCGTTTTTCAGATGGAGTCCAGCGGGATGCGGGATCTGCTGCGGCGTTTGAAGCCGGAGCATTTTGAGGACCTGGTGGCGCTGGTGGCGTTGTTCCGCCCAGGACCCATCGGCTCCGGGATGCTGGACGACTTCATCCGCCGGCGGCACGGGGAGATCCAGGTCAAATACGAGCATCCCGATCTGGAGCCGGTCCTGAAGGACACCTACGGGACCATACTTTTTCAGGAACAAGTGATGCAGATCGCCCATGTGCTGGCCGGCTTCACGCTGGCGCAGGGGGACACCCTGCGCAAGGCGATGGGGAAGAAGATCCCTCAGGTCATGGCCAAGGCGCGGGAGGACTTCATCCTCGGCTGCGTTAGAAATCGGGTCTCCAAACGGCTGGCGGAGACGATCTTCGAGAAAATCGAGTATTTCGCGGGATACGCCTTCAACCGGTCCCACTCGGCCGCCTACGCGTTGATTGCCTACCAGACGGCGTACTTGAAAGCCAACTATCCGGTGGAGTTCATGACCGCGCTGTTGACCAGTGAGCGGGGGAACACTGACAAGGTGGCCCTCTATGTCAACGAGGCGCGGCGGATGGGGATTGAGGTGCTGCCGCCGGATGTCAACAGCAGCTTCGCCCGTTTTACCGTCGATCAGGGGCGGATCCGATTTGGGTTGACCGCCATCAAGAATGTCGGGGAGAAGGCGATCGAATCCATCGTCGAGGCCCGCCAGGAAGCCGGACCGTTCAAGTCGCTGGTGGACTTCTGCCAGCGCGTGGACAACCGGCTCAACAACCGGAAGGTCATGGAGTCGCTGATCAAGTGCGGGGCGTTCGATTCCCTCAAGGCTCATCGGGCCCAGTGGATGGCGGTGCTGGACCGGGCGCTGGAGTTGGCTGCCAGCCGGGGCAGGGAGAAGGGGGCCGGCCAGCTTTCCTTCTTCGATGTCTTCGGCGATGCCTCCCCGGCGGCCGAGGGGCTGACCTTACCGGAGGTGGAGGAGTGGCCGGCCGGCCAGCTGTTGGCTTATGAAAAATCGCTGCTCGGCTTTTATCTGACGGGGCATCCGCTGGACCGCTACCAGGGGCTCTTCCAGTTGATGCGGCCGGTCCGGATTGAAGAGCTGGCGAACCTGCCCGACGGCAAGGAGGTGACGGTCGCCGGGCTTTTGGCCAAGACGAAACTGACCACCACGAAGCGGACCAACGAGCGGATGGCGATCCTGACCCTGGAGGATTTCAGCGGGGCGGTGGAGGCGCTGGTCTTCCCGCAGGTCTTCCCGAAGGTGGAGGGGGCGCTTTCGGCCGACGGGGTGGTCTGGCTGAGCGCCCGGCTCTCCCTGCGGGAGGATCAGCCGAAACTCCTGGTGGAGGGGATGGCGGGGATCGAGGAGGCGTTGACCGATCGGGCCGAGCGCCTCAAGATCCGGCTGGCTCCCGACATGCCGAAAGAGAACCTCAAGCAGCTCAAGGACCTTTTGGCCCGCCACAATGGCCCGCTGCCGGTGGACCTCTTCCTCGGGGAGGGGGAGAAGAAGAGCGCCCGGGTCGCCGTCGGTTCGGCCCTGCACATCACCCCGTCGGTGGAGTTCTTCTCGGAGCTGTTGGCCCTCGTGCCGGCCGAGCAGGCAGTCCTTCAGATGCGGCCGGCGGCTGCGGCCGCTCCCCGCGAACGCTTCCGCCGCCCCGTCCCCGCCCGCTAAGTTATCAACACCCAGGGACAGTCCCCGGTTGTGGATAACTGTCTACGGGGTGTAGTTCAGGTTTAGTTTTTGGGCGGCCTGGCGCAGCAGGCGGTCTGAGGTCCAGAGAAGGGCTCCGGCCAACTGGGTGGAGGCCAGCAGGTGGGCGTCCACGAAGCCGATGCCCGATCCGGGCAGATGCCTCTGCTCGACGAAGCGGAGCAGCTCAGCTTGTTCCACGGCTGGCGCCGCCGGCAGGGCATGCAGAAGGGAAAGGGTTTCTTTCCGGTTCTTGGGATTCCCGCAGGCCAGCTCTCCGATGACGAACGGATGGACCAAGACCTGATTCTCATTGAGCAGATCTTTCAGGCGGGCTTCTCCATGACGCAGGTGGGAAACCCAGACCGAGGTGTCCGCCAGAATCACAGGTTAGGCAGCCCGGCGGCGGGGGATTGGGCGCAGGTTCTTTTCGCTGCCGCCCAGCCGAGCCAACCGCTTGGCGCTCTCCCGGGCAATCAGGGCCTCCAATCCCATCCGAACCAGGGCGGTTTTTTCCTTGATCCCGGTCAGGCGGGCGGCCCGTTCCAGTGCCTGCAGGTCAATGTTGAGCGTTGTTCTCATGCATATAAGTATGCATGATTTATATGTATCTGTCAATCGAATAGTAGGAGGAGTTGAGCCGGAGCTTCGCGGAGGGGAAGATCCTTCGGGAGGTTGGCCGCTTAAGCTCCTCCCTGTAAAAATCCGTATCGTTCGGGCTGACTTGGTGTTACGATAATACCCATCACTGTCTGCGACTAGGGGAGGAATCAATCTTATGTCCATGACCAAGAAGGACATCGTGCTCAAGGTGGCTTCCGAGACGGGCCTGAAGCAGTTGGATGTGAAGCGGGTCGTCCAGAAGGCCCTGGAGGCGGTGGTGGCGGCGTTGGCCGCCGGTCAGACCGTGGAATTGAGGAACTTCGGGATCTTCAAGGTGAAGTCCCGAAAAGGACGGACCGGCCGCAACCCGCGGACCGGCGCCAAGGTTCCCGTGCCCCCGAAACGGGTGGTCACCTTCAAGCCCGGTTTGATCATGAAGCGGGACATCCGCTGACCTCTTTCTCGCAGACCGCATGTCTCCTGTAAAGGCGCTCGGCGGCACCAGCGACCTCTTTCCCCCTGAAACCCTCCTCTGGCAGCGTCTGGAGTCCCAGGCCCGGCGCGTCGCCCACCTGTACGGCTTTGAAGAAATCCGCACCCCCTTGATTGAGATGGAGGAGGTCTTCACCGGCTCTCTCGGAGAAGCGGCGGAGATCGTCACCAAGCAGATGTACCGGTTCGAGGATCGGGGGGGGCGGGCGGTGACCCTGCGGCCGGAGGGGACCGCCCCGATCGTCCGGGCCTTCGTGGAGAAGGGGCTGGACAAGACGGCTTCCTTAAGCCGCTTCTACTATCTCGGGCCAATGTTCCGGGCCGAGCGGCCGCAGGCTGGGCGGCGGCGGCAGTTCCACCAGTTCGGCGTGGAATTATTCGGCGCCTCCGCTCCCGCGCAGGATGTGGAGGTGCTCGCACTGCTCAACCGGCTGCTGACCACCTGGGGGCTGACCGGCTGGACGATTCGGATCAACACTTTGGGAAGCGCGGCGGACCGCCCCCGCGTTCTGGAGTACATCCGCGAACAATTGGCCCCTCACGCGTCGAGACTCAAGCTGGAGGAACGGGAGCGGCTCACGAAGAACCCCTTAAGGATCCTGGACAGCAAGGAGCCGGAGCTGCAGAAACTGTGCGCCCGGCTTGATTTTACGGAGGTCCTCTCTGCGGGGGCCAAAGAGCGCTTTGAGCAGGTGCTGGCGGGTCTCAAGGCGGTCGGGGTGCCGTTCACCCGGGACCCCCGGCTGGTCCGGGGGTTGGACTACTACACCGACACCGTCTTTGAGATCGTCCATTCGGGCTTGGGAGCGCAGGACGCAATTGGCGGCGGCGGCCGGTACGACAACCTGGTCCGCTCAATGGGAGGGGTCGCGGTGCCGGCGATCGGCTTCGCGGTCGGTTTGGAACGGATCCTGCTGGCGTTGGAGGCGGGGAAGGAGACGCCGGCTGTTTCCGGGGGGACGGCGGTCTTCGTCGCGGCGGTGACGCCGGCGGAGGTTCGGGAAGGGTTGGTTCTGGCGGAGCGGCTGCGGGCCGAAGGGATCGCGGCGACCGCCGAACTGGAGGGGCGGGCCCTCAAGCGCCAGTTGGAGCAGGCGGTCAAGTCCGGCTGCCGGCTGGTGGTGATCCGCTCGGAAAATGAGAGAGCCAAGAAAGTGGTGAGCGTCAAGGATCTGTCGACTCGGGAACAGAAGGAAATTCCGGAGGCCGATTGGGTCGCCGAGGTGCGCGGGATGCTGAACTCCGGAGGGGGAGCGTGATCCGGGAGCATTTGGCGCTGGATTTGGCTGAAGCCCGGCCTGGTGCGGCGGCCCGGCTGGCCGGCTGGGTCCACCGCCGGCGGGATCACGGCGGACTGATCTTCATTGATTTGCGGGACCGCTCCGGGCTGGTGCAGGTGGTGTTCGATCCCAAGGGGGATGCGCAGCTGCACCGGCAGGCGGAACAGTTGCGCTCGGAGTTCTGCGTCGCGGTGGAGGGGGAGGTGGCTCCCCGTCCCGCCGGGACCGAGAACCCCAAGCTGCCGACCGGCCGGGTGGAAGTTCGGGCCAGGAAGCTCACCATCCTCAATCCCTCGCCGACCCCGCCGTTTGAAATCGTGGAGGGGGCGCCGCTGTCGGAGGAGCTGCGCTACACCTACCGCTACCTGGATCTGCGGCGGGAGAAGCCCCGGCGGCTGATGCGGCTGCGGCACGACATTGTTCAGGCAATGCGCCGTTTCCTCGACCAGGAGCAGTTCCTGGAGATCGAGACGCCGGTCCTCAACAAGTCCACCCCCGAAGGGGCGCGGGACTTCCTGGTGCCCAGCCGTTTGAGTCCCGGCAAGTTCTACGCCCTGCCGCAGTCCCCCCAGCTGTTCAAACAGATCCTGATGGTGGCGGGCGCGGAGCGGTATTATCAGGTGGCCCGTTGTTTTCGGGATGAGGATTTGCGGGCCGATCGCCAGCCGGAGTTCACCCAGTTGGACCTGGAGCTCTCCTTTACGGACGAGGAGGAGATCTTCTCGATCATGGAGCGGCTCTTCGCGGCGATCTGGCAGGCGGTGCGGGGGGAGAAGCTGCCGACGCCGTTCCCCCGGCTGACCTACACCGAGGCGATGGCCCGGTACGGGACCGACAAGCCGGACCTCCGGTTCGGGATGGAGTTGACGGAGTTGACGGAGCTTTTCCGGGAGACCGGCTTCAAGCGGTTCCAGGAGGTGATCGGGGCCGGCGGGCGGGTGGTCGGTTTGGCCGCCCCCGGCGGGGCCGATTTCAGCCGGAAGGATCTGGACGACCTGATTCAGGTCGCCAAGTCGGCCGGCGCCGGTGGGCTGGTGCCGGTGCAGGTGACGGCGAACGGGCTGGTCTGTCCGGTCCTCAAGCATCTCGGCGAGGAAGCGCTGCAGAAGGCGGTCGCCGAGGCGCGGGTTCCGGCCGGTGGATTGCTGCTGTTGGCGGCCGACCGGCCCCGGATGGCCCAGGCGGCCCTGGGCGCCTGCCGGCTGGAGCTGGCCAAGCGGCTGAAATTGATCCCGGAGAGCGGGTTCCGGTTCCTTTGGGTCACCGAGTTCCCAATGTTCCATTACAACGAACAGGAGAAGCGGTGGGAGGCGGAGCACCATCCCTTCACCGCGCCGTTCGAGGCCGATCTGCCGGCGATGGAAAAGGAGCCGGGAAAAATCCGCTCCCGGGCGTATGATCTGGTGATCAACGGGGTGGAGCTGGGGTCCGGCTCGATCCGGATCCACCGCAAGGAGACGCAGGAGGGGGTCTTCCGGGTGTTGGGGATCCCGGAGCCCGAAGCGCTGGACCGGTTCGGTTTCCTGCTGGAGGCGTTTCGGTACGGGGCTCCGCCGCACGGCGGGATCGCCTTCGGGGTGGATCGGCTGACCGCGCTGTTGGGCGGGGCCGATTCGATCCGGGAGGTGATTCCGTTTCCGAAGACGCAGAAGGGAATTGACCTGATGGTCGGCTCCCCGACGGAGGTCTCAAGCGATCAATTGAAGGGGTTGGGTTTGGGTCTTAAAAAGGGATAATGGAGGGGACGATGAAAACGGCAGTCGGGATCGGCATGGCGGCGGCGCTGACGCTGGGGGGCGTTGGTTGCGCCAAGATCAGCACGCAGGTGGTGGAGAAGCCGCGGGTGGATCAGTCGCTCGCTAAGGGGAACCGGGGGACCCTGATGGGGACGCCGCCGGAGGCGACCCCCCGCCGGACCACCCGGAAGATCATTCAGGCGGATGTGGAGCTGGCGACTGCCGGTGAGATGACGCCGTGGAAGGTCAAGAAACAGGAAGCGGCCGCTCCGGAAGTTGCCGGGATGGAGTCGGCCGCTCCGGTGGCCGAGCCCGCTCCCATGGCGGAGGAGCCCAAGCGCTTTGAGAAGCTGCGGGAAGCGCTGGCTCCTTTGATTCCGAAGGAGGAGAAGCCCGAGCCGGTGACCCAGACCTACATCGTCGAGAAGGGAGACACCCTCGGGGAGATCTCCTTCAAGATGTACGGCACTTCCAAGAAGTGGCGGCTGATCTACGAGGCCAACCGGAATACCTTGAAGAGCCCCAACCGGATTGTCGTCGGGCAGAAGCTGATGATCCCGCCGGCCGATCTGGAAACCGACGCCGGACCGGTCACGAACTACGACATCAAGTAGCCGGCGCCGGATGGAGAAGTCGTTTCACCTGCTGTCGGACCACGAAGCGGCCACGCTGTACGGTTTGCACGACGAGCACATGAAGCTGCTCGAAGCGGAGTTCGGCGTCCGCACCGTTGCCCGGGGGCGGGAGCTGACCCTCAACGGGCCGGAAGCGGCCGTCGGTCGGGCTGCCCGCCTCGTGGACCAGTTGCTGGAATTGATCCGCTCCGGACAGTACCTGCGGCGCAGCGAGGTGGTCTACGCGATCCGGGCGCTGCAGGCCGACAGCGCGCTGGATTTGAACGCGGTCTACATGGACAAGATCGAGGTCTCCTCCAAGCGGCAGACGATCTCCCCCAAGACCGCCGGACAGAAGGCCTATGTGGACGCGATGCGGCGCAACGACATGGTGCTGGCGATC
>PCVW01000071.1 GCA_002787095.1 Candidatus Omnitrophica bacterium CG11_big_fil_rev_8_21_14_0_20_64_10 | reverse complement strand
GGTTTTGCCGCGGGGATTCTGGAACACTTCGAATCGGAAAGTCTCCGGATGGAGTTCCAAGCCGCTGCGTTCATAGACCCGTTCGCCAACCTCCCTGAAAACACGGATCAAAAACGGCTCATCCAAATGGGCGGGATCCTGCAGCGTAAAGTCCAGATCTTCGGAGAATCGGTAGGTTTCGAAGTAGCACTTTTTGAGGCACGTCCCGCCCTTGAAAATCCACTTGTCCTTCAACTCCGGATGCTGCCCGATTCCAAACAGCAGCCAGCCCAACGCATAATCTTTCTCCACGACGTTGGGGCGCAAGGAGAACTCGCGGGACAACTCCATAATTTCCTGCCGGCCGATCACGCTGGAGACGTCCCTCCATTTTCAGGCACCCAGAGGCGCCAACGCGTTACCAGCCGCGCGGCCGGCAGGGCTGGATCCAGCTTGGCGTTCCCCTTGGTCAGGCGAGCGCGTAACTTGGAAAGAATTTTTTCCTCCACAGTACCGGAACGTTCCAGGAGATAACCCAACCGTTTATCAACGGCGCCGTTCTTTATGCGGCTGGCGTAATCGAGTAATCGATCGAGGTCCTTTTCTTGAGAGCTGATATACGCTTTCAGAATATCTTCGACCGTGCGGGCACCTCCACCCACGGCTGGATCATCAAGCATGTCGATCACTGTCTTGGTGGGATCAGACAGATGAATCTGCACCCCCTCGCGCCACACAGCTTTGGTTCCGAATAATTGCCGCTCAGGGATTTTCCTCAGCCAGAATTCGGTATCCTGGATTTTTTGTTTGCGCGGTCCCCAAGGTTGCGTCGTCATCACCACGACTGTCCTGAAAATCTGCTCGGTGAGTCCCCAATTCTCGGCCGCGCTCCACCCTCCGATATATCCTGGCGAAAAAACTCGAGCCGCAACGATCCATGGATCAGCGACAACATCTTCAGGCCTGCGTGCTTGGAGCGACACAGGGGCGTAGAGTCCTCTTCGTACCCGGACCAACCACCCTTGGTTGGCCCACCGAGCCATGAACTGGGCGGTTTGAACGGACGGCAAACCTAAGATGGCAGAGGCCTCCTTCACGGAGATAGTCGGCCCGGTTTTTCTCAGAAGGCCGATCAGCCGTTCGCGCCCCTTTTTGTTGATTCCTACAAGCTCTATCATGCTATATCCATATGTATATAGTTAACTCTACAAGTAATCTATCTACTTAATAGTATACTTATCACCTGATGGTTTGGCAAGCTCTTTTTGGGCAATTGTGCAAGTGGTTCCTGCACAAAGGGCTGGAGGCTGTGGTAGACTGTGGCCGTTTAGGCAGGCAGCGGGAAGGTTGGGATCTGGTAAGCCAGTTGGGCCGGTTCGCCGCTGAAGCACCAGTCCCGGAATTGCGTGAGAAAGTCGGCTACGGGCCCGTCAGGCGCGGTTCCAAAGTCGTCCCGTCGGCCCCGTTTACTTCCACCAAAGACCCTTCGCAGGAACCGGTCGTTTAAATACCTTCTGGAGCCTTAGTGGGGTATACTAGAGGTGGCGGGAGAGAATGGGGGAAGCTGACTGGCTCCCGCCAGGTAGAGGTGAATGGTACGATGGTGCACGGTAACGCTTGAACGGGCGGGTGCAGAAGTGCTCCGATTCATCCCCGCCCGTTCATTTTTTTGTAAGCCGCGACCGCTTTATCCTCGCAGCCCTACTCTCAGGCAGTAAAACCGCCCGCTTGAGGCTCGATCTGCAAAATGAGGGAAAATGATCAGCGTCAAAAGTGAAGGCATCATTCTTGAGAGCTCACACAATAAATTTGAGAATCAAGCCGTCCTAAACCCCGCCTGCATTGAGATCAACGGCATCAACCACATGTTTTACAGGGCCGTCAGACAAGGAGACATGGTCTCCTCCATCGGCTACTGCCAGCTCGACGGCAACAAGGCCGTCAAGAGGTCCGGCAAGCCGGTCCTCTTCCCCGAACAGGATTACGAAAAAATGGGTGTCGAGGACCCGAGGATCGTCTTGCTGGGCGGCGTTTATTACCTGTTCTATACCGTTTACGACGGTAAAAATGCCCTGTTCGCTTACGCGACAAGCGACGATTTGGTCCGTTTCACCAAGCACGGAATCATTTCCCCGCGGATCACTTATGCCGAGGCAGCCAAACTTTTCGGTTTTTCAAAAACCAAGCTGCTGGAGCGGTATTTCTTCTTCGATGCTTTTACTAGGGATAGGGGGGGCGACGACATCCTGTTGTGGGAAAAAGACGCGTTCATCTTTCCGAAAAAGATCAATAACCGGTTCGCGCTGGTCCACCGCGTGCTGCCCGGGATTCAGGTGATCTATTTCGACGATTTTAAACAGTTGACCCTTGCCTACTGGAGGGATTATCTCCGAAATTTGGGTGATTACGTGCTGCTCGATCCCAAGTACAGGTTTGAAAGCAGGAACATCGGAGGCGGCTGTCCTCCTATCGAGACGAAGGACGGCTGGCTGCTGATTTACCACGCCGTGGAGGACTCCCCGCGCGGAAAGATTTACCGCGCGGCAGCCGCGCTCCTCGACCTGGCAGATCCCACCCGGGTGATCGGCCGCTTGAAAAAACCTTTATTTTCTCCGACCGAACCCTGGGAAAAACAGGGGGACGTCAACAACGTCGTTTTCCCAACGGGCGCCGTGGTCAAAGCGGGCCGGCTTACTCTCTATTACGGCGCGGCCGACAAACTCATCGCGGCAAAATCCATGGACCTCGAAGAGCTGCTGAATGCGCTGAAAAACAACCCGTGAAGATCATTTATCTGTCCAGTTTTCCACCCAGGGAATGCGGCATCGCCACTTTCACCGCGGACCTTACGGGGGCCATGGACGACTTGTTTGAATCCGTCATCAAATCGAGAATCGCCGCGGTCAACCCCGACGCCGTCTCCCGTTATCACTACCCGAAACAAGTCCTGTTTGAAATCGATCCGAACTCCGAGCGGGATTTTCTCCGAACCGCCGAAAGTATCAACGGCATGGAGGAGGTGAGACTGGTCAATGTCCAGCATGAATTCGGCCTCTTCGGAGGGCCCTAC
Source organism: Candidatus Omnitrophica bacterium CG11_big_fil_rev_8_21_14_0_20_64_10 (assembly GCA_002787095.1). Taxonomy (GTDB): domain Bacteria; phylum Omnitrophota; class Gorgyraeia; order 1-14-0-20-64-10; family 1-14-0-20-64-10; genus 1-14-0-20-64-10. The sequence goes on along the minus strand of PCVW01000071.1, from coordinate 8,479 downwards.
GGCTCAAACCTCCTGTCTTTTTTGGGAGCGCTCAAAAAACCGTCCGTCGTGACTTTCCACACCGTCCTTCCATCGCCGAACAATGATCTCCGCCGCGCGGTCCGTTCAATCGTCGAAGAAGCGAGCCGCGTGACGGTGATGACGAACCTATCGCGCGACATCCTGACCCGCGAATACGGCATCGACGGGGAGAAAGTCGCCGTGATCCCGCACGGAATCCACGCCGCGCCTTACAGCCCAGGCGCTCCGTCCAAGGCAGCTTCAGGGGATTCAAAAAAAGTCAATTTGTTGACCTTTGGATTCCTGAGCCGCGGAAAAGGACTCGAATACGTGATCGAGGCGCTGCCCAAAGTAGTGAAGGAGTGCCCGGATCTGACCTACTCCATTCTAGGCGTCACTCATCCAAACGTGCTGAAACAAGAAGGCGAGAGCTACCGAAATTCTTTGATTCAAAAGGTTCGCGACCTTGGCCTTTCCTCCTGCGTGAGTTTTTACAACGAATACGCCTCATTGGACACCTTGCTTCGGTTTTTGCGGGCCGCGGACATCTACATCTCCACCTCTCTGGACCCAAATCAGGCCGTTTCAGGAACGCTCTCTTACGCGCTGGGGTCCGGCAGGCCGGTCATTTCCACCCCTTTTGCGCAAGCCATGGAAATCATCACTCCAGAATGCGGTTTATTGGTCAATTTCCGGGACCCCGATTCTTATGCCGAGGCCCTCACCGCGCTTCTGAAGGATCCCCTACGCAGGGAGCAACTCGGAAAGAACGCCTATTTCCGGACCCGTAACATGACTTGGGATAACGTCGCTCTTGAATATTCAAGGCTGTTTTCGAAATGTTCCGGCGACATTGCCGAGGTCAGCAAGCACAAAAAGATTCCCCGAATCAACCTGAACCACCTGTTCCGGCTGACCGACGATTTCGGGATCATCCAATTTTCCACGCTCTCTTTGCCGAACGTCTCGTCGGGCTATACCGTCGATGACAACGCGCGCGCGCTCGTGGTGGCCTGCTCCTTTTATAGCGGCAAGGAAAAGAACCTTCTCAAACGCATCAAGATCTATCTGAATTTCATTGAATACGTGCTGGGCGAAAACGGCTTTTTCGGAAATTACGTGAAATCGGACAGGACAGCCGACGACGAACTGAACGAAAACGAGAACCTCGAGGACGCGAACGGCCGGACTTTATGGGCCTTGGCGGTCGCCGCCTCGAACGGGCACCTGCCTGAAAATCTGAAGGATAAGGCGCTCCGCCTATTCAGGAAGAGGACGGAGAAATACCCGATGTTTGAATCGCCCAGAGCTTCCGCCTTTTACATCAAGGGCCTCTGCCTTCTTTTAAAACAGAACGGACTGACGGACGACAGCGGCCTCCAGGAGGAGATGATCCGCCATTGCGACCGGCTGGTTTCGCTTTATCGCGGCGTTTCTTCCCAGGAATGGCCGTGGTTTGAAAATTACTTGACCTATTCCAACGCGGTTTTTCCGGAAGCCCTTCTGTTGGGGCACCATCAGACCGGCAACAGCGACTATTTTGAGATCGGCACCCAAACGCTGGCTTTCCTGATCCGGCAGACGTTCGTGGGAGGAATTTACGCGCCGATCGGCCAGGACGGCTGGCATCATAAAATGGGAGAGCGCCGCTATTTCGACCAGCAGCCGGAGGACGCCTCCGCGATGGCTTGCGCTCTCGCCACGGCCTACCGGATCACCGGGAAGGCTGATTATAAAAAGCTGATGTATGAGGCCTTTAACTGGTTTTTAGGCGACAACAGCCTGGAGCAGGTCGTTTACGACAGGGCCACCGGTGGATGTTATGACGGCGTCGGAGAGGGGCATATTAATCTTAATCAAGGAGCGGAATCCACCACGTCGTACCTTTTGGCGAGACTTGCTATCTCCTCATTTTCTCGGTGACTCTCCGATTCGCACCACGCTCGAAATTGGGTCACAAAGCTGTTAAAATCACGCTCAACTAGGTCGCCGGTAGTTCGAAAATCATCCCGTCGGCCCCGTTCCTTAAATGGACGCAAAGCGCTATTACGAGTGGTACAACCGGGATGATCCCTCATCCTTATATCGTCCTGAGGATGAGATTACGTTTGCTCAACGCCTGTCTTGGTTTTCGAAAAACATACCGCCCAAATCCAGGATTCTGGATTATGGCTGCGGGGAAGGCGTCCTTCTCGCGGAACTTCACAAAAATGGAATCGCCGGCCCGGAGTCCTGCGGGGTGGATATTTCGGAGAATGCCGTCGGAAGAGCATCCATCCGTTTTCCATACTTGCGATTTTTGGCCACCCATCCTAACGGAATAACAGCCTTCCCAGATGGGTCGTTCGATACCGTCATTGCCACGGAAGTCGTCGAGCATGTCTTCGATACCGACGCCACATTTTCAGAATTCCATCGGTTGCTCCGCCCCGGCGGAACACTGCTGTTGTCGTGCCCCTACCACGGCTTCCTCAAGGATTTGGTAATCCTCTTGACCGGCAGGATGGATGCCCATTACCACGATCCCTATTCCCCCCACATCCGATACTACACCCCCGCCACATTGCTTTCCGTACATCGGAAGCACGGTTTCCGCCTGGTGAAGCAGGACGGCGTGGGACGCTTTCCTTGCCTCTGGAACAGTATGGTCACCGCCGCGGTCAAGCAGCCGGTTTAAGGCCCGCTTTGGAATCTCCGGCCGGCTCCCTTGATGTCCTTGTGATCGGCGCCGGGGCCGCCGGCATGATGTGCGCGATCGAGGCCGGTCGGCGGGGGCGCCGGACCATTCTTCTGGAGCACTCCCCAGCCGTGGGGCGTAAGATCCTGATCTCCGGTGGCGGCCGCTGCAACTTCACCAACTTGGGGGCCGGCCCCAAGCAGTATGTCTCCAGGAATCCCGACTTCTGCCGCTCCGCCCTGGCCCGCTACACGCCCCAGGACTTCCTCCGACTGATCGAGAAACACCGAATCCCCTGCCACGAAAAAAAGCTGGGGCAGCTCTTCTGCGACCGGTCGGCCCGGGACATCGTGGAGATGCTGCTGGCGGAGTGCCGGGAGGCGGGGGTGGAGCTTAAAACCGGCTGCCGGGTGGAGTCGGTGGAACAATCGGAGCGGTTCCTGATCCGGACCGCCGAGGAAACCCTTCCAGCCGAGCGGCTGGTGATCGCCACCGGCGGGTTGTCGGTTCCCAAAACGGGGGCCAGCGATTTCGGCTACCGGATCGCGGAACAGTTTGGCCTGAGGATCGTGGCTCAGGCTCCGGCACTGGATGGTTTCGTTTTCCAAGAAGGGGAGCGGAATCGCTTCCGGGAACTGGCCGGCGTCTCGGCCGACGCGATCGTCACCTGCGGCGGGGCTTCCTTCCGGGAGAATATTCTTTTCACCCACCGGGGCTTAAGCGGTCCGGCCAGTCTGCAGGGCTCCCTTTACTGGAAGCCGGGGGCGTCGGTTATCGTCAACTTCCTGCCGGGCTTAGGCGCCGACGAGCTGCGGGCATGGCTCCGGACCCAAAAACGGGAACGGCCGGTGGCGGCGATCAAGAATCTGCTGGCAGAGCGGATCCCCAGGCGGCTCAGTGAAGCCCTCTGCGATCTGGCGCAAGCCGGTACCCAGCCGATCGGGCAGACGCCGGAAGGGACGCTGGAGCGGCTGGTCCGGACACTGCAGGCATGGTCCTTCGTTCCGGAACGGACCGTCGGCTACCAGCGGGCGGAGGTGACCGTCGGCGGAGTGGACACCGATGAGCTCTCCTCCAAAACAATGGAGGCCAAGCGGGTGCCGGGCCTCTATTTTATCGGGGAGGTCGTGGATGTGACCGGCTGGCTTGGAGGATACAATTTCCAGTGGGCCTGGGCCTCCGGCTGGGCAGCCGGTCAGGCGGTCTGAGATGACGCCCAAGAAACTTTTAAAGAAAACCCTGCTGAAGGCGCTTCTTTGCTTCAACGCCGCGCCGCTGTGCGCGCGGCTCTCCAGGACCGGAATGTTTCCAAAGCGGTTCTGGAGACGGCTGGCGGGACTAGCATCGGAAATCGACCTTTCAGACCAGCCAAGGGAGATTTTGCTTCCATTGCCGGGCCGGCGAACCATGCGACTGCAGCTTGACCTTCACGAGGAAATGGAGTGGGAGATCTATTTTTTTGGAACGCATGAGCCTGGAACGACCGCTTTTCTGAAACGGCGATTCTCGGATCCTCGCCTGCGCGTCGTATACGACATCGGATCGAACATCGGCTACTACGCCATTCTGGCGGCAGCCCTGATGCCCGAAGGGCGTCAAGTGGAGGCTTTCGAACCGGTCCCCTGGATGTTTGAAATGCTGGAGAAGAATGCCCGTCTGAACGGTCTGAAAAATCTCCGAGCGCATGAAGCGGCTGTCGGCCGAGAGACTGGCGTTGCGCCGCTGTTCTTGCCTCGCGGAAGACAGATCCCCTCGACAAACGGAACGCTCCAGAAAGCGTGGGCGGCGGGATTCCTTCGAGAACCGGGTTCTCCGCTGGATCAAATCCAAGTGCGCGTCGAACAACTGGACCGCCTTATCGAGCAGAAAGTCCTGCCGGTACCGGAGATGATTCGGATGGACATCGAAGGCTCAGAGGCGGACGCCCTGGCCGGCATGGGGAGGACGCTGGAGCGGCACGGTCCGGAATTGGTCTTGGAAGTTCTGGAACCGGCCTTCGGGCCGATCGGGGAATTGCTGCGAAAAGCAAACTACGTGACCTATCGGATCGAACCGAACGGCGCCATCCAGGAAAGCTCCTTGGAGCCCCATCCCAAGGCGACACGGGACTGGTACGCAGCGCGGAGGATATAATGAAGCGGTGAAACGCTCCCTCCTGTTTTGGGTGGTTTACACGGCGGCCGTCTCAGCCCTCCTCCTGCTGGGTTTGGAGGGAGTCGGCCGGGTGATGATTCACCTGAAGCACGGCGTCCCAGGAAAGACCTACGGCCTCTGGATCGCCGATCCGGAGTTGGGGGCCGACCACCGGCCCAACGGCTACAACACCCATACCCGTGTTAACGACTGGGGGTTCCGCAACCCCGAAGATGTGGTCGTCCCCAAGCCGGCCGACGGGCTTCGAATCATCGTCTTCGGGGGGTCCACGACCTTCGGCTACAACCTGGCCGACGGAGACACCTACACCGAGCGGCTGGAGGCGAAGCTGCGGCAAGTCCCCGGCTGGGAGCACAGCCAGGTCCTCAACGCCGGGCGGATCAACTTCTCTGCCGGGCACAACCTAATCCTGATGAAGCGGCTGGTGCCCAAGCTCCAGCCGGACCTGGTGATCCTATACGAAGGGGTCAACGAGATGCAGAACGCCTGGATGCTGCAGCTGAGAGACGGCGTGAACCTGGACACGCTGGCCGACCGTTGGGGAGTGCTGGCCAAAGGGTTCGACCAGAACCGGTGGCTCAAACGGAATTCCATACTGGTCCGCTTCTTCGACTACCGGATCAAGGAGCTGTTGACGGCCCATCCGAAGGAGACCGGGCCCGCCGCTCCCCAATCAGCCTTGATCCATCCCTGGATCATCGAGAATTACCGCTACCTGTTCGGGGCCATGCTGGATTTCTTGGAGGAACGGCAGGTGCCGGTCATCATGATCCGGTACGCCTCGGTCCACAATCCCCTGATCGTCCCTTTCTCCGAGATCTCCGCGGAGATGGCCGAAGCCCGAGGGATTCCGGTTTACGAGATGGAGCGGCATTTGAATGAAACCGGCCGGCCGCTCGCCGGCTGGTTCATCGCAACCGGCGCCCATGTGACCGCGGAGGGGGCCCGGCGGGTGGCCGACGGACTGTTCCAGATGATCGAGGAGGCGTTTCCCCTGGAGGAAGCGGAGCCGCAGGATTGAAACGGGTCCGGATCTATCAGACCGGCGGGCCGGAGGTGATGCGGGTGGAGCCGTTCGAGCCGCCGCAGCCGGGCCCCGGCGAGGCGCTCCTCCGGATCCGGTCCGCGGGAATCAACCCGGTGGACACCTACCTGCGGGCCGGCCTGCAGGGATACACCCCGAAGCTGCCGTACACCCCGGGGATGGACGGCGCCGGGGAGATCCTGGCGTCGGGGAACGGCGTCTCAGGTTTCAAGACCGGTCAGCGGGTTTACTGCGCCGGCTCGATCAGCGGCACTTATGCCGAAGCGGCCCTCTGCCGGGCCGACCAGCTCCATCCCCTGCCGGGAAAACTCTCCTTTGAGCAGGGGGCCTGTATCGGCGTCCCCTATGGGACCGCTTACCGAGCCCTCTTCCGGGTGGCGGAAGCCCAGAAGGGGGAGATGGTCCTGGTTCATGGCGCCAGCGGCGGGGTGGGGCTGGCGGCGGCGCAGTTAGCCCGGGCCGCGGGGCTGACGGTGATCGGAACCGCCGGCTCTGAAACGGGCCGAAAACTGGTGGCGGCGCAGGGAGCGGTTCCGCTCAACCACGGCGACCCGGGACATTTTGAACAGGCGCTCAAGGCAACCGGCGGCCGGGGGGTCCCGATCATCCTGGAGATGCTGGCCGATAAGAACTTGGGAGAGGATCTGAAGATCCTGGCCCCCGAGGGACGGGTGGTGGTAATCGGCAGCCGGGGAGAAGTGACGATCACCCCCCGGGAGCTGATGGCCCGGGACAGTTCCATCCGGGGGATGTCCCTCCTGCGGGTTCCGCCGGAAGAACTCCGACAGATCCATGCGGCCCTTGGCAAAGGATTCTCGGACGGAACGCTGCAGCCGGTCGTCGCCCAATCGTTCCGGCTCGAGGAAGCGGCCCAAGCCCATCGGCAGGCGCTGGCCGGGCCGGCGCGGGGGAACCTGGTGCTGGCCTGTGCGAACGGCTAAAAGGATCGCCTGGGGGATCATCGGCGGGATGCTCCTCGCCGAGCTGGCGCTGCGGGCGGGGGCCCCGCTGGCTCCGCTGCCGCTCAAAGCCTTCCTGCAGGAAGAGGGGCCCCGGAGCACCCTATCGGTCCTGCGGGTGGCAAGGGGAACCACGCTGACTCTTCCGGAAGGGGCGTTCCAAACGGCGGCCGACGGAGTGGCGGTCGGAGACTCCATGGTTTTTGGAACCCTCGTCTCCGATTCGGAACTGTTCACCTCAAGAATTCAGGAGCGGACCGGCCGGCGGGTCCTGAATCTGGGGGTCGGAGGCCGGGGCCCCTGCGCCTACAACCGGATGCTGGCGCTGGCCGCCGACCGGCTCCCCGCTCCTCCCCCCCGGATCCTGTACGGCCTCTTCGCCAACGACTTCATAGAAAAACCATGCGAGGAAGAAAATCTGGGCGGCCTGTTCCTCTGGAAAGAGGCGGTGTCGAAAGATCCGGCCCTCCGCCTGCGGAGGATCCGGGAAAAAGTTCTTGGGAAAAGCCTTCTCTATCTGCTGATCAAGCGGTGGGGGACCTTCGGCCATCTGACCGCCGGCGAGACCTTCGATCCCATCCCTTCCCGGGAGAGGGGGAACGCGTTCCTGTTCGCCCCTCCCGCCTACTGGGAACCGAAGCTGAACCCGGCGCGGCCGGAGGTAACCGAGGGATTCCTCCGAACTTTGGAGAAGATCACCGAGGCCCGACAGGCGGTGGAGACGGCAGGCGGCAGGTTCCTCCTGCTGTTGATCCCCTGCAAGGAACAGGTTTATCTGCCCCGATTGGTTGAAACGGGCCATCTCCCCCAAAGCGCCTACCCGGCTTGGTACGATACCCTCTATGACCGGCTGGTCATTTGGGCGGCGGCCGAGGGGATCCCAGCCGTCGATCTGCGGCCTCCATTCCGAGCGGCCGCCGCCGGGGAAAAGCTGTACTGGACGCTGGACGGGCATTGGACGCCGGCCGGACACCGGCTGGCCGCCGCCCGGTTGGCCCGTTACTTCGAGGAGGAGCCGTAGTGGACTGGCTGGCGCTGTCCCTGTTGATTCTCTTCTGCATGGTCGGTTTCTGCGCGATCTTCTTCACCACCTTCGGCACCCTGATCATCCTGGCCGGGGCCCTGCTGTACGGTTTCCTGACCGGTTTCTCGGTCCTGACCCCCCAAGTGCTGCTGGGGCTCGGCGGGCTTTATCTCCTCGGGGAGTTCGTGGAGTTCCTGGCGACGATCTGGGTCGCGAAACGGATGGGGGCCTCCAATGTTTCGATCGCCTGCGCCCTGATCGGGGGGATGCTCGGGGGCGGCGGGGGTCTGTTGGCCGGCGGGGCGGGCGTGATGCTCGGCGCTTTCCTCGGCCTCTTCCTCGGGGGGGTCTTCGGGGAGTGGTTCGTCCGGAAGAACTGGCGGTACGCGCTGGAGGCCGGGGTCGGCTCGGTGCTGGGCCGGATCGTCGCCGTGGCGTTCAAGGTGGGGGTGGCGGTCGGTATGGTCGCCTGGATGGGGGTCCGAATCGCCACGAATCTCAGTGGCCGCTTCTCGTAGATGATACAATGTTCCCCGATGTCCTTTCCGCGTGCCGAGGTAGCTCAGGTGGTAGAGCGAGGGACTGAAAATCCCTGCGTCGGCGGTTCAACTCCGTCCCTC
>PCVW01000050.1:50852-52232 GCA_002787095.1 Candidatus Omnitrophica bacterium CG11_big_fil_rev_8_21_14_0_20_64_10 | reverse complement strand
TTAGTCCAGTAGGAGAGCTGCAGTCTGTCGCGCAGTGTGAAAGAATCGGGGTGCGAAAGAAAGGCAAGGTCTAGTACCGCAGAAATATAGGGTAGCGGAGCGTGTCGGGGAGCGTAATGGCCGGGTGTAAAAAACAAATCAAAATTACTTCGGTGCTGATACAAAAAACGAGGCAGCGCCCATTGTGTCCAGAATTGTTTTGGTCGAACTACAACATACTTCCAGCCAGGACGCTCTAGCGGCATGTCGCTGCATGGATGCTGTGTGAGCAGAACTGTGATCTGCCAATTTGCTTGTTTGGCAAGTTGTTGCTCGAGCGCGACCAGTAGTTCATACGCATAAGTGTTGCTGCCAACACGATCGACTACATTAGCCTCATTGCCGTCTATTGCTATGCGGTAGGTAGCCATGATTTATTATGACACAAATGACTGAACAGTTTGTTCGTAGGCTGTGATAGTTTGTTCTGCCACACGCTGCCAGCTGAACATCTGCGACCTGATGATCATTTTTTGTAGGCGAAGTTGTTGCTCGGGAATTTTTTCATTGAGTATTTTTTTGAGTCCAAGCGCAATACTTTCCTCGGAATGAGGATCGACAAACTCGGCTGCATTGCCCGCTACCTCTGGCATGCTTGAGCAGTTTGAAGTAACCACAGGTGTACCGTGGTGAAACGCTTCCAATATCGGAAGACCAAAACCTTCATACAATGAGGGAAAAGCAAAAACGCTTGCTTCACCATACAGTACTGATAGCGCTTCATCGCTGACCCGATCGAGAAAACGAAGTCCGGGAATCGCATCCATGTCTTTGGTTTTGTCCCAACCAACACTCCCAGCAATGAGTAATTCTAAGTCGGGAATCTGCAGAGACTGCCATGCGGCAATCAGGCGAGAAAGATTTTTTCGCGGTTCTCTGCTGCCGACAAATAATACAAACGGTTTGTGTAGTGCAAAGCTAGTTTTGATAGTCTCGTATCTTTCCTCAGTGAGGTGTTTACTTGTCAGTACCACTTCGTCCGGTAGGGCTTCATGTACTACATGTATTCTCTCACTCGGTATTCCTAAAAAAGAAATAATGTCGGTTTTGGTTGCCCGACTAACCGCAATAATATGTGCGCCGCGATCTTTGAGAATATCCCAAGATTTTTGATGCATGCTGAGAATTTGCGGATGGGCAGTTTCGGGATACTTCAGCATTGCTAGGTCGTGGATGGTTGAGATTAGTGGCAAATCTTTGTCTGGTGGTTGCAACCAGTCCCATGAGTGGAAGAGAGAAATTTCTGGGAAAGCAGCGCGAATTTTGGGGTAGCCAAGTTTGTTCCAAAGAAAATTATACAGCGATGGTGGGTAGTTACGAATGACAGTATGAGCCTTTCGC
>PCVW01000050.1:44449-50842 GCA_002787095.1 Candidatus Omnitrophica bacterium CG11_big_fil_rev_8_21_14_0_20_64_10 | reverse complement strand
CCTTGCTGGAGGGATTGACCCGGGCTGGTTGGGTGATCAAGACCGGAATTTTCTATCGTTTGTCGGACCACCTGTTCGCCCTCTGGTTGGGATTGGCCTTGCCGGTATTGGAGGGGATCTTTCAAGTGGATCCGGTGCAGGGGGAGATCCGCTTTCGGGAAGGGGTGGAGCAGTGGCTGAAGGGGCTGGAGCAGGGAGGGGCGGAGCCGCCCGCCCGGCGGATTGAGACCTTGCTCAAGGCTTGGCGCAACGAACGGGTGGAGGTGGGGGGGCGGACGACCCTGCTGCCTGCTTTGGATGGGCTCCGCGTGGTCTCGGGGCCCTTGGGTCGTCCGGCGGCGGCCGGCGTTCGCTCCGGGCGAGGGAAGGGGAGGGGATGGCTCGTGATTCCCTGGTCCGGGGTGCTCACCGAGGAGTCGGTCTGCGATCTGGTTGGGGCGCTTCAGGCCGCTGATTTTCGGGAGGAGCGTGTGATCGTCGCCGGGGTTGTCTCGGTCCCTTGGAGCGGCCGCCTGATTCTCCAAGAAGCCGGGGTCCGGATCTGGTCTCTGCAGGATCTCAACACCCTTTTCACCCTGTACGGTTTGTCCCACCTCCGTTTTTCCGATCTCGTCAAGGTTCCCGTCCCGTCGGCCTGGCCGACCGACTTATTCGACGCTTCAGATCATCCGGTCTCCCGACACGGAGGGGAATGACGGCCCGCTTGTGGGCCCCGTGGCGCATGGCGTATCTGACCCGCGCCCGATCGGGCCGCTCCAAGAAATGCCTTTTTTGCGTTAAAACCGACACTCGGAATCCGCTCAAACACCGGATCATTCGCCGAGGGCGGTGGGCCTTCTCCTGTCTCAACGAGTACCCCTACGCCAACGGCCATTTGCTGATTCTTCCCAACCGGCATGTGGGGCGCCTTCAGCGGCTCCGAACGGAGGAGTCGCTCGAAATCCTGCAGCTGATTCAGGACGGGATCGGTCGGTTGACCGCGGTCTACCGGCCCGACGGTTTCAATGTCGGGCTGAATCTCGGCCGTTCGGCGGGCGGCTCGGTTCCCGGACACCTGCACTGGCATCTGGTTCCCCGATGGGCGGGAGATCACAATTTCATGTCGGCTTTGGGAGGGACCCGCGTCATCTCGGAGGGGTTGGCGCGGACCTGTCGGCGCCTTCGGGCGGCTCGGCGATGACGATTCGCCGGGAGTGGGAGGCGTTGGAGCGCCGGACGCTGGCGCCGTACGCCCTCAGGGCGGCCGACTCCCGCGGCCGGGCCGTTCGGGAACCGGAACATCCCTACCGGACCGCTTTTCAACGGGACCATGACCGGATCATCCACTCCACCCCCTTCCGCCGCCTGGAATACAAGACGCAGGTCTTCGTCATTCATGAGGGGGATTATTACCGGACCCGGCTGACCCATTCCCTGGAGGTGGCTCAGCTGGCGGTTGCCGTGGCCCGGAGCCTCCGGCTCAACGGGGATCTGGTTCGGACCCTTGCGCTGGCCCACGATCTGGGGCACGGGCCGTTCGGACATGCCGGGGAGGAGACTCTTGCGGAGTTGATGCGGGAGCACGGCGGGTTCGACCACAACCTGCAGGGGTTGCGGATCGTGGACCGGCTCGAGCGGCGCTACGCCGCCTTCCCGGGACTTAACCTGACCTGGGAGGTTCGGGACGGGATCAACAAGCACCGGGCGCTTTTGCCCGGGGTTGGCCGGCCGCCGGGACAGTTGAGTTTGGAAGCGCAGGTCGTGGATCTGGCGGATGAGATCGCCTACGACCATCATGATTTGGACGACGGCCTGACCTCTGGCCTGATTCGGGAGGAGGCGCTGGAGCGGATCCCTTTGTGGCGGCGGGTCCGGCGGGAGGTTGCCGGGAAGTTTCCGAGGTTGGCCTCCGACATCCGGCGGCATGAGGTGATCCGCCGGTTGATCGATGTCACGGTCACGGATCTGGTTCGGACCTCCGGCCGGCGGCTCCGCGCCGCCAAGATCCGTTCCGCCGCCCAGGCCCAGGCGTTGCCGACCCGGCTGATCGTTTTCAGCTCGGCCATGAAACGGGAGCGGGTTCCGCTCAAGCGGTTCCTTTATCGGGAAATGTACCAGCACCCGCAGGTGGTCCGGATGGCGGAGAAGGCGCACCGGACCCTGACCGGTCTCTTTGAGGCCTACCTGCGTCGGCCGGCTCTGCTGCCGAAGCCGGCCCGGCTGCGTCTCCGGGAGGAGGAACCGCATCGGGTGGTCTGCGATTACATCGCCGGGATGACCGACCGCTTCGCGCTTCAGGAATACCGCAAGATCGTCCTGCCGTAAAACGGCTTATAATAAGGACCATGAAACCGTTGGTTTGGATTGAGCAATTTTCCCGCCATCCGGCCGTCCTGATTCTGCGGGAAGCATTGGCCGCCGGCCTGCCTCGGCCGGTTTGGCGGATGATTCCGGAACCCGGAATCAAGGCCCTTTCCGTAGGGAAGGGGCCGGTTCTCTGTCCTGCCGCCCGGCACACCGCGCCTCAGCGGGCGGCCTGCCGGCAACGGTTCTTAAAGCAGTTGCGGCTGGCTCAGATGAAGCGGGAGGGGATCTCCTTCGCTTGTCCCGCCGGGGCGCAGGCCTCGATCTTTCCGCTGACCCAGGGGGGGCGGTTCCAGGGGGTTCTGACCCTTTGCCATCGGGGGCCCGCCTTGCCCCGGCCGCTCCTGCGCCTGGGGATGACCCTCCTGGAGACGGCGATCCGGGAGACCGACCAGGCGCAGGAACTCAAGACCCTCTCCCAAACGATTCAGCCCCGTTGTGTCGCTCTTTCGACCGTGCATACGATTCACCGGCTGATCAGCTCCACCCTGAACCTGAAGGAGCTGCTCCCCCGGGTGGCCCGCCTCTGCTGCCAGGTCCTTCGATCCGAGAGCTGCGTGGTCTGGCTGCGGGAGTCGGGAAGCCGGCAGATGCTCCCTCGGGCGGCGGTTCGCAGAGGCGGCGGGAAATCCTCGCAGCCGGCGGCCGTTTCGGTGGGGAAGGGACCGATCGGGAAGGTGGCCGCGACCTTGATCGCCCAGGTCAAGGCCCGCTCAATCGTGGTCCCTCTCGTCGAGGAGGAATGCCTGGGGATCCTGATGGTCCGCCGGGGTCCGTCCGGGCCGGTCTTCGGGGCGCTGGACCATGAGATCCTGGTGACCTTGGCGGAGCAGGCCGTGGTCGCGATCCGGAACGCCCAGATGTATGAGCGGCAGGAAAAGATCACCTGGGACACGATCCGAAGCTTGAGCGCGATCCTGGACGGGATGGGGGAGGGGGCGGGCAAAATGACCCAGGCCCAGCGGGAGATTCTGGCGGCGGTGACCGGAGCGCTGGCGGTCGAGATGCGGCTTCCGGAAGAGGAGGCCCGGCCGATCCAGTACGCCGCCCTCCTGCACGACGCCGGGCGGGTCGGTCCCGGTTCGGAGATCCTGAAGAAATCGAGCAAGCTGAGCGAATCGGAGGTCGCGCAGGTTCGCCAACATCCGGTGACCGGGGCCCGCTTCCTGGAGCCGATGGAGATTTTGGAGCCGGCGATTCCAATTGTCCTGTATCACCACGAACGGTACGACGGCACCGGTTATCCGAAGGGGCTCAAGGGGGAACAGATTCCGCCGGGCGCCCGGATCCTCGCGGTCGCCAACGCGTTCGAGGCGATGATCGGCTCCCGCCCTTACCGGAAGCAGATGACTGTCGAGCAGGCGGTGCAGGAGATTGCCTCCCATGCCGGCACCCAGTTCGATCCCAAGGTGGTGCAGGCCTTCCTCCAGCTCCAGAAGGGGAAGAAGCTGGAGCAGCTGGTCCGGCAGAGCCAGGGCCGGCCGGCCGTCGGCTGATGCGCCGACGGTGGCGACTGGCGTTTGAAATCGGCCTGCTCCTGCTGCTGTCGCTCGGGTTTTTCCCTTGGCCGGTGACCATCCCGTTGAACGAGGGATTGCGGCGGCTCAACCACTCTGCCTGGCAGTTGTCGGTCGGGTCGGCCCAGTGGGCCCCTTGGCGGGAGTTGAAGCTGCGGGACCTGCGGATCCGCTCTCCCCAGGGCGGTTTGATCCATGTGGTCCGGGGGACGGTCCAGCCCCAGTGGGGGAACCTTCTCTGGGCTCGGATGGAGTTCGATTGCCGGGCGGAAGACCTTCGGATGGATCCAGGCTCCTGGCGGATCCGGAAGGATTTGGCCAAGGAGCTCCTCTCGGCCGGCCCCCTTTTTGACGCCGGGCGGGCCCGGGTGGTCATGGATTCGGGGGGCTGGCTCTTGGAAGATGGGGTTTTACAGGGTAGACTTCTTCATGGGCGGTTGCGGGGGGAGTGGTCGAGTTCTTCCCGGGTGGGATTGTGGATTTCCGGCAGAGTGGTTCGGCTGCTGTTGTACGGCTTGGACCTGATCCGGCTGGAGGCGGGGGAAGATTTCTATGTTTCGGAACCCTTCTCCCTCCGGTTGGTCGGGGAGCCGCCCCATCTGGATTTGGAATTTAAATCGGACTTCAGATCTTTTTCATTCACGCGTTCGGATCGGAGAAAATAATGGGGCGGATCGGCGGCGGGTGTCTGGCGGTTCTGGGGTTCGTTCTGACGGTTTCCGGCTGCACGGCGAACAAGTTCCCCTCCGTGGAGCGGCCCAAGGGACAGTTGGAGATGCGGCGCCCGAAGGCCGATCATCAGAAGCGGACCCTCCACTTGCAGCCGGCCACGGCGGTCCAGTCCCAGGCGGGGTTGGAGATCACGATCCGTCATGCCAGTCCCGAGGATCTGGATGCCTTTTTCGACAAGAAAGAGATCTTTGGGGACCTGGCCGGCGTCAATCCCTATCCCGATGACACCGTGGTTTTCTATGTAAAGATCAACAACGGTTCCAGCCGGAAGATCTCCGTCGACCCGAATCAGTTCGTCCTGATGGATGACATCAACATCCAATATTCGGAGCTTTCCCCCGACAACCTGTCGGCGATCTATGATTCGAAGGCCAGTGTCTGGTCCTTCGCCAAGACGACCGGCGATCTGGCCCCGGGCCCCTACGGGACGCCGCTCAAGGTGGCCGGCGCGCTGGGAGGCAGCGGCGGCCGGAAGCTGCATTACCTGATGAAACAGGTCCGGTTGGCCCCCGGGATGGTCCATGCCGGCATTGCTTATGACGGTTATGTGGCCTTCCCGAGGCCACATCCGGATGCCAAAAAGATCCGGCTTCTGATCGCCAACGTGAAGACCGATTTCAATCCGGCCGACGAGCCGGCGGTCTCGATGGATTTTGAGTTCCCGTTTGACCTCGAAGCCCCTTCCGGAAGTTGAGACGGTCCCGGCGTCCGACCTGACCGAGGAGCAGCGGCAGGCGGTCGAGCAGGCGGCCGGACCGCTGCTCGTGTTGGCGGGGGCCGGGACCGGCAAGACCCGGGTGATCGCCGGCCGGGTGGCCCACCTGATTCAAGAACGGGAGGTTCCTCCCGAAGCGATCCTGGCGTTGACCTTCTCCCGAAAGGCGGCCGGTGAGATGGCCGAGCGGTTGGAGCGAAGACTCGGAGGGGCCGCGCTGAACTTGACGGTCACCACCTTCCACGGTTTCTGCAGCCGGTTGCTTCAGGACGAGGCCCTCGCGATCGGTTTGTCCCCCCGGCTCCGGATGCTGGATCGCCTGCAGAGCTGGATCTTCTTCCGCTCCCTGCTTCCCGAGCTCAAACTTAAATTTCATCCGGTGCCGACTGATCCGGAAGGGGTGATCGACGCCTTCCTGCGGTTCATCGGCCGGGCCAAGGATGAATTGATCGGTCCGGACGCCTATGCCGCTTTTGCCGCCGGGCTCAAGGATCCGGAGGAGCGTCAACGGGCAGAGGAGGTGGCCCGGGTTTACCGCACCTATCAGGATCGGCTGGAGCGGGCCCGTTGCATGGATTTCGGGGATCTGGTCTTCCGGGCGGTGGAGGCGCTCCGGCGGGATTCGGCCCTTCTGCGGCGGCTTCAGGAGCGGTATCGGCAGGTCCTGATCGACGAGTTTCAGGACACGAATGTCGCTCAGATCGAACTGGTGCGTTTCCTGGCCGGCTCCGGCGGCGGGCTTTGCGCGGTCGGGGATGACGACCAGGCGATCTACCGTTTCCGGGGGGCCTCCTTCGCCAGCTTCCTGCTGCTCAAGCATGCCTATCCCGAACTCCGGACGATCCGGCTGACCCGCAACTTCCGCTCCACCGTCCCGATCCTGGCGGCGGCCGAAGCGCTGATCCGGAACAATGAGGACCGTTACGATCCGGAGAAGCGGCTCTGGACCGACGCGGATTCAAAACAGCCGGTGGAGGTGGTGGCCTGCGCCGACGCCGAGACGGAGGCGGGGGAGGTGCTCCGCCGCTTGATCGAACTGAAACGGTCGGGGGCGTTGGCTTTCGGCTGGGGCGCAGCGGCGGTTCT
>PCVW01000050.1:13695-44393 GCA_002787095.1 Candidatus Omnitrophica bacterium CG11_big_fil_rev_8_21_14_0_20_64_10 | reverse complement strand
CTTCGTGCATGGCGGGGTGGGCCTGTTCGACCCGCCGGTGATCCGGTACCTGGTCGCGCTTTTGAAAGGGCTCCAGGATCCGGCCGACGGGGTCTCGTTGTTCCATTTGCTGAGCCATCCGATGTGGGGGATCCCTCTGGAGGACCTGATCGAGCTCAACCGCCGGGCCAAGGCGGAACAGCTCCCCCTCCGGCGGCTCTTGGAGCGGTTCGACGGGAAGGGGGCCGACCCCCTCTCCGCCGAGGCGGCCGAGGGGTTGGTCCGGTTCCGCTCGGAGCTCAAGCGGCTGGAGCGGTCGGTCCGTTCGGGCATGCCGGCCCTGATCCGGGCGATCACCGAACAGTCCGCCTTCCGGATGCTGTTTCTGCTGGAGCCGGAACCCGGGGGGGAGGATCCGTTGGCGGCTCTCGGACGGTTCCTCCGTTTCACCCATCAGATCCTGGAGACGATGCCGGAGGCCCGGCAACTGGACGCTTTCCTCTGGATCGTGGAGTCGGCGATTCAGTCCGGCGTGGATCCCTCCGAGACCGGGACCCCGCCTGATCCAAACCGGGTCCAGTTGATGACGGTCCATCAGGCCAAGGGGTTGGAGTTCGATTGGGTCTTCCTGCTGGGGATGGAACAAGGGAGGTTCCCGGCCCGGAACCGGCCGGAGGGGATCCCCTTTCCGCTGGAGTTGATGAAGGAATCACTGCCGAAAGGGGATTCCCGTCTGCAGGAGGAGCGGCGGCTGGCTTATGTCGCCTGTACCCGGGCCCGGCGGGGGCTCTGGCTGATGACGCAGGATCGGGCCTACCATCGGCCCTCCCCCTTCGTGAAGGAGATTCAGGCCGGGGCCCAGAAGCATGTCCGTTCCCTCCCCTCGGATGGTTCCGGCGCCGAGGGGGCGGCCGCTCCGGTCCCGGCCACCGCGGGGGGATTGGCGCTGGAGCGGGAGGTCCTTCAGATCCTGCGGGAGATCCGTCACTTGCCGGAAACCGATGAGGCCGGTCATCAGGAGCGGCTCAGGCGGATCGAGCGGCTGACGGCCGAGCTCCGGGCCGCCTCCGTTCCGCCGCCCGCCGCGGTTCCGGCGGCGCTTAAGGCGGAGGCGCGGTACTCCTTCTCGCAGTTGGACAGCTACCGGGACTGCCCCCTGAAATTCAAATACCGCTACCTGTACCAGATCCCGGTTCGCCCGACGCCGGCGATGAATTTCGGGACCGACCTGCATGTCTGTCTGGAGGCTTTTTATCGTCAGGTGATCAACGGCCGGATCCCGACCCTCGCGGAGATGGAGGAGACCTTCCGCCGTTCCTTTCAGCCGGGCCGCTACGGCGCTCCCGGGCAGGAGCAGAGCTATCAGCAGGCGGGCTTGGAAATGCTGCGGGCCTATTACCGGAGCCACGACGGCCGGTTTGAAGCGCCCCTGATGCTGGAGCAGCCGTTCCTGCTGCCGGTGGGGGAAACCCGGATCAAGGGGTTCGTGGACCGGATCGATCCGGTTGAAGGGGGCGGGGTAGAGATTGTGGACTACAAGAGCGGCAGGCCGAAGGAGAAGGCGAGCGCCGAGGAGCAGCTGCAGTTGCGGATCTATGCTCTGGCGGCCCGGGAGGTGCTGGGACTGGATCCCAAACGGATCAGCTTTTACTACCTCAAGAACAACCGGAAGCTCTCCTTCGAGCCGACCGATGCCGAGCTGGAGGAGACCCGCGCCTGGGTTCTGCAGACCGTCGCCCAGATTCGCTCCGGTGACTTCACGCCGGCCCCTTCGCCATTCAAGTGTCGTTTCTGCGATTTCCGGAACCTCTGTCCCGCCAGCCAAGCCTAGAATTTTCTGGAAACCGGATCTTCCGGTGCTATAATGTCTCCCGTCGCCGTGGACTCCCCGCACGGAAAGTTCAGCGTAACCGCTATCGGAGAGATGCAGCGAGAACTTTTCCAGGATCTTGATCTTCAGGATCAGCGGGTGGTCCGGCCCAGGACGCCGGTCTTCCCAGGCCGTTTTGTCCGGGTCAAAGTCGCTTACGAGGATCTGATCTTCGGCGGCCTCAGCCTCCTCCTTTTGCTCTTGGCCGGTTTTTGTCTGGGCGTGGAGCGGGGGCGCCATCTGGCGGACCAGGGGATTGCCCCGGGACAATTCCTGATGGCGGAGGCGGCGACCGATCGGTCCCTTCCGGCCGTTTCGGTTTCCCAAGCGGTCCCGATTCCGTTGGAGGCGCTGCAGGTGTCGGCGCCGGTTTCGGCGGCCCCGGCTGCTTCGTCGGTCGGCAAGCGGTACGCGATCCAGTTGGCCAGTTATGCTGGAGCCCGATCGGCCCACCGGGAGGCCCAGCGGCTGGCCCGGAAGGGATTTCAGGCGGAGGTCCTCAAGCAGGGGCGTTACTTTGAGCTTCGAGCGGCCGGTTATCCGGACCGGGGCAAGGCCTCGGAGGCCTTGTTGGTGTTGAAGAAGTGGTATCACGACGCGTTTATCAAGACGGTTTCCGTCAATCGAGGGGACAATGTCGATTCATTCTAGTTTCAAGGCGGGAGACACGATGAAGCGCCACCGCTCTGTCTTGTCCCGGCTGGAGCGGATTAAAATTCTTCGTTCGGAAAAGGAATGGGATCTTCAGACCGCTTCCTTTCAGGGCCTTCCGAAGGTCAAGCACCTGAAGGTGAAGGCCAAGAAGGCCAAGGCGGCCGGAGCCGCCGAGAAGGAAGGGGCTGGAGGAGCCGCCGGCGCTCCCGCCGCGGGGGCGCCTGCCGCCGGGGCGGCAGGCAAGAAACCGGCCGAGGCCGCCAAGAAACCGGCCGAAGGAGCCAAGAAAGCCGCGGAGGCTCCGAAGAAGAAATAAGCGTGGGGTGCCATCTTGCTGCGGGTATTCTGATCTTCCTCCTGTCCTTACCCGGCGGCGCATTCGGACAGGAACCGTTGGTTCAGGGGCTGGTCACCGGAGAGCGGGTCAATCTTCGGACCGGCCCTTCGGTTTCTACAGAGGTGCTGGCCTCGATGCATCGGGGGGAGGAACTGCAGGTTCTGGAGCAACGGGGGGATTGGGTCGCGGTTCGTCTGCCGGAACGGGTCTCCGGTTATGCGGCGCCCGGATTCGTGGAACCGGTGACGGTGGAAAGGGACCGGGTCTGGACGGTCCGGGTAACCGCGGACCGGCTCCATGTCCGTTCCGGTCCGGGAGAGGCGTACCACTCCTTCGGACAGGTGAAGCGCGGGGTTCTCCTGGAGGCTCGGGGCCGAAAGCTGGGTTGGTGGGTGGTTCGGCCGCCGGAAGAGGCCCGGGGATGGATTCATCGGAGCTTTGTGGTGTTGCTGCCTCCGGCGCAGCGGCTGCCGGAAGGGAGTTCGCCCTTGGAGGAAATGGAAACGCATGGTGACGATCGAGGAGTTCAAGAAACTGGAACTGCGGGTCGGGACGATCCGGGAAGCCCGGATGCATCCCAACGCAGACAGGCTGCTGATCCTGTCGGTTGAGATCGGGCCGGCCCGGAAACAGATCGTGGCCGGAGTGGCCCGGCATTACACGCCGGACCGGTTGGTCGGCCGGCAGGTTGTGGTGGTGGACAATCTGGCCCCGGCCCAGCTCCGGGGGGAGTTGTCGGAAGGGATGCTCTTGGCGGCCCAGGACGGCGAGGGGCTGGCCCTGATCGGTCCGGAGAAACCGGTCGCCTCGGGGGCGGTTGTCCGGTGACCCCGCCCCTCCGGAATCCGCGCCTGTGGATGGAATGTTCCACTCGGAGACGGGTGATGTGTATGCGGTCGGGGTCATTGGGACAGCTTGAGTCCGGAGGCGCTTGCGCCTTCGGCGCTTGGGTTTGCCGAAGATCTTCGGCAAACCTGGGTTCCGGAGGGGCGGGGTGAGTTTTCGCCTTCCGGCCGTCACCGCGGAGCGGATGCGGGCGCTCGACCGGGAGGCCCGGGTCCGTTTCGGGATTCCGGAGCTGATCCTGATGGAGCATGCCGGTTCCGGGGCGGTTCGGGAGATTCGGCGATTGCTGCGGCGGGACCGCCGGCGGACCGGTGCGGTGCTGGTGCTGGCCGGCCCCGGCGCCAACGGGGGGGACGGCTTCGTCGTCGCCCGCCAGATGGACAACGGCGGGGTGCCGGTGGAGGTGCTGTTGCTCGGGGATCCAGCCCGGCTGCGGGGGGCCGCCAAGATCAATTGGGAAATCCTCGGCCGGATCGGGGTGACCCGCCGGACCATCCGAGGCAAGAGTGATTGGGAGCGGTGGCTCCGGAAGAAGCCCCGGATCCGGCTGGTGCTGGACGCGATCCTGGGGACCGGTTTGTCGGGTCCCGTGCGGGAACCGATTCGGCAGGTGATCGGGTGGCTGAACCGCCTGCCGTGCGAGGTGGTGGCGATGGATCTTCCCTCGGGGCTTTGCGCCGACACCGGCCGGCCGCTGGGGGCGGCGGTGCGGGCTACCCGAACCGTCGCCTGCGCCTTCCCAAAAGCCGGCTTTGCCGGCGCCCGGCGTTACACCGGCCGGGTGGTGGTGGCCGACATCTCTTTCCCGAGGGTTCTGCGTCCATGATCGCTCAGACCCTCTTCTGGCTTCCGATCCTCCTGGTTTCGGTCGTGCTGCATGAGGTCAGCCACGGTTGGGTTGCCCTCTGGTTCGGGGACACCACCGCCCGGGACGCCGGGCGGCTGACGCTCAATCCACTGCGGCACATTGATCCGTTCGGCTCGGTGGTCCTGCCGCTGCTGCTGGCGGTCTCCGGGGCCCCCTTTCTCTTTGCCTGGGCCAAGCCGGTCCCGGTCAATCCGTTTCGGCTGAGCCGCCCGAAGCGGGACATGATCTTCGTGGGGGCGGCGGGGGTCACGATGAACTTCATCCTAGCGTTCGCCGCCGCCGTGATCCTCGGCGGGCTGCGTCCCGTTTCTCCCGTTTGGGTCCATGGCTTGAGCATCTTCATCGTCTTCAACATCGTGCTGGGGGTCTTCAACCTCTTTCCGATCCCGCCGCTGGACGGCTCCCGGGTCCTGGCCGGGCTGCTTCCGGTCCGCCCCGCGGCGGCTCTGCTGCGGTTGGAGCGGTACGGCATGTGGATCCTCTTCGGGCTGATCTTTCTCGGGTTCTTCCGGGCCGTGATGCTGCCGATCGTGGAACTTTTCCTTTCGGTCCTGGTCCGGCTGACCGGAGCGGAGCTGGCTTTCTGATGGCGATCCGGGAGGTGCCGGTTCGGCTGGCGGGGCGGGGGTACCGGGTCCGGATCGGGCATGGCCACACCGCCGGGCTCGGCCGGCGCCTGAAGAAGCTCCGGCTGGGGACCCATCCGGTCTTGGTCACGAACCGGACGGTCTGGGTTGGGCCGGGCCGCGTCGTCTGGCGATCCCTTCGGGCGGCCGGTTTCGCGCCGGAAAAGATCTTCGTGCCCGACGGCGAGAAGGCCAAGTCCCTTTCGCAGTTGGGGCGGCTGCTGAACCGTTTGGCTGATCTGGATTCCCCGGAGAAACAGCTGTTTCTGGTCTTGGTCGGCGGCGGTGTGGTCGGCGATCTTGGTGGATTGACGGCCGGCCTTTACCGGCGGGGGATCCCCTTCGTTCAGGTGCCCACCTCGCTGCTGGCGCAGGTGGACGCCTCAATCGGCGGGAAGACCGGCGTGGACCTGCCGCATGGGAAAAACCTGGTCGGCCTGATCGTGCAGCCCCGGGAGGTGCACATTGACACCGCTTTCCTGGCGACCCTGTCGGAACGGCAGTTCCGCTCCGGGCTGGCGGAGATCCTGAAGTGCGGGGTGATCGCCGATGCCATCCTCTTCGCTCGGTTGGAGCGGCGGACGCTGGCGCAGCTCAGGCGACCGGCCGATCTGACCTGGATCATCGCCCGGGCGGTCCGGGTCAAGGCGGCCGTCGTGGCCCGGGATGAGTTCGAGCGCAAGGGGATCCGGCTGGTCCTGAATTTCGGGCATACGCTGGGGCACGCGCTGGAGGCGGCGGTCGGCTACAGCCGCCGGGTCACCCACGGGGAGGCGGTGGCGGTCGGGATGCGGGCGGCGACCCGGCTGGCCGCCGGGCTCGGGATGATTGGCTCCGGCCCGGCCGGCCGGGTCGAGGCGCTGCTGGACCGGTACGGTTTTTCGTCCGGAATCGGCCGGGGGGTCCCGGAGACCCGGCTCTTCCGGGCGATGTCCCATGATAAAAAATGGTCGGCGGGCGTCCAGCGGTGGATCCTCCTGACGGGGATTGGCCGGGCGGCAGTCCGGCGGGATGTTCCGGTCCGGTTGGTCCGATCGGTGGTGAGAGGACTGCGGGGATGATTGGCTGGTTCGGTCGTTTCTCCCGGCTCCGGATGGAACCGGTCCGGGCCCGGGTGCTCGCCCGCCTGGAGCGGAAGCTGGGGGTTACCTTCCGGGACAAGGACCTTTTGAATCAGTCGCTTGCCCACCGCTCCTATCTTCAGACGCCGGATGCCGAATCGGTTTCCCGGGACAATGAGACGCTTGAGTTCCTCGGGGACGCGGTGCTGGGGCTGGTAATCTCCGAGGAGCTGTACCGCCGTTTCCCAACCGCGGAGGTGGGGGAGTTGGCCAAAATCAAGTCCCAGGTGGTCTCCCGGGCCACGATGGGGGAGATCGCCCTGGAGTGGAATCTGGACGAGTGGATGCTGCTGGGGCCCGGAGAGGTCCAGCGGGGGGAGGGTAAGCGCCCTTCGGTGGTCGGCTCCGGCCTGGAAGCGGTGCTGGGGGCGCTGTATCTCGACCAGGGTCTGGCTGTGACCGCCCGCCTGATCCGGAAGCTGTTCAAGGGGCAGATCCAATCGGTCCACACCGGTGAGTCGGCCGCCGACTACAAATCCCTCCTGCAGGAGTACGCCCTGCGCTACTTCAAGGCGACCCCCGAATACCGGGTGGTCTCGGAGCAGGGGCCCAGCCACCAGCGCCGTTTTCGGGTGACCGTCGGCTGGGGCGGCAAGGTGTACGGGACCGGGGAAGGAACCAGCAAGAAGGGGGCCAGCCAGGAGGCGGCCCGGATCGGCTTGGAAAATCTCCTCGCTCCCTCTCCGGAATGATCGGCTTTGCAGATCAGAGGTTGGCTTGACATCGCTCTTTTCGTGCAGTAGCATGAAAGCCGTTCGGGATTTTGGAACGGCGATCAATGGGTGCGGTTTGTATTGAGATGCGGATCTGAGGGAATGCTTTGAGGCGATGACGGTTCGTCCCGCGGTTCAGGAAGACACGCCTCAAATCGTTGCCTTGGTCAGGTCGATTCTCGGGGGGGAGTTTCCCCAGGATCAGGCCGCTTACGCGACCGACGACCTGGAGCACTTCACACAAACCTACGGTGGAACCGGTTCTACTTTCCTTGTGGCCGAGAAGGATGGGCGTATCGTTGGAACGCTCGGCATCAAAGCGGAAGGGGCCCGCACCGCTGTCCTTCGCCGTCTGTTCGTCGATCCCCAGCAACGCAGGCACGGGATCGGCTCCAAACTCTTCGATGAAGCGCTGGCCTTCTGCCGCCAGCAGAAATACCGAGAGGTGATCATTCGGACTTCCACCCGGATGGAAAAAGCCATCCGGCTCTGCCTCTCGAAGGGGTTCGGAGAAGACGACCGGTGGCAGCTCGCGGATGTGACGCTGATCCGGTATCGTCTCAAACTTTGATTGTTTCAGGAGAGAATCGGCGTGCTCAACGAGAAGGAGATTCAGAACCGGCTGTACGGCGGCTATGGCCGCCGGGCCGCTTCTTCTGAATCGGAACCGTCTGCGCCAATCCCGGCCCCAACCCGGAGCGATGCTCCGGATCGACGGGCCGATGCCTCGCAGGCTCCCCAAGCCAAAACCGGCGCCCCCAAGGCGGCGGTTCACCCGACGGTCATCCGCAAACAAAAGGCGGTTTCTGCGTTGAGACTGGAGAAGTCGGCGCCGGCCGATGCGCCCGATTGGTCTGAAGCGGAAGCGGTTTCCCGGGGGCTCGAACAGTTTCGTTCCGAGCTGTCGGAGCTTCAGAAGCGGCGGGCCCAGATGAAGGGACGCTTGCAGCGGCGTCGTCAGAAGGAGCAGCCGAAGTCAAAGGCGCTGGACCGGTTGAGCGCCCGGCTGAACACCCTTCAGCAGGAGCGGCGCCGGTTGGAGACGCGCCTGAAGAAGGCGCAGGAGCCGGTTCAGCCGACCCGGGTGGTCCGGGCCTTTCGTTCCCAACTGACCCAGATGGAGCGGGAGCGTCGCCGCTTGGAGGCGGAGCTGAAGCGCCATCAGGAGCCGGTCCTTCCGACCCGCAAGGAGATGGAGGCGCTTCAGGTTGAGATTCTCCGGCTCCAGCAGGAACGGGACGGGATCGCCGCCCGGTTGACGGAAACGGGGCGGAAGTTGGTTGAGGCGGGGGAGCGGTTGGAGGCCCATCGCCGCTCGGTTGCCCCCAAGCTGGAGCAACTGCAGGCGCTTCAGAGCCAGTGGCCGGTTCTCCAAAGGGAACAGGTTCAGCTGGCCAACCGGGTCCGGGAGTTGGAAGGGCTCCTCGGCATCCGGCAGGAGGCTTTGAACCGGCTGCAGGCCGACCGGAGCCGTCTGGAGTCTGCCCTTCAGCTTCAGCAGGAGCGGGAACGGCTTCAGGAGAAGGAGGCGCAGCGCCTGCGCCGGGAGATGGAGACCGCGACCCTGGAACGGGAACGGTTGGCCGCTCGGCTGCAGATCCAGGGGGGATCGGTTGCTTCCAAGGAGACGGCCTTGACCCAACTCCAGGAAGAGGTGGTCCGGACCCGCGTGGAGCGGGACCGCTTTTCCCGGGAGGTGGCCGGTTTGAAGGAAGCCTCCATTCCTCGAGAATCCTCTTTGAAGGAATCCCATAATCGGATCAATCGGCTGGTGGCCGAGCGGCAGGCGCTGCAGACCGCTTTGGAGCGGCGCAGGCCGTCCGCTGCCGGACTTTACTTTGGCAGGATGAAGAAGCTTCGCTCCAGGATGGCCGAGCTGCGCCGGCGTCCGGCGGTTCCGACTCGGGTCCATCTGACCCCGAGGGTCATTCAGCCAAAACCTGAACCGACCCGGACCTGGATTCGACCGGAGGAGGCCGGGCTTTCCCGGACCGTCTCCGAGGGGCGGCCGGTTTCGGTCGCCGCCTTGCTGGGTCAGCGGGTCAATTGGACCGGGACTGTCGTCTCGCTCGTTATCCTGGCGGGGATGGTCGTTTATCCCCTCGGTTTCCGGCTGCTGCAGGCCTCTCCGGCTTCGATGGTCGGAGAGATCACGCCGTACACGGTTCAGGTGGCTGTCTACGATGTGGAGACCCTGGCCGACAAGGCGGTGGGGCATCTCCAGCAGTTGGGCTACCCCGCTTTTCTGAACGCCTCTCCCCGCCGCAACGGGAAGCTTCGCTACAGGGTTTACTTGGGCGAATTCGTGACTTCTCAGGAAGCGGAGGAGCAGCGGCGGGATTTTCTGGAAGACGCCCGGTTCCCTAATTTCCGGGATGCCTTCGTTCGGGTTCGCTGACCGGCTCCGCGTCTGGCCGGAGCCGCAACCTTAAGGAGATTCGCCGGTGTGGCAGGGGATTAATCAACGACGGTTCCCTCGGTTTCAGTGCGCCTGTGTCGTGACCTTAACGCAGTCCGGGAAGACCTCTTCCATTTCCGCCAAGACCGAAAACCTGGGACTCGGCGGCGTTTGCGTGCTGCTCGAGAAAGGGTTGGATGTTTTCTCCCCGGTCAGCGTTGAGGTCAAGCTGGAGGACAACAAGCCGCCGCTTCAGGTTCAGGGAACGATCGTCTGGGTGGTGCGCCGCCAGTCCCTGAAGGGGAAGACCTCCTTCGACACCGGCATTGAATTCTCCGATCTGCCTCCGCAGAGCAAGGCCCGCCTGGAAGCTCTGATCGACGGCGCCGGTTCCTGAGCGGGGCCGGGTTGGATTCCAGGTCCGCTTCCAACGACGCCTCCATCGAACCGGCTCTCCTGTACTCTGTTCTCTGTGATGACGTTCGCCGGGAAGAAAACGGGAAATTCATCCTGATCGGTTTGTTCGAAACGGTCGGGACAAGGAACTTTCCGGCGGTTCATCCGGCGCTGTTTGTCGTCAATGGCTGGGTTGGCGGAGCGGGGACCTTCCGGCAATCCAGCCGAATCCTGGACCCCGATGGGGAGGAACTGGAACGGGATCCGGAGACCCTCTTCCAGCTTCCGGATCTGAAAGCCCGGCACACTGTGATTGCCCGTTTTGCCGACCTGGAGTTGACCCGACCCGGCGCCTATTCGGTGGAGGTCCTTTTGAACGGGGACCTGAAGGTTCGTTATCCGTTGGTTGTGGAAGAGACCGCTTAGCGGGCGGCTGACGGGTTAGACGGTCGGCGGGGCGGTGACCGAAAGAACGACGGCGGCCGATCCGCCGGTGTTGTGCAGGGTGTGGGGTTTGGCGGCGGGGAAGTGAAGGGTCTCTCCCGCTCCCAGCCGGAAACGCTCTTCTCCGAGCGACAGTTCGATCTTTCCCTTGACCACATAAAGGAACCGCTCCGAGCCGGCCGCGCCCGGCTCCCGGGTGCTGCTCTTTCCCCCCTCAAGGCGGATCACCGCCGGCAGCATCTTTTTTTCGCTGAGGGTCCCGGCGGTCAGCAGGGTGGAGCCGCTCCCCTCGCCGCTCTCCAGCTTCCGGGGAACGGGCCGCACCGTATCCAGCTCGATGTCGGCGTACAGCTCCGGCAGGCGGACCCCCAAGGTCTTGGCGATCTGAATGTGGGACTCCAGGGTGCCGGTCATCTGGCCGGTTTCGATCCGGCTGAGGGTCGAGAGGGCGATCCCGGACTGTTTGGACAACTCGGCGAGGGTCCAGTCCCGTTTTTGGCGCAGTTGGCGCAGTTTTTGGCCCACTTTCATGACGTTACAATAGCATCCTCCCCCGGCTTCGTCAATTCTATTTCTCCGAACAAATATTCTTCTTGACGATACGACAAACCCCCGGTAAATTGCTTAATACACAAAATAGTTGATTAATAAAATATCAGGAGGTCTTCATGTCGTTCCATCGGAATCTTTGGAAAGGGGGATTGCTCTGTCTATTGGTTGCGGCGGTGATCGGGATCTGGGCGGTTTCTCCCGCCCAGCCGGTTCCGGAGGGGGGCGATGCGGCCGTTCCTTTCGGGGTGCCGGCTCCTCCACCGGAATCTCCCGGGGTCCCGCTTCCGGGGCCGCTTCTGTCGGGGGCGGGGTCCTGGGCCGAGGCGGCCGGGGCGGGGGAGCCGGTCCCCTCGATTCAAGCGGTTCAGTCGGCTGCGGTCCGCTATGCCGAAGCGGACCCCGGCAAGATTGCCGGCTGGCGGCGCCGGGCTCGGTGGCGGGCTTTTCTGCCCAGGTTTTCAGTCGGTTTGGACCGGGACCGGAATGCCAACATCGTTTCCTCGACCCGGGACGGCTCGACCCATTTTACAGTGGGGCCGGAGCGGCGGAACCTGGCCCTGGATCTGAGTTTCACCTGGGAGCTGGGGGAACTGGTCTGGAATCCGGACCAGACCTCGATCGACGCCCGCTCCCGCCTGATGGTCTACCTCCGGCGGGACATTTTGGAGGAGGTGAACCGGACCTATTTTGAGCGGCTCCGCCTGGCATCGGAATTTTCCCGGAATCCGACCGAGGATTCTCAGCTGCGAACGGAGCGGCGCCTTCGTTTGGAGGAGCTGTCGGCCCGCCTGGATGCCCTGACCGGCGGTTTTTTCAGTCGTTTTCGCTCGGAAAAAGATTCCAGAATCGGCTTGACGGATTAATCAGAAGCGGTTAAAGTTAGGTGTTGCATAAAGCTCCCCGCGCCGGCAACCGGTGGGGGAGTTTTTTGTTGATCGGATTTTCAAGGGAGAGGAGAAGCGGATGTCCGACAAGAAGCACGTTCTGGTCGTGGATGACGAGCCGGAAGTGACCTTCGCCCTCCAGGCTTTTTTTCTCGCCCGGGGATACGAGATGTTGACGGCGCTGGATGGGCTGGAGGCGATGCGGATCCTGCGGGAGCGGGCCATCAACCTGGTCCTTCTGGACATGAAGATGCCGGGCGTCAACGGCTTGGAGGTGCTCCGCTTCATTCACACGCTGGAACCCCGGCCGAAAGTGGTCGTGGTGACCGCCTACGATGTCCAGTTTCAGGACATGGTCGAGAAGATTGGGGTGGATGCTTTCCTGATGAAGCCGTTCGGGATTCAGGCGCTGACCTCCACCGTCGAGCGGGTGTTGGAGGATCGGCCGGCGGAGCCGGTGGCTCATCGGGTGGCCGAGGCGGTCGCTCCGGCCGAGACTGAGGGAACCGTGACCCGAGGCCGGATTCTCTTCGCCGAGCCCTCCGAGTACACCTTCAAGCTCAAGGAGGTCTTCTTCGCCGATCCGGAGCGGTGCGGCGGCCGCTACGAGGTGGAATCGGCTTACTCAAAGGAGGAAATCCTCGAGAAGTTGGATTCCTTCCGGCCTGACATTTTGTTGGTGGATTTGTCGTTCCTCGGCAAGACCGGTGACCTGACGGTGGAGGTCATGCGCTCGGCGCATCGCCCCAAAGAGATGATTCTTCACGGGGCGGGCCTGTCCGGTTCGAAGCCCGGTGGATTGGGATCGTTTGATCAGCAGGGGATCAAGGTGGTTCTGAATGAAAGCTTTACCCGGGCAGGTCTTTCCCGCCTGAACGAAGCGATTCGGGCGGCGGCCCTCTCGGTCGGCCTGTCCGAGCCGAACGGATGATCCCAGGCTCGGGACCCGAAGGGCTGATCGCGACGGCCGTCGTCGGCCTCGTGCTGGGGCTAACCGTTTACGGCCGCAACCGGTCCGCGCCGATGAGCCGGGCCTGGCTTCGGCTTTGTCTGTCGGCCGGGATTTGGGCCGCGGCGGCGGCGGTTCTCTCCCTCTACCGCACCTTCGGCGAGGCGATCTTCTGGGCTCGGGTTTCGCAGGCCGCGTTCTCCCTGATTCCCGCGTACTTCCTCCAGTTCACCTTCTGTTGGGGGGAGCATCCGGAGCGTTTGCATCCGGCGGTGCTCTGGAACAAACGGATCGCCGGCGTGTTCGCCCTCTTCTCCTTGACCCCGCTGATCGTGTCCGATGTCCAGGTGGGGCTCTCCGAGTTCTCTTTCTATCCGTTGGCCGGACCCTTCTACGGTCTGTTCGCCGCCTGGTTCGTCGCGGTCACCCTTTGGGGGTTTGGGGTCCTCGTCCGCTCCCTCCGGACCCAGGTGGGCCACCGGGTCAATCAGCTGCGGTATGTGATCCTGGCTTCCGCGATCGGTCTGCCCTCCCTTTGGTCAATGATGCCGTTGGCGTTCGGGGTCCGGATTCCGCCGGCCGGGCAGGGGCTGTTCCTCTTCTACGGCGTGATCGCCTACGCGATTCTCCGCTGGCGGCTGATGGACATCCGGATTGCGGTCCGCAACACCTTGATCTACGCGGCCCTCTATTCGGTCCTCGTGGGGCTCTTCGTCGTGGTCGTCGTGATGCTCGGCCAGTGGTTCTTCTACGAGCCGGGGACCCTCGACCGTCGGGTCATCGGGATGTCTTTGCTGGCGTTCGGTCTGGTGACCCTCCTGATTCGGCCGCTCGACCACTGGTTGAGGCGCTTTACCGACCGGCACCTGTTCCAGAAGCAGTTTGAGTGGCAGAAGACCCTCAAGGATGCTTCCCGGGGGATGACCCGCGTGACCTCGGTGGACCATCTGATGAAGCTGATGGCCCATTTCATCGGGTTCCGGGTCCGGGTGGTCCATGTCGGCATTTTCCACCTGACCCGCGGGGAGTTTGAGCTCAAGGTCAGCCGGGGGCGGCGCAAGCAGACCGAGGGTCTGAAGCTTTCCAGGAGCCATCCGTTGCCGGCTTGGCTGGAGAACAAAAAGGAGCCGGTCAGCCTGGATGAGATCGGGGTTCTTCTGCAGAATGAGAAGCTGTTTCCCCGCCGGACGATTGTTCGAAAGTCCCTGGAGGAGTTGGCCGGCGCGATGCGCGGTCTGGAGGCGGAGGTTTGTATCCCGGCCTTCACGAAGGAGCGGTTGCGGGGGATCCTGGTCTTGGGGGAGAAGCTCTCCGGCGCTCACTATTCCCAGGAGGACATGGACCTGCTCTCGACACTGGCCAATGAGGGGGCGGTGGCGCTCGAGAACGCCCAGTTGTATGAACAGCTGGTCCACCGGATGCGGGAGATCGAGGATTTGTACCGCCGGGAGCATCGGTTGTTCGTCCACACCTCGATCGCGCTGGCGGCGGCGGTGGATGCTCGGGACCCTTACACCCACGGGCACACCGAGCGGTGCACCGCTTATGCGATCTCGATCGCCGAAGAGATGGCGCATCATCCGGATGTGCTGGCGGTGCCCCGCTTCGCGGAGCTGCTGAACATCGCCGCCCTGCTGCACGACATCGGCAAGATCGGCGTTGCCGACGAGATCCTCCGGAAGAAGGGGCGGTTGACCCTCCGGGAGATGGATAAAATGAAGGAGCATCCGACGATCGGGGCGATCATCCTGCAGCCGATCAAGGGGATGGAGGAGGTCGCGATGGCGGTCAAGGCGCACCATGAGCGCTTTGACGGCAAGGGGTATCCGGACGGCCTGCGGGGAGAGGAGATTCCTTTGATGACCCGGATCATTTCGGTCGCCGATACCTTTGATTCGATGACCACCGATCGGCCGTACCGCCGCCGACTTCCGGAATCGGTGGCGATCAAGGAGATCGAGATGTGCGCCGGGACCCAGTTTGATCCTCAGGGGGTGGAGGCGTTTGTGCGGGCTTATCGAAAGGGGAATGTCGTGCACCGGCCGGTGACCGCGGCCGCGATGCTTCAATGACAAGGAGAAAGGGATGATGCAGGACGAACGGAGACAAGACATCCGGATCGACACCGCCCTAGAGGCGGAATACTGGGCGAAGGGTTCTTCGGCCGGCGCCGGCCGTGGGACCGTCCGGGATTTTTCCCGCGGGGGCTTGCGGTTCCTTTTTCCCAAACCGGTTCGCAAAGGGGAGACCGTGGATTTGACGATGACGGTCCCCGGCGACAATGTCCCGGTTTTCGCGACCGCGGAGGTGATGTGGGCCGCGTCGGAACGAGACCGGGAATCGACCGAGACGGGACTGAAACTCCTTTCGATCCGCCCGCTGGATCTTTCCCGGCTGATGGATTTCGTTTATTCCAAGTGGCTGGGGGGTCGGGCTGCGTCCGAGTCCTGACCGCCGGGTGTCTCCGCTTTTTTGGCTGGTGTTTTCCGCCGCGCTCGCCTTTTTTTGGGCGGCCGCCTCGTCGGCCTGGATGGTGCATCCCCCCCGGTTGGCTTTCCCGCTGACCCCCCTGGATTTTGGAATTCCCCATCGAACCCTGACACTGACCACCTCCGATGGCATTCCTCTCTCCGCCTGGTGGATCCCGGACCCGCATCCCCGCGGGATCATCCTGATGCTGCATGGTTATGGGGCGGGGAAGGGGGATCTGTTGGAGGTGGCCGCTGCCCTTCACCGGGTGGGGGGATACCATCTGCTGCTGCTGGATCTCCGGGGGCACGGCGCCTCCGGCGGGGGGATTGTTTCTTTCGGTCACCGGGAGAAGGCGGATCTGGAAGCGGCCTTTGAATATCTCTCCCGGGAGGAATCCTCAACCCGTTTGCCCATAGCGATTTATGGGGTCTCGATGGGGGGAGCGGTTGCCCTTCTGAACGGGAACGCTTTTCCAGGTGTCCGGGCGATCGTCACCGATTCCACTTACGCCTCCGTGGAGAGGGCCATTGCGCGGACCCTATGGTTGGCGTATCATATACCCAGGTTTCCGTTTTCTCTGCTGTTGGTGGGGGGAGCGGCTTTCCGGTGGGGCGTTCCGGCGGACCGGTTGAATCCGGTTCGGGCGGTGGAGGCGCTGCGGTGCGGGTTGCTTCTGATCCACGGCGCTGAGGATAGTTCGGTTCCACCCGAAGAGGCGCGGCGGCTGTATGAGGCCAAGCGGACGGGAGTGAGGGAACTGTGGCTGGTTCCGGAGGCCGGACACGCGGCCTCCTTCCGGCAAAACGAGGAGCGGTACGCGACGCGCGTGCTGAAATTCATTGATGAGGAATGTCGAAATGAATCTGGATGAGAAGCGCAAGTATCCCCGCGTCATGGAGGCGGTTTCCTGCCAGGTCCGGCTCGACCAAAAACCCCTGGTGACGCTGACGCGGAACATCAGCTGCGGCGGGGCGCTGTGCGAGCTGTCGCAGAAGGTGGCGCCGATGACCAAGCTGGACATCGCCTTCGAGCTGCCGGGGGTTTCGATCGGTTCGGCCGACCGGCTGATCCGCTGCACCGGCGTCGTGGTGCGGCAGGAGCCGGCTGATTCGCCCCGGCACTATCTGACCGCGATTTTCTTTCAGAGCATCCGAACGCAGGATCGCAGACGGCTGGCGGAGTTCGTGGTGGAGACCATGCTGGTCCATGCGCGTCGGAATTCTTCGTGAGATCAAGGAGGGGGAGTACCGCGCCGCCGGCGTTCCCGCCGGTGTCGCCGCCCTCCGCCGGGCCGGCCACACGGTTCTTGTGGAAAGCGGCGCCGGGACCGGTTCCAACATCTCCGACGCGCAGTACCGTCAGGCCGGCGCCCGGATTCTCCGCAGCGCCGCTTCCGTTTTCGACCAAGCGGACCTGATTCTCAAGGTCAAGGAGCCGCTCTCTTCCGAATACCGGCGCGTCCGTCCCGGGCAGATCCTTTTCACCTTCTTTCATTTCGCGGCCAACCGGTCCCTCGTTCAGGCGATGCTCAAGTCCCGGGCGGTTTGCATCGCCTACGAGACGGTCGAGGATAACGCTGGCCGCCTGCCGATCCTGGTCCCGATGAGCGAGATCGCCGGCCGGATGAGCGTCCAGGAGGGGGCCAAATACCTGGAGAAACCGATGCGGGGCAAGGGGATCCTGTTGGGGGGGATCCCGGGGGTGGCTCCCGCCGAGATCCTGATCCTGGGGGGCGGGGTGGTCGGGGCGAACGCCGCCCGGGTCGCGGCCGGCTTCGGCGGGGAGGTCACGATCCTCGACAACGACCTGGACCGCCTGCGCCACCTGGAGAACATCATGCCGAAGAATGTCCGTTTCCTGATGTCCCTGCAGGAGAACATTGACCATCGGCTTCGAACCGCCGATCTGGTGATCTGCGCCGCCCTCAGAAGGGGGGGGCGTGCCCCGGTCCTGATCTCCCGGAAGGTGCTCAAGCGGATGAAGCCGGGATCGGTGATCGTGGATGTGGCGATCGATCAGGGGGGATGCGCCGCCACCTCCCGGCCGACCACCCATGCGGCCCCGATCTTCGTCCGGGATGGGATCGTCCATTACTGCGTATCCAACATCCCGGGGGCGGTCCCGATCACCTCCACCTATGGACTGACCAACGCCACCCTGCCGTATGTTCTGGAGATTGCCGGTCGGGGGTTGAGGGGGGCGCTGGCCGCCCACCCGGCCCTGAGCCGGGGGGTGAACTTGGCCGGCGGCCGGGTGACCTCTCTGCCGGTCGCCGAAGCGCTGGGGCTGACCTCCACGCCGCTTTCGGAAGCGCTTGCCTGATTGATGAAAAGGAAAGGGAAGAGGCGGATTGCCGCCGGGGGGGTGGTTTTCCGGAAAACGGGCCGCCGCATCCGCATCGCCCTGATCGCCCGGGCCGATTGGACGGTCTGGTGCCTCCCCAAGGGACATCTGGATCCGGGGGAGACGCTTGAGGAAGGGGCCCTGCGGGAGGTCCGGGAAGAGACGGGGTTGACTGCCTTGATCCTCAGAAAACTGGCTCCTATTCATTACCGCTACCGGGAGGACCGCCGGGTGATCTCCAAGACTGTTCACTTCTACCTGATGCGCCGGACCGGCGGTTCCACGCAAGACCATGATTTCGAGGTGGATGAGGCCCGCTGGTTCGACAGCCGGGAGGCGCTCAAACGGTTGACCCATCCTGCCGAACGCCGGGTGCTTGAGAAGGGGCTAAAGAGAATTCAAGCCGGGAAGGGACAATGACCCCGCGTGAACTGATATGATCCGATTTCGATTTGCCGCATTTGTCTTTTGAAAAAATTGACACGATCTAGAATGAATCCCCAGGACTCGCCGCAGGTAAAAATCCATAAGTCTTTATAAATAAATAAGTTAAAGTTAGAACTATAAATTATTTATTTACAGATAGTTAGCATATTAAATCCGTACGACTAACTAATTCTATATAAATGTCTATATTTTAACTACTTGATATTAAAAGAGTTATATCTATATCTCTTGTTGACCAGTTGACAAAGAGCCATACTTCCTACAGGAGTATAAGAACTCCAAAGGAGGTGACAGGAATGAAAGGCGAACATGTGGATTTGCTGACAGGGATTCTGATCGGTACGGTGATTGGCGGGATGTACGCCACGCATCTGGCGACCTATGTCCCGCTGCTGGTCGTGATCCTGGCGGTGGTATTCGGGCTCAAATTCCTAGGCCTCCGGTAAGCTACGCAGGTTCCTGGGACTTGGGGCTCTCGCTGCCAAGTCAGCAAGGAAAGCAGAGGCCCCGCGCCATCCCGGCGCGGGGCTTTTTTTCTTGACCCTGAGTCATAAGCTGTTACACTAAGATAGATCGGAGAAGGCGGTCTTCTTCCGATGCATGATCGAGGTGGATCGGTGCAGGTGCCGTGGTTTGATTTTCCCTTCAGCAAGTCCCTCGGGATCGGGGTCGTTATCGGCCTGGTTCTGGGGGCTGCCGTTCGAACGATTCTCTCTGCTTCCTGATTCCAGGTCGGGGCAAGACATCGAGGTCTCTCTCTGTTAAAATCTTTTAGACTTCCATGAACCGTTTGCGATCCGTTCTGTTGTCGGCTCTTCTGCTGAGCGGCTTCTTTCCCGCTGTCGGTCTGGGCGGGGAAGGGGCGAGCCCGATTGTGCGCCGGGTTGTGGTCGTCTCCATCGACGGCCTGCGGCTGGACGCTCTCCGCCCCGACTGGATGCCGAATCTGACCCGGG
This sequence comes from Candidatus Omnitrophica bacterium CG11_big_fil_rev_8_21_14_0_20_64_10, assembly GCA_002787095.1. Taxonomy (GTDB): domain Bacteria; phylum Omnitrophota; class Gorgyraeia; order 1-14-0-20-64-10; family 1-14-0-20-64-10; genus 1-14-0-20-64-10. The sequence goes on along the minus strand of PCVW01000050.1, from coordinate 25,538 downwards.
TCGCCGACCGGGGGGTGGTGGCGGAGGGGGCCCGCTGTGTGGTCCCCAGCCGGACCATCCCCAACCATATTTCGATGGTCACCGGGAAATTTCCCGCCGCGCACGGCTTCCTCACCAATGAATTCGAGGGGCGCTATGCCGCCGGCACCCTGTTTGAAATCCTGGCGGCCCGGAACCGGACCTCCGGCCTCTATGTCTCCAAGATGAAACTGGCCCTGCTGGCCCGCCCCAGCCAGGTGGGCCGCTATCAGATGGCGTTGAAGCGTGACTCCAAGCCGGCGGTGGAGGCCTTCCGTTCCGACATGGCGGCCGGGGAGCGCTCCCGCTGGAACTTCTGTTTCATCCATCTGGGGGATCCGGATTGGGCCGGTCACCGGCATGGCTGGATGTCGCCCCAGTACGGGTTGGCGGTGCAGGAGGCGGACCGCCTTTTCGGGGTGATCTGGGAGGCGTTGGAGGAGAACGGTCTGCTGGAAAAGACCCTCCTGATCCTGACCGCCGACCATGGGGGGGTGGAAAAGGATCACGGAGCCGATGTCCCGGAGGTCCGTCGGGTTCCCTGGATTGCCCTGGGAGGCGGGGTCCGGCGGGGGGTGCTGTTGTCCGACCCGGTCGGGCCCCAGGACATTGCCCCGACCGTCCTGTATGCCTTGGGGGAACCGGTGCCGTCCGATATGCAGGGGCGGGTGATCGAGGGGGTTTTCGCCCCGGCTGAAGCGGTTCGTTAGGCCGCCTGGTCGGCTTCCCTCTGCTCCCGTACCCGGGGCAGGGAAAGGGTCGTCAGTCCCGCCCGGTACAGCTCCTCCCCCAGATTCCCCTCCAAGCCAGCGGCCGGGGCAGTGGGTCCTTCCAGCAGAAAATCCACCAGCCGCTTAACCACCGCTTTGGGATTGTCCGGATCCGGTCGGGTGTTGAGAATGACGACGAAATTTCCCGTCCGGGTAAACCCTATGGTCCCTCCCTCGAGTCGGCTTTGGTTCGCTTCCAGAATCTCTTCGACCAGCTTGCTCCGCTCCTGGGAACCGGCGATGACCTTTTTGCGGTGGGGGATGGAGGAGAAAATGTTGGCCCAGGAGGCGGCTCTGGCGAGGAGCATCATGTGGTTCTCGAAGGAGTTCCCCTGGAGCCGTGGATCGTTTGCCGCGGGGGCGGCCTCTCCGGTGATGAGGAATGGGAGGCGATCCAGGATCCGCTGCAGCTTTTCAGGCGGCATTCGGCTCAGAAGGTCTTGATATTCCGGCTCCGACTTGATGTGAGGTAGGCGCTCAAGCGCGAGGGACAGGCTGCTATCGCCATCCGGTCCCGTCAGCCGCTGGTCATAGATGCCGTATGCAAGCGTGTGAAGAGCAAGATGGGACTCCAGCGGGGTGATGTCGCCCGGCCATTTCGCCGCCGTCTCCAGGCCGGCAGCCGGGGCGGGGGAGGAATCGGCCGGTCGAATCATCCGGAGGCCTTCCTCCTCCCCGAAATGGTTTGGGACGGTCTCTTCCTCTTCAAAACCAAGTGCTTCAAAAAATGCGCGGGTTTTGGAGTCGTTCGACCGCACATAGGCGACCGTCCGGCCTCCTGGGGGTGCGTGATGTTTCCGATCCAAATGGGTTATGAATGCCCGGCTGACGCCGGAATGTTTGAAGCCCGGTTCGACGGCGATGTCCACGATGGTGTATTCCCGATATTGTCCGGTAGGGTTTTCGGTCAGGTAGATCATGGAGCCGGCGAATGTTCCATCGGAGCTGTCGGCCTTGACCCAGACCACGCCGCCTCTGGAAAGGGCAGGCCGCTGCACGATGTTGAGCATGCGTCGCAGCAGGGTTTCGGAAATCCCGAATTCGCCGGCTGCGGATTGGAGCTCTAAGAAGGCGGAGAGGTCGCCCCTGTATGGGATCCGCACAGGAGGGGTCGTTCGGGTGGGCGCCGAGGGATCGTCCAGCTTCATCGGGGTGATGTGTTCTCCAATGGTGATCATTGTTTCCAGTTGTCTGCGGGGCGGATAAGTGGACAGGTTTTCCTTGAGGTATCGAAGTCGAAGCTGGTTTGGAGCGAGCGGATCGGTTTCCCATCGAAGGACATAGCCTTTCGGAAGCGATTCGAAGAATTGTTCGACCGCTTCTATTTGTTCGGTCCGCTTCGGATCAATCGTCCACTCGATCGTTCCATCCGGGAATTCCGCCCCCAGCGGGAAACCAACCAGCGTGATCGTGACCGGCGTTGTCACTCCCCACAGGTATTGTTCGGAAAGCTGCCGCCAGGCCGCCGCCGGGCTGGGCGCCAAGGATGCCGCCTCCAGCCCGGCGGTTGGGACAGGGGTGGGCAGGTTCCCCGGGTGGATTTGCCCTGGAGCCGGCTGTGAGACGGGGGCGGCATACACCGCTTCCGTTTCACGGCCGGACCGCGCCAACATCAGATGGAATCGTCCTCCTTTGACTCGTTGGATTTGAAAGAAGGTGTTTTCCCAGCCGGCGGATTCGGAGGCCATCAGCATGAACCGAGCCTGGTTTGGATCCTGCAGCAATTGCTTCAGCGCCGACTCCAGCGGTTCCCGATACTCCTCCAGAACATACCGGTTGCTCAGCTGAAGCAGGATGGCGATCTCTCGCGGCTCCAGGGCCTCTTCGGCGGGAAAGAAGAAATTGTAGAACGCGTTGAGCGGAGAAACTTCCATCGGTTCGATCAGAATTCGGTCAATCCGGTTGATTGTTCCATTCGGTGTCAGGATCGGGTGGAGCATCAGGCCGTTTCCGGTCCGGGCCCAATGGGCATGGATCTGCCAGCCGGTGTCGGTCCAAACCCAGCCTCTGATCGCATCTTCCGGTTTTCGGTAATCCAGACGCAGTTCGCCGGAGGGGTCCCCCCCCACCGTTCGAAAGCCGGCTCTTAGCTCCGTTGCAGCTGCGTTGCGGTGGACCGCTCTCAAATAGGCGACGGTCTGTGCAACTGGGCTGTCCGTTAGGGCCGTCTCCAGGGCCTCCAGGCCGGCGGTTGGGGCGGGGGAGTCATCGGAAGCCGGCGCCGCTTCGAAACGGAGCAGGGTTCCATTTGGGAGCTGCAATTCCCGCGGGTTGGATCGGCTGTCGGCTTGTCGGTACAGGCCGATCCAGCCGGGCGTGACGGCTCTTAACAGGACGGAAGCGGGATGGGTCCGCCGGGCGGCCTGTTCCCGGGCTCTCCGGAGTTTTGGCATTTGCGGCCGGAGTTGGTCTAGGAGGTGGTTCTTAAAGAGCCGGAGCTCCTCGGGGCCCAAGATCCGGTCCAGGTTGCTGTAGAGTCGGTGTGTCTGGGCGGCTGATGTGAATGCCGTATCCCGGCTGCTCGGCTCAATGAGCAGGGTTCCCAGGATGGGCTGATTTCCAGAAAAGCTTAGTTCTGCCAGGAGGCCGACCCGCTGAAATTCGGCGCCGGATTCCTTTGCCGGATGTTCGTTAGGAATATGGATATGCAGATGCAGAAACAGTCGATCTCCGTAAGGGATCCAGTAGTGCGGCTTGGCGGGGTCCTGGACGCCGTCATAATGAAATCGGATCAGCTCAGCCAGCCATTCCTTGAGCAGGTCGATCGGTTGTTCAGCCGGCTCAGATCTCCAAGTGGTTCTCCAGTAGCCGGCCACGGCTTCATCGAAGCGGCCTCGGAACAATTCCTCGTAGGCCCGGGTATAGGGCTGGTCATTCTTGGAGGACTCGTCAGGGGTGGTTCCGTCAACCAAGGGGATGCCGCTATGGGGGATGTCTAAAGCGGCCTGTAGGGCCTCCAAGCCGGCCGATTCCGGGCCATTGGCGGGGCGCAGGGCCCATCCGGACGCTGGAAAGCTCAAGGCCAGCGCCACGGAGAGGGCCAGCCCTCCCATCACGGCAGGGCCCCGATTCCCTATGCTTAGTATATTAACATAACATTGATTATCGGACATTATGTAGGGAGGAAGAAATCAGCTGCGGCGCTGCTGTTTGAGCTCCAGAACGACCTTCTGATAGATAGTTTTTCTGGGTCCGACGTCAACCAAAACGATTTTGTAACCCTCCATCCGATAAACGACACGAAAATTCCCAATCCGGTAGCTGCGCAACCCCTGGAGGGTCTCCCGCAGCGGCTTGCCTGCCGCTGGGTTTTCCAGGATGGCCTCCAAGGCGCTTCGGATCTTCTTCTTGAGCCCGGGCGGCAGATGGCGGAGTATCTCCCGCTGGCCTTCGGTCAGGTGGAGCTTCTGGGTCACGCCGCTGGTCCGAACAGCTCGTCCAGGGTGTAGGCCTTGGTCTTTCCCTGCTGGATTTCCTTGAGACTTTCCCGGATCTCTCGCATCAGCTCGGGGTTGGCCAGGATCTCCTGGGTTTCCTTCCAGCTCTCGTATTCCTCCGCACTGAAGAGGACAGCAGCCGGCTTGCCATTGCGGGTGATGATGATCTCATCCTCCCGCTTGAGGATGCCGTCCACCAGCTGACTCAGCTTGATCTTGGCTTCCGACAAGGGCAGTGTTTTGGTCATGACAGCCTCCTATCTGGTCGTAATATAGATTAACCTAAATTACGACCAATTTCAAGGGGTCTCAGGCCATCCGGAAATAGAGACGCGTTGCTTGAAGCGCTCTCTGCCAGTTCCCCACAGGGAGAATGCCGTCTTGTTCAAGCTGGTTTAAGAGCTCGGCCAGCCAGTCGGGCTGGTTGGCCGGATCCCCGACCGGATGGGGCAAAAAGCCCTGATTTCGGGCCTCCCGGGCCTCCTTCCCGATCATCTGGGCCAAGGAGAGGGGCTGGCCGTCCAGACGCTGGATTTGGTACCTCTCAGGACGGATTTCCAGCCCCTGGAGGAGTTCCCGGACCCGGGTTTCCTCCGCTTCGGAAGCGGCAATCACCAGAAAGGTCAGGTTGCTTTGGGCCACCAGCGGGATTGCCTCAAAGGTGGCCGGATTATGAAAGATCGGTCTTAAGGGGATCTGGATCCCCTCATAAGGGGGTGTGGCAGCCACTGCTTCCCAAGCAGAGATGGTCCGCTCCAAGGCATCCTCCGCTGGGGTGGTCGGCTTTGGAGCCAGCATGAGAGTAGTCCCCAGAAGGGCCAGGGCCGCTTTGAAGAGGAAATCCCGGCGGTCCCACTGCCCGTCCGCCTCCAGCCCGGAATGGGTCAGAATACTGGCGACTTGATCGGCAACCACGTCATGCAGAACCAGTCCCGATTTATCAATGAACACCCGGAGAAATCCGCTAAAAGTCTGGGCTTCATCACGGTCCTGTGGCGGAAGTTCCCGAAGTGTTGCTTGCTTCAAACCGGCAGCTCCTCTAATTTCCGTGGCTCGCATTCCTTCCAGTCGGTTGAGATTGTAGTAGCTGATGATTCGATTGTTCGAATTATCCGCTCGGATCAATCGATCGGCGGCTTGCGCCCCCTGCCCTTCGAGCAGGATCCACGGGTGCAGAGCGGCCAGCCGCTCCAGGTCAGGATAGCGTTTGATGGCCTCTCGGCTGAGGAACTCATCGTCCATACCGTCGATTCTAAAAAGGGTGTCCCCGGATGGATTGATGAGAAAGGTGCCCACCGGAAAGGGGTTTGCGTAATTGTGCTTGGTAATCAGGGTGCCTCCCGCCGGCCCCCTAAATGCCGGGTGAATGGGGGCCGGCCTTTGTGCAAAGCGGGTTCCGGTGAGCAGGTCAATCAAACGCATCCAATCGCGGAATGGGGGGGCCTCCAAGCCGGCGGCGGGAGCTGCTTTCTCGAAAACTTGGACCCTTTGAGGGGAAAGTTGGATGGCGATATCCCATGAATGACCGCTCTGCGCTTCGATGGCCAGCATGTCTCCGATCAGTTCCGGCCAGCCGCCGGGTTGGCCGGAGACTTTCTTCCACGAGAATCCGGGCATATTCGACAGGGTGACCAGTAGCCGCTCGACCGCTTCAAGATACCGAAGGCGGTTCCGGCTGGCGGTTTTACTGGCCTCGGCGATGGCCGGCAGGCCGTACCAGACCAGATACCGGGCGGCCCGGGTCCGTTTTTGAGCGATCAGGCGGTTGAGGGTTTCGATAAGATTCTCCCGGAATGCCTCCCGCTCGGACGAGACCGCGATTTCGGAGAGGTGCTGGTCGATTCGCCATCCGACTCCGGTGAGGAGCCACTGGGCCGGAAAGCTCAGATGAGATTCCGCCTCCAGGCCGGCGGTGGTGGCGAAGGGGGCGCTCTTCAGGGCGGTTTCCAGGCCGGCGGCAGTCTTCCCTTCCCCGGCGGCATGCATCCGCAGGGCGTAGGCCGGTGAGGGAGTCGCCAAGAGGAGGGACAGCGCAACCCCCAGGAGCCGCTTGAGATGGAAAAGGGAGCGGTTTTGCATCGGGTTCAGGATAGGATCTTCCCGGGAAAGAGTCAAGAATAATATCTAAGTTTAGTTGTTAGCTATCTTTGCGACGCAGAAAGAACTCGGTTGCCGTTCGGCCGAGCAGTTCCCAGCCCTGCTGATCCAGATAGGTGGCCAGCGCGTCAGCCGTTTCCAGCTCAGGGTCCATCCGGGTCGGGGCGATTGGGTCCTCCAGATCCAACAGCATGTAAGCGGCGTCGGCGGGGATTTCCGCCTGGGCGTGGGGGCCGTACAACCGGGGGCGGTTGGTCAGATGGGACAGATAGCGGTGGGAGCCATAGACGGAGGCCTCTGATGGAATTTGAGCGATCCAGCCGGCTCGCCGCCGGTCCGAAGCGTCGGGGATCAGATGATTGGGGTCGGCGGCAAGCCGGGCCAGAGGTCCCCAGCTGATCTGGGTCAGAAGGGCGCAGAAGAGGAGCCAGCTTCCGATCAGCCGGCCGGCTTGGATGGAATCCCGAAGACGGGACTGGAGTGTCTTGACCCCCAGGATGACCGCGAGAAAGACGAACGGGGTCCAGACCGCTCCGTAATGGAAGTAGATGCTCTGCATCCGGATGGTATCGGCGTGCAGCTGAATCAGCAGAAAAGGGATCGCCGGCAGCAGCCCCGGGATCCCGAACAGAACCAGTCCTCCGGTCGGGGCGAACAGCTGCCAGAGCCAAAAAGGAACACCCGGTTTTTGGAGGGCGGCCCAAGTAGCGGCGGGATTGAGGAGCCCGGCCAGCACCTCCGGCGGGGTTCCCCCCAGTCGGCCGTAGTAGCTCCAATGGACCGCCTCGGCAGTCCCCCGGGCGCCCGGGGCGATCCAGGCCAGATACAGGGCCAGCCAGCCGGCAGCGGCTGCGCCCACTACTCCCCACCGCCAGGCGCCTCCCCTGCCCCGGTGCAGCCAGCTTCCCGCTCCGCCCAGGAGCAGGACGGCCAAGGCCAGGTTCTCCTTCAGCAGCAGGGCGCCTGCCGACCCCAGCAGGAACCATCGGAACCGGCCGCTCAGCAGTCCGCCGATCATCGCCAGCAGGGGGAGGGCCGCCAGCGCTTCGTAATTGAACTCGTGAAAAAGGGCGTGGGAGAAGGCCGGGTAAAGAAAGAAGCCGATTGCGATGCAGATGGTCAGCCGGCGGTCGCCGAGCTGTTCCTGTGTGATCCGAACCAGCAGCGGGAGGGTCAGCCCGGCGGCCAATCCTTTGAGGCCCAGCAGGAGAAGCGGCGAGGGGAGGAGCCGGTAGAGGGGGGCCAGCAGAAAGGCGATCCCATGGGCATGAGCGCCCCAGACCGGCATCTGCCGGAGTGGGCTGAAGGTTTCCCCGTGGCTCAGGAGCCAGAGGTCGTTGGCCGCCAGAGCCAGGTCCCAGTCAAAGAAATCAAAGGATTGGTAGCGGAGCATCCCGATGGCGGTCCAGAACAGGAAAAGGCCGGCCGCGGCGAGCCAGACCTTTTTCATTCCAATCGGGCGAGGGCCCAAGCGGCGTGCTCCCGAACCATGGGGGAGAGATCCTCCTTGGCCGCTTCCCGGAGGGCCGGGATCAGGGCCGGATTCCGGCTGTTGCCGGCCGCCACCGCGGCGTTGCGCAGGAGTCCTTCCCGCTTCGGCCGGGTGAGCGGCGTCCCCTGGAAACGACTGAGGAAATCGGCCTCGGTCCGGATCCGGAGGAGTTCCGAAAGGGGGAGCCGCTCCCCCGCCCCCTGTTCGGGACGCAGTTCGGGCCAGAGGTTCACAGGGTCAGAGCCACCTGTCCCCCCCTTGTTGTAGGGGCAGACCTCCTGGCAGATGTCGCAGCCGAACAGCCAGGGGCCGATCTTCTCCCGGAGCGGCTCGGGGATCGGTCCCCGGTTCTCAATCGTCAGCAGGGTGATGCATCGGCCCGCGTTCACCTGGTAGGGGGGTTCCAGCGCGCCGGTCGGACAGGCGGTGATGCAGCGGGTGCAGCCGCCGCAGTCCCATAGCATCGGTTGGTCGGCCGGAAGATCCAAATCGGTCAGCAGGGCGCAGAGAAAGAAAAAGGAGCCGGATTTCGGATCGATCAGGCAGCCGTTCTTCCCGAAGAAGCCCAGTCCCGCCGCTTCGGCCAGCGCCCGTTCTTGGAGCGGGCTGGTGTCCACGCAGGGGCGCATCGGGCCGCTTTTCGGAAAGAGGGCTCGGAGCGCTTGTTCCAGCCGCCGCAGCCGTTTCGAGATGACGGGGTGGTAATCCCTGCCCCGGGCGTATCGGGCGATCCGGCCGCCGGAAACCGGTGCCGCGGGATCGGCAGGAGGGTTCCTCCGGGCGTAGGGGACCGCCAGGACCAGGGCGGTCTTGAAGGTTGGAAAGCCCTCCAGCAGCCGCCGGCGGCGGTCGAAGAAGGCCTGCATGTAGCCAAGTCCCCCGTCCCGGCCGGCGGCCAGCCAAGCTTTGAGCTCCGGCTCTCGCCGGCCGATCGCGTTCGCTTTGACGATGCCGCAAGCCGGGAAGCCGAGGCGCGCAGCTTCCGTCTTGATGAGATCCGACGGAGTTCGGGGACAGTCCCCGTTCGGGGACAGTCCCCTTCCGGTCCCGGTCATGCAGCCTGGTAGCCGGCCAGGTCCCGCCCCTCTTTTTCCATCAGGGCGATGAATTTCCCGACGAATTCCGGATTGAATTGGGTGCCGGCTCCCCGGCGGAGTTCCTCGAACCCCTCCTGCATGCTCTTGGGTTTGTTGTAGCCCCGGTTGGTCGTCATCGCGTCGAAGGAGTCGCAAACGGTCAGGATTTGGGCGCCGATCGGCACCAGGTCTCCGGAGAGGCCGTGGGGGTATCCGGTGCCGTCGTACCGCTCATGGTGATGATAGAGGATCGTCGTGATCGGTTTGAAGAATTTCATTGGATCCAGGATCTTGGCGCCGAATTCCAGATGCTGCTTGATGATGCCGTACTCCTCGTCGGTCAGCTTGCCGACCTTGTGAAGGATCTCGTCCGGCAGGTGCATCTTCCCGATGTCATGCAGCAGGGCCGCCTCCCGCACCGCCTCCACCTCCTCCTCCGGCAGGCCGCACACCTCCGCCAGCCGGGCCGAGTAGCGGGAGACCCGCCCCAGGTGTCCGGCGGTATAGGCATCCTTGGAGTGCATCGCCATCACCAGGGATTTGGTCACCTCCAGGAAGGAAGCCTTGAGCTCCTCATTGGCCCGGTGCAACTCCTCCAGCGCCTTCTGCAGCGCCCGGTTTTTCTCCTCCATCTCGCCGGCAACCTCCTCCAGTTGGGCGAGCGCCCCTTCCCCCGCGCCGAGGCCGGCCTTCTCGATGACCGCGTGGTCCCGGGTCGGATCGAAGATCTCCACGGTTCCCCATCCCTTGCGTTTGGCCCGGGCCAGGGTCGCCTCGGCATAGCGCAGCAGATGCCGGCCGAGCCGGTTCGGGGCGATCTCGGAGGAGATCACGCTGTAGCAGACCCGGTCGGCGAGCCGTCCCAGCTTTTCCCGAATCGTCTCCACGAGTTCCTTGGCCTGCGCGAAGGCGATCCCCGGCAGAAAGAGGCCGAACCGGTCTTCCGTCACCCGACCGACCAGGCCTCCCCTGCCCCGGAACTGCTGGAGGGCGGTGACCAACTCCCTCAGGTCGTTGAGGATGTTTTCCCAGGATCGGCTTCCGGTGGCTGCCGACAGTTTTTCGGTCTGGATCAGGATGAGGCTGACCGGCTGCTTTCGGAAGCGCCGGGCCGCGGTGTGGTTCTCGATGCAGAGCTGGAAATAACGGGGGGTCAGCGCTCCGGTTAGGGTGTCGGTGATCGCCCGCCGGTGCAGCCGGAGGGTTGAGGCGATCACGACCGAATATTTGTAGCCGGCCCCGGTCAGCCAGGCGGAGGCCGCGATCAGGATCGTGGAGGCGAATTCGGTCCGGAAATCCATGAAACTGGCGGCCAGCCCCACCCCCCAACCGACGGCGGCGAGGATCGCGGTTGCCAGCGCCGATCGGGGCAGCGGCAGAAAGTGGGTCAGCAGCAGGATGATCAGGGCGAGGAAGAAGCCGCCGACCAGGATGACCACGGGGGGGACCGGGTGCACGAACCGTTCGCTCAGGATCGTCAGGATCGCGTTGGCGTTGATCGCCACGCCGGGCATGAGTCCCAAGGGGGTGGCGTAGATGTCGTGCGTGATTTCCCGGGCGGAGCCGATCAGGAGGACCTTGTCCCGGATTCGCTCCTCCGGGATCTCCCCCTCGATCAGCTCCCAGAAGGAGAGGGTCGGAATCTGCCGGGCGTTCGCCAGGTAATTGATCGCCATCTGCCCTGAGCCGGACGGATCGCTGGGGATCCGTTTCGTCCCGATCGACAGCCCTTCCCCGATGCGGATCCCCTCCGGACCGACCTCTTTCAGATGGGCCGAAATCATCGCTTCAACCGCGTAGAGCGGGGTCTCCATGCCGGGATAAAAGACAGCGGAGCGGGAGCGGCGGACAACCCGGTCGGGGTCCCGCGGTTTGTTGATCAGCCCGATTCGGGCTCCCGCCTCGGTCAGAATCGGAAGGGGTTCGGCCAGCTTTCCCTGGCCGCCGATGCTGGCGGCCAGAAGGACCGGCGGCCCGTTCCGGATCGCCTCCGCCAGCGCCTGGTCCTCCTCCGGAACGCTCTCTCCGTGGAAGACCAGGTCTATGAAGACTTCACTGGGCCGCGCCGGGGTGACCCGGTCCAACAGTTGGGCGTAAAGGGAGCGGTCCCAGGGCCATTTGCGGTGGAGCCGCTGCTGGGACTCATCGTCAATCGTGATCAGAAGGAGCCGGTCCAGCTCCGGCGGGGGGGCCATCCAGACATTCCGGATCTGCCAGTAGACATCGGCCGACTTCAGGCGCAGTCCTTCAAGGGCGGAGGAACGAAAGAGGAGGCCGAAATAAGCCAGAACCAGCACGGCGGCCAGGAGGCCCAGATGAACGATCGGGATGTCCTTTTTCAGCCACTGGGTCACGGGTAGAAGCTTAGCATAAGGAACCAAGAATGGACTCAAGAAAATCGCATTTTCAGCCCGGAATCAGGTATATTAGCTGGTGTGGAGGGTGTCGGAATATGCGAAAAAAATTATCGCAAGCCTTTACGCTGACGGAGCTTCTGGTAGTTGTTGTCATTGTCGGCGTCTTGACGACGGTGGGGGTGGCCGGTTACCAGGGATATCGGGACCGGGCTGCCACGATGGTGGATGAAACCAACCTCCAGGTGCTCAGTCAAGCGCTCAAGACTTACGCCTATGACAACGACGCCCTTCCGGCTGGGTTGTCTGAGCTTCCGCATGAATACGTGGATCGGGCGCTGGTTCAGCTCCGTTCCGAGCGGAAGCCCTACACCCTGCTGGCCCATGCCCAGACCCTCTGGCGGGAGTTTTTGGGAGAGGAGGGGGCGGCCTATGCTTTCCTTCCCCCTCGCTACATCAACAATGACATCAAGATCCTGCAATGTCCCTCTGATTCCACCCCACCGACGGCTTTCGATGGTGATGGTCGGCCTGTCGGAGGGGTTTCCTACGCATTGAATCCTCAACTGGCCGGCGCGCCGTTGAAAACTTTTCTCCGA
>PCVW01000050.1:0-13561 GCA_002787095.1 Candidatus Omnitrophica bacterium CG11_big_fil_rev_8_21_14_0_20_64_10 | reverse complement strand
AATTGCTATTCGGTCCAACGGGAAAGTGATCACGAGGCACAGGCGGACCGGCGGATCTGCGAATGCCTCCACTTCGACGAATGCCGTCGGCAGTAATCCGCACGGAGACAATCGGCCCTGATTCGGTTTTTTAGATCGGCCAGTCCGGTTCCGGCTCCTGGGAATCTTCTTCTGAAAGCTGGTTGAGCTGTCTTAAGGGGGCGGACTCTTCCCCCACCCGCCACAGTTCGAAGACATCTTCCGGAAGTTCCTGCAGGAAGGTGGAGGGTCGCTGCAGCACCTCCCCCCGCTGATAGGTGGTCCGGGTCAAGGGGTAGGTCAGATACAGCTCCGATTGGGTCCGGGTGACCGCCACATAGAAGAGCCGTCGCTCCTCCTCCAGTTCCCGCTCCTCCTCGACCGATTTGGCGTGGGGGAACTGTCCCTCCGCCAGGCCCAGCACGAAGACCGCCCGCCACTCCAGTCCCTTGGCTTGATGGATCGTGGAGACGGTCAGCGACTCGTCCTCCGGCTCCCAACCCTTGATCGTCTCCCCGCGGAATGGCTCCCGCAGGGTGAAGTCCTCCAGAAAACGGTCAACCTCCCCGTAATTGACCGCCAGGTTCATCAGTTGCTCCAGGTCCTCCCTCCGGTCCCGGGCGTTTTCGAAGCGTTCCTTGAGCTGTTCCTCGTAACCGCCGCTCAGGATCAGGCCGATCAGCTCGGAGAGCTTCCGGTCCCTTCCCTGCGCCAGCTGCTGCAGCGTCTTTTGCAGACGGCGGAAGGAACGGGTCGCCTTTTCGGAGAGTCCCGGAAAGGCTGGGGGCTTCAGCGCGGCTTGGAGCGGTTCCGGGGCCTCCAGCAGGCGTTCCCAGATCTTGCGGGCTCCGGCCGGCCCGATTCCCTCCTGCAGCCGGAGGATCCGTTCCCAGGCCATGGCGTCCCGGGGGTTGGCCAGAATCCGCAGGTGCGCCATCACATCCTTGATGTGGGCCTGTTCGAAGAAACGGACCCCTCCGCGGACCACATAGGGGAGGTTGCGTCGGGCCAGCTCCATCTCCAGCTCCGCGGCCTGGTAGCGGGCCCTCAGCAGAACGCCGATCTCCGCCAAGGGGATCCCCTCCTCCCGGAGTTCCAGGACCCGCTGGGCGATGAAGGCGGCCTGCTGCTTGCCGTCGGTGAGCGGCACCACGGCCGGTTTTTCACCGCTCTCCCGGACCGCGTGAAGCGTTTTCGGGAACTGCTCCCGGTTGAACTGGATCGAGGCATTGGCGAGGGCCAGAATCTCGGGGGTCGAGCGGTAGTTGGTCTCCAGCCGGTGGATCTCGGTCCCTGGGAAGACCTTCGGGAAATCCAGTAGATTTCTGATGTCGGCGCCCCGAAAGGCATAGATGGATTGGGCGTCGTCTCCGACCGCCAGCAGGTTCCGGTGCGGATGGCTGAGCGCCCGGATGATTTCGAACTGGAGGCGGTTGGTGTCCTGGTATTCGTCCACGAGGATCACCTGGAAGTTCCGGGCGACCTGTTCCCGGACGGCCGGGTGCTCGGTCAGGAGTTTCAGCCAGAGGGTCAGCATGTCGTCGTAATCCACGGCGTTGCCCTGGAGCTTGCGTTTGGCGTACCGCGCGGCGACCTGCTCGATGTCGGTGATCTGATCGAGGAACTGAGGCCCCTGTTCGGCCACCACATCGCTCAGGTTCCTGCGGGTATTGATTGCAAGACTCAGCCAGGACTCGATCACCGCCGCTTTGGGGAACCGTTTGGGGGCGGCGTCCAGTTTCAGGTCCTTGACGCAGGAGCTAAGCAGATCCCGGACATCCTCTTCGTCCAGGATGCTGAAATGAGGGGTGAGGCCGATGCGCTGCGCGTGCTGCCTCAGGAGGCGGTTGGCGATGTGATGGAAGGTTCCGCCCCAAAGCCCTTCCGGACGGCTGCCGAGGATCTGTTCCACCCGGCCGAGCATCTCTCGGGCCGCCTTGACTGTGAAGGTCATCAGCAGGATGTTTCGGGCCGGGATCCCCTGATGGATGAGGAAAGCGACCCGGTAGGTCAGGGTCCGGGTTTTTCCGCTGCCGGGACCGGCCAACACCAGCTTGGGGCCGGCGCCGGAGGTAACGACCCGGAACTGTTCGGCGTTGAGCTCCTTCTCGAAGGGGACTTTCCGGGTCGGGTCACCCGGGGCCGGGGTCAGACGGTAGGTCTTGGGCATGCCCCCCGCCCCTACCGCTTTTTCGGGGCGGGGCGGGCTTTGGAAGCGGCCGGTTTTTTGGAGGCGGCCGAGGGCTTGCGGGCGGCGGCCTTCTTGGCCGCCCGCGCCAGTTTCTTCTTGCGGACATCCGCTTCCCGCCACTGTTTCTTCCGGAGCCGGGCCAGCCGTTTCAGTCGTTTCTTTCGGAGTTCCGCCTGCTTGCGGCGCTTCCGATCGGCCAGCTTCTTTTTCAGTTCTTTGTAGGCGGTCGCGATCTCGGCTTGTTCTTTGGAGGAGACCGATTCCAGGTAGTGGGTCAGGGTCTTCTCGTCTTCCAGCCGGAATTCTCGGAAAAAGACCCCGATCTCAAACGAACCGTCTGGGTTTGGATGGGCCATGGGGTGGCAACGGGTCACCGTCCCCCGGGCGATGACCTGGCGTCCGGAGGAGGCGGGAATTTCCAGACAGCAGTCCACCGGCCGGACTTGGTCCACGGGCCCTTTGCTGTAGGCGGAGATGCCCAGCAGGGAGATGTTGCGGGTGGTGCCCTGGACCGGATCGCCGTTCCCTTTCAGCGTAAAGGGGATTCGGATCCGGTAACGGGTTCGGCCCCGGCGTTCGGCCGCCCGAAAATCGGGAGAGATCACTTCCCCTGCCTTTTCGGGGCGGCGCGGTGCGGTTTCCCGGAAAACCGCTTGCGGCGGCGTCTGTTTCGAAGGGATCTGGGAACGCTCATAGGAGTCTCAGTCTACCATAGTTTAGGGATAGTTAACAGAATACCTTCCCGTCTCGTCCAGCGTTACGGTATAGGCGGTCTCCCCCAAAGGATCCTTCCCGATGTCGGTCCCGGTTTTCCTGATGGCTTCCAGCAGGAAACCGTTGCTGTCGGCGCTGACCACTCGGTATTTGTAGAAATGGTCCACCGAGTTGTCGTTCGGAACGGAGGTGGTGTCCAGTTCGTTCGCGTCGTCGGTGTAGGTCTTGTGTTCGGTGTAGTAGATTTCCTCCGCTTGATAAAGGGTCCCCAGCATGAGGCGGGCCTCCTTTTCCCGGCCCTTTTCCACCGCTCGCTGGAGTCCGCCGAAGGCCAGCGTGGCCAACAGGCCGATGATGACCACCACCACCAAAAGCTCCACCAAGGTGAAGCCGTGGACCGGAGGGGAGTCGACCGTCGTCCGACTTCGTCGGACTCCATAAGGGGAACCCCTATGGTTCCCCTTATTATTCCTCTCCTTGAAACGCCTGCCTTCGGCAGTCGCGCGGGGGACGGCCTCCCCCGCACCCCCTTGGGGTTCGACTCTGAAACTCAGTTGGACCGGAGGGGAGTCGAACCCCTGACCTCGTGAGTGCGATTCACGCGCTCTCCCAACTGAGCTACCGGCCCGTTGAGTTATTTGGGCGATCGGAAGCCGCATGGCTTGCTCCGTCTCATTTATTCCAGAGCGGATGGGTCCCGCCATAGGTCTCCGTCTCGTTGATGGTTACGGTTGTTCCGGCGTAGCCGCTGCCTCCACCTTGCCGGGTCGCCGTCGCGTTGTACCGGCCCGCGCCCGGAAAAGTGACGGCGTAACTCCACTCCGTTGAGGTGTCGGGGTCCTCCATCAAATAGCCCCGCCCCAACAGGTCCGGCAGGCCGCCGTAGGCGCCGTTGTCCAGCCGGTAAAGCCGTTCTGCCTCATAGATGGAGGCCAGAACGGCTCGGCTTTCCTTGACCCGCCCCCCCTCCAGCATTCGTTGGTAGGAAGGAAAAGCCACCGTGCTGACCAAGCCGATGATCAGCACGGTGATCAACAGCTCCACGAGGGTGAACCCCCTTCCCCCGCGGCGGCTCAAGAGAGAAACCGGCACCCCGGCTCTCATCGAAGGCAAACAACCGCTCCGGCGTCAGCTCCGTTTACTGCCGGCTGATGGTGCCGTTCTGGTTGATCGTAACCGTGTACTTGTTGGCAGCGGTCACATTGTCCCGGCCGCCCGCGGTGGTTCGGCTCGCGGTGGCCGTCCAGCTGGTGCCGGAGGAGCCGATCGCGTAGGTGAAATAATGGGCCGTGGTGGCCGCAGTCGGGGCGGTAACCATCAGGTCGGAGAACTGCTTGGCATACTTGCTGGGATTCTCCGTGTTGTACAGCAGCTGCGCCTGATAGATGGACCCCAGGATCTTGCGGGCCTCGGCCTCCTTGGCCTTCTCCATCGCGTTCTGGAACTGCGGGATCGCGATCGTGGCCAGAAGCCCCACGATGACGACGACCACCAGAAGCTCGATCAGCGTGAACCCTTTGTTCTGCTTCAACATCGAACACTCCTCCTTTTTCTGACTCACTTCCCGCAATGGGAACCTATTAAACCACACTCCACATCGGACAACAATTCTTAACGCTGTTTCTTCCCTCTTCTCTGCGTTTTTGTGCAAAAGCCCCAAGTTCGTTAAAAGACATTGGATAGGTTGATAATGGGCAAATACATCGAGATTAACAGGACCCCGACCACCACCCCCATCACGATCAGCATGATCGGCTCCAGCATGGACATCATCCGCTCCACCGTGGTGCTGACCTGTTCCTCGTAGAAATTGGCTGCTTCGGTCAACATCGTGGGCAGCTTCCCCGTCTGCTCTCCAACAGCGATCATCTGGGCCACCATCGGCGGGAAGACGTCGCTGCGGGAGAGGGGTTCGGCCAACGGACGCCCTTCCCGGGCCCCCGTGCGCATGTATTCGATCACGGAGGCCACCACCTTGTTCCGGCAGCCGGAAATCACGATGTCCAGCGCGTGCAGGATCGGCACCCCGGCTTTGAGGAGCGTTGAAAGGTTGGAGGTCACCTCTTGGGCTGAGATGGCCTGAAAGAGCGGACCGAACAGGGGGAGCCGAAGGGACATCTTGTCCAGCTGCCATCGTCCATGCGGGGTGGCGGCGTACCGCTTGAAAAGAAAGAAGCCCAGCGCCAGCCCTCCAAAGCCCAGCAGGAAGTTGTGCTGCAGCAAATCCGAGGCGGCCAGCACCCACCGGGTCAGGGCCGGCAGCTCGGCGTTCATGGAGCCGTACAGGTTCGCGAAGTTGGGGATGATGAACAGCAGGAAACCCAGGATCGCGCAGACGGCCACGATCACGAGGATCACCGGATAGAAGAGGGCTGAGATCACCTTTCGCTGGACTGCGGAGCTTTTTTCCAGATGGATCGCGATCTGCTCCAGCGCGCGGGTCAACTGGCCGGAGGCCTCCCCCATCTCGATGAGACTGATCCAGAAGTTGGAAAAAATCGTATTGTGTTTGGCGACTGCGTCTCGGAGGGTGGAGCCCCCTCGAATGTCCTGCACGATCTGATCCAGCGCCAACTGCAGTTTCCGGGAGCGGGTCTGGGAGGCCACCACCTCCAACCCCCCCAACAGCGGCAGCCCCGCTTCGGTCATCGCCGCCAGCGACCGGGCGAAGATGATCAGATCCCCGGAGGTGACCCGGTTGTATTGCTTGCGGCCCATCGGGCGGGCGGTCGTTCCGCTGCCGGCCCCTCCTCCGCCTCGAACTTCCTGGAGGGAGATGACGATCAGGTCCCTGCCCTGCAGCAGGGAGACGGCTTCATCCCGGGAGCCGGCTTCGATCGTCCCCTTCTCCGACTTCCCGGTCGAGGTCCGGGTGACATATCCGAAGTAGCCCATCCTAGAGGTTTCCCAGCACCACGCCCATGACCTCTTCCATCGAGGTCAGCCCCTGGGCCGCCTGCTCCAGACCGCAGTCAAAAAGGGTCTTCAGGCCGTTCTTTTTGGCCTCCTCCAGCAGCTCCTCCGGCTGGGCGTTGCGGCCGATCATCTCCCGGATCTTGGGAGTGATCCGGAAGACTTCATACAGACCGATCCGTCCCCGGTAGCCGGTGTTTCGGCAGTTCTCACAGCCCTTCGGCTCGAAATAGGTCCCCTCCGGAAGTTGAATCTTCTTGGCGATCGATTCCGGAGGCGCCTGCTGTTGTTTGCAGTCGGGACAGAGCCGACGGATCAGCCGCTGGGCCACGATCAGGACCAGCGAGGGGGAGAGCAGAAACGGCTCGATGCCCAAATCTACCAGCCGGGTGACCGCGGAAACGGAGTCGTTGGTGTGCAGGGTGGAGAGCACGAGGTGGCCGGTCAGGGCCGCCCGGACGCAAATCTCGGCGGTCTCCAGGTCCCGCACCTCCCCCACCATGATGATGTCGGGGTCCTGCCGGAGGAAGGATTTGAGCCCCGCCGCGAAGGTGAGCCCGATCTGCGGTTTGGCCTGGACCTGGTTGATCCCCTCCACCTTGTACTCGACCGGGTCCTCAATCGAAAGCAGGTTTTTCTTGGGGGAGTTGAGTTTGGTCAGCGTCGCGTACAGTGTCGTGGATTTCCCGCTTCCGGTCGGTCCGGTGATGAAGATCAGTCCGAAGGGGGCGGTGATCCCCTTTTCGTAATCGGTGAGGGCCTGTCCATCCATTCCCAGCTTGGTGAAATCGGTGACCAGGGCCCCCTTGTCCAGCAGCCGGATGACGACCTTCTCCCCGCTGACCACCGGGATGGTGGAGACCCGGAAGTCGATCGTTCGATTGCCGAATTTCGCGGTGAATCCGCCGTCCTGCGGCAGCCGCTTCTCGGCGATGTCCATCTTGGACATGATCTTGATCCGGGAGATGATCGCCAGCATCAGCTTGGGGGAGGGGGGATTGATCGGGAAGAGGACGCCGTCGATCCGGAAACGGATCGAGAGCTTCTCTTCCTGGGGCTCGACATGAATGTCGCTGGCCCGGGTGTTGACCGCTTCCAGGAGGAACTGGTCCACCATCTTGACCACCTGCTCCCCCCCGGCCTGCTCCAACAGCCCCTCGTCGGCCCCTTCTCCCAGATCCACCAGGCCGCTGCCGGCTGCTCCGCCGCCGGTATAAGTGGTCTGGATCGCCTGCATGAGATCGAACTTGGTGGCCACCACGGGGCGGATCGGATAACCACAGATGTCCCGCAGGTTGTCCAGAAGCACCAGGTCCAGCGGATCGGCCAGTGCCAGGACGAGGGTGTTCTTTTCGATCCTCAGGGGGAGGATGCCGTTTTCCCGCAGCAGGCGCTCCGGGAAAATCGTTTTCAATTTCGGGTCGGCTTCCTGGACCAGCTCCTTCTTGGCCAGACTGTAGAACGGCAGGCCCAATTGGCGGGCCAGCGCCTGACCCAGCTGGAGATCGGTGATGTGGCCCAGCTCGATCAGCGCCTCCCCGAGCCGGATCCCCTTGGTCTTCTGATACTTGATCGCTTCCTGCAGCTGAACCTCAGTGATCAGCTGCTGCTTGATCAGGATCTCCCCGAGTCGAATCTGCGTCTTGACGGCCATGGGTTCTTCGCCGGGGGGTTACCGCCCCAGCAGCTCGAAGGTCTCCCCGATGGCGCGGTTCTTGACGGCCCGCCTGCGCAGGGTCTCGACCTCCCGGGTGCTGGCGTCGTTCAGGGGCGCCAGTTCCCGGCCCTGCAGGATCGAAAGGTCGGCCTGAACTTCGGCCTGCTCCCGCATGATCGTGGGGGTGATGAACAGGATCACCTCGGTGTGCTCCCGTTCGGCGTCGGCTCGGCGGAACGGGATGCCGATGATCGGCAGATCCCCGAGGCCCGGAATCCGTCGGGTCGTTTCCGTATCTTCCGTCGAGATCAGCCCTGCGATCATTGCGGTTTGGGTGTCTTCGATCATCACGGTGGTTCGGGCCGTCCGGCGATGCGGGTCGAGGAAGTTGGAGAACTTGCTGGAGGCGACAACGCGGGAGACCTCCGGTTCGATCACCATCGTGATGTATTTGTCGTCGTTGACGATCGGGGTGACCCGCAGGATCGTTCCGACCGTGCTGCGCTCCACCGATTCGGTGATCGTTCCGGTATCGTTTTGGGAGGTCGTGACCAGCCCCGAGGAGGTGTCCTCCACGATCTGGATCTCCGCCACCTCCCCGGAGAGGGTCATGAGGCGCGGCCGGGCCAGGAACTTGACATCCGACTCGGTTGCCAGCAGCTTCAGGAGGGCGTTGATGTCGCCGCCCGAAAAAGTCCCCAGCGTGTCGGTCCGGCTGGCGTTGGTGAACAGCGACTGCGAGAAGGGAAAGGCGGTCGTCCGGGAGAAACCGCTGTAGGTCAGCAATTGTCCGGCCGAATCGCCGTATTCGATCCCGATCCGGCGCAGGGTGTCGAGGGTCACCTCCAGCACCTCCGCCTCGATGTAGATCTGCTTGGGCCGGACATCCAGCTTGGCGATCGTCTCCTCGATCACTGGGAAACGCTCCGGAATATCGGTGACGATCAGGGAATTGGTTCTCGGATCGGTCACGACCGAACCATGTTCGGTCAACAGGGAGCTGATGATGTTCGAGATCCCCGTTTCCTCGGAGCCGGCGCCGCCTCCCAGGCCGCCGGCGCTTCCGCCGATCGTGCTGGAACTGGTCGAGCCGCCGGATCCGCCGGTGTTCAGTCCCTGCTGGATCAGGGAACCGGATAGGCCGAAGCTCGTGAACAACTCCCCGGCGGTCGGCAGGACCCGGGCGTATTTCAGGGGAAAGACCTTCGTCATCGTCTGAACCTCCGGTTCGGACGAGGGAACGACCACATACAGGTTGCCGCCTCCCCGCTGTTTCAAGGTCAGTCGGTTGGCCTCCAGCAGGCTCTCGATCGCCGCATGGATGGGGACCTCGTTCATGTAGGTGGTGATCGTCTGGTCCCGAACGGCCTGGGAAGCGACGAAATTCATGCCGGATTCCTTGGAGAGAAGCTTGAGGACATCCTCCAGGAAGGCGTTGGTCAGATCCAATGAAATCGTTTGACTCGTTTGAGCGCCGGACTGCCCGGCAGCCGGCGCCGCCGCCAACAACCCCAACGCGATCCCCAATCTAATCCACCGACGCATCAAGCATCCCCCCTTTCTCAAATGTTGTTCCAAGTTATCGAAGCCTGACCCGCTGCCCTTGGGGCTGGCCGAATCCCACGCTGGGTCCCGATTCGGCGGCCGACGGCAGTTCCACAAGGTACTCATGATCCTGATAGAGGAAGCGGACTCCTTCCCGGCTGATGGAGACGACCTTGGCCTGGTCCACCATATCCCCTACCCGGACCGTTTTTCGGTTCACGATGGCCTGCGGTTCCGCGATCCCCCAGAAGATTCCCTGCAGCTGTATGGGCGGCAAGGGAGGCAGCGGCGCTTGCTCGGAGGTCTCTGGCTCGGGACGGGTCTGCGGCTGGGTGGCCTTCAAATGGCGGCGCCGAATCTCGTTCTGAAAGCTTTCCGGAAAGCCGAACGGATCCCGTCCGCCGCCGGTCCGGGCCGGCCGGGCGCCGAACAGGTCGGGCGTCTGGCCTGGATCGGGCGTTCCGCCCAAATGGGTCAACATCTGCTGCAGCAGTCCAGGGTCTCCGCTGGGCTCTGCTGAGGGAGAAGGGGTTTCCGGCTGAGGCGCGGCCGGTCTCTCGGGCGGCGCTTCGGGGGTCGCCGTTGGGGCGGGCCTTCGAGGCGGAACCGCCGGTTTTTGGGGAACGCGGGGCGTGGATTGAGCGGTCCACCAGGTCAGCCCCCCGATTGTGATGAAGGCCAGCAGCAACAGCACCACCAATATTTGGAGAATCCGGGAGCGGCCCATCAGTTGGCGGGCTCCCGTTTCGAGAAAACAGAGATCTGCATCCGGGTTCGGCGCCGGCTGTCCTGGACCGCCTCCAGGATCCGTTCTTCAAGGCTCATCTCCTGCCCCTCCGGCTCTCCGCCGGGCCGCCGACGGGAGCGGTTTTGGAGGAGACTGGCTCTCCCCTGCAGCACTTCGGTTTGCGGGTCGATGACCGACTCGATGTCCATCACATCCACCATCAGTCGGGGACGGTACTCCTCCAGAGCGCTCAAAAAGGTCAGCAACTGGGAGAAGGTAGAGGTGGCTTCCACCTCGATTTGAGAGCGGAGGTAAGGCCCGAACGCCGCCGCCGGTCGGGGGGCGACCGACTCGATCTCCACCCCGATGGTGCTGGCAATCCGGGACACCTCGCTGGTCAGAGCCGGTGTGCCGCCCGTGAAGAGGGCCTCCCCCTCCTCCTTGCCCAATGCTTCGGCTTGCCGCTGGATGTCAACCAATCGGTCTGAGCGGCTCTGTTCTTCACCATGCTGTCTTCGGAGGGTCTCCCGGCGGTTCTGCCAGGGACCATAGATGTTGCTGTAGCCCAGGAGCAGCGTCAGCAGAATGATTCCGGCGGTCACCAGCCCCATTCGCTGGACCCGGTTCAGGCCGCCGAATATCTGCGCCAAGCTTTCGTCGAGCGATTTTTTTTTGGCCGGCTGCGGAGGCGGCATCAGCGTCGTCTCCGGCTTCCGGAGCGGCGGATCGGGCCGCTCCGCTGCGCTTCCCGGAGGTCATCCAGTTCACTGGCCCCGGAGACGCTGAACTGGGTCACCTCCAGATCGGGATAGATGAACTCTTTGCGCAGAGCGGAGTCCAGGTTGAAGACCGAGTAGAAAAGGCCGAACTCCGGACTCTTCCGCAGGGAGGCGACGAAGCTGTTGATTCCTTCCAGTTCCCGGTCCCGGTTGCCGCTGTAGGAAGAGCCGTTGAGGCGGATCAGTTGCTTCCGGTTCGCCTCCAGGTCGTCCGGATCCAGCGGCGGCAGAAAGGTGTCCTCCAGATGCAGTTCCTGCAGCCACCCCTCCTCCGGAAGTAGACGGGTCATTTCCTGAAGAAGCGTGGAGGTTTTTCCGGACGGTTCGGCGATCGCCTTGACGAACTGGAGCCGCTGCTGCTGCTCCTGCCGGACCCGCTGCAGGGAGGCGGCGTCCATCTGCCGGGTCACCCCGGGGGGCAGGCGCTGCCCCTGCTGTTCCCCTCGGATCTTGTCCTCCCAGGAGCGGATGTCGGCGGAGGTCAAGCTTCCCAGCAGCACCAGCAGCAGAAGCGCGATCCCTCCCTCCACAAGAGCCAATTTCAGCAGGTCCCGCTGGACCGGCCGGACCTCCGGCGGCAGCAGGGTGATGTCGTCTTCCCGGCGCTCCAGCCCGCGCAGGGCCAGTCCCACGGCCGGCGCGAAATGGCTCGACAGGTTTTGGATCCCGGTGATCTTCTGGAACGGTTCCCCAATCTCAACCGGAACATCCATGCTGTTGGACAGCTGTTCGGCGAGGGCCGGCGTCACTCCCTTCCCCAGCAGGACCATCTTGGCCACCTGCGGTTCTCCAAGGAACCGGCGGCGGTAGTAATCCAGGGAAACCCGGGCCTCGTTGAGGAGGGCTTCAATCAGCTCCGGCGAGAGGGGTCCTTCCGTCGTCGGCTGAGGCGTTTCGGGCGCCGCCGGAGTTTCCTCGGGTTCGGAGAGGATCGTGACATTGCGGCTCAGGTAGAGGAGGTTGTCCCGGAAGACCGTGATGGAAGCGGCGCCCGGCTCCACGAAGACCGCCGCCACCGCCTTGTCCGCCGGCGCGATCTGAGCCTGACGGAGCAGCCGCATCAGACTGACCGGCATCGCCTCCAGGGATTGGGGCGCCAGCTTCGCCGATTCCAGCATCTGCACATAGCTGTGGGCGATCCCCTTGCGGATTCCGTAGAACATGACCCGCATGACCGTCGGATCGGTCTTGCTCGTGACGACTTGGTAATCGGAGACGAGATCCTCGAGCTTGAAGGGAAGGTATTTCTTGGCTTCGAAGGTCACCGCCATCTTTCGCTCGGCCGGCGGCAGCTGCGGCATCTGGAAGTACCGGATCACGATCGCTTCGGAGGCGACCGATACATGGACCTTGTTGTTCGGCAGCTTGATCTTGGCCAGCAACTCCTGGAGTTGGTCGACATTGTCCTTTTCATCCTGGCCCCTGGGACGAATGGCCGGGGACGCTCCTTCCTCGGGAACGGGGGGAGCGCTCTGAGGCCGCTCGGAGAGTCCGAAAGCTCCTTTGAACGGGATGGAGGCCGACCCAATCAGCCGGGGGTTCTTTCCGCTTCCTCCAAGAACGACCAGCTCCGCGTTGCCGGCGCCGAGGTAAAGGCCGATGGAGGCGGAAGGCATCGGACTAGGATCTCCCCATAATTTTCTGAAGGACCTGCAGGTCCTTCGAGGTGTATTCCCGCCAGCGATTGACCTGATTGCGGTGGGCTTTCGGGAAGATCCCCTTCTGTTCGTAACGGATCAGGGTTTGCTTGGAGATCCCGAGCGCGGCCGCCATCTCCTTGGCTGTCAGATAGCTTTTTCTGTTGACCATAAATCGAAGTTTCCCTCTGGTCGTCCCTGACATGGTTTGATACGACTTGGGGCTATTTTCTGCTTCTTGAGGGGCTTTGTCAACCCAAAAGAGAATCGGCCCGTTCATCGGGTTGTCTCCCGAACCCAGGCCAGATAGCCCGGCTCTCCCCATCCGATCGGCAGAGCGATCAGTTCCGGAAGTTCGTAAGGGTGGTGGTCCCGGATCAACGCTCGGACCTGGGCGGGATTCCGGGAGCTTTTGATCAGCAGCAGGCATTCCTTTTCCCGCAAGATCCTTCCCTTCCAGCAGTAGTGCGACTCGGCGCCGGGCAGGATGCTGACGCAGGCGGCCGCCCGGCGGGCGATCAGCAGACGGGCCAGTTTCCGGGCTTGCGCCGGCGTGGCGACCGTGGTCAGGAAGAGTCGGACGGCGGTCGGCATCTTAAAAACCCCCTTCTCCACTTTCCTGCGTTGCGATGTTGACCTGGGTGATGCCCAGCGTCCGGCAGAGATCCCAGACCTCCACGACCCGGCCGAGGGCGGCGGTTTTGTCGGCCCGGATTAGGATCGGGCGTTGCCCGCCCGCTTCCCGCTCGAGTCGTTCCCGGAGCTCCCGCAGCGTCACGATCCGCTCTCCCAGGTGAAGGAGATTGCCGGACGAGATCGTGATCGTGAGATTTTCCCGGGTCCGGATATCGGCGGTGACCGCCCGGGGCAGATGGACCTGCACGCCGCTTTGCGCGCTGAAGCTGGAGGTCAGCATGAAAAAAACCAGGAGAAGGAAAACGATGTCGATCAGGGAGGTGATGTCCATTCGGATCGAGAGAGGCAGCAGTTCCCGTCCCGTCCGTCTCATTTGGAGTCCGGCGTTCCTGCGAGTGTTCGGGCCAGCGGGGCGATTGCTCCTTCCATCTGCCGGTTCAGGAGGTTGACCCGGTGGGCGAAGTAGTTGTACAGCGCGTAAGCCGGGATGGCCACCGCCAGTCCGAAGACGGTTGTCAGCAGCGCTTCCCAGATGCCGCCGGCCAGGTCGGCCGGGTTGACCGGCGCGGCGGAGACGGCCTTGAGTTGGATCGTCTGGAAGGATTTGACCAGCCCGGTCACCGTCCCCAACAAGCCGAGCAGCGGGGAGAGGTGGGCGATCGTTCCCAGCGCCGGGAGGGGGCCGGTCAGCCCCGGCGTCTCCGCCAGGACTGCCTCTTCCAGCTGTTCTTCAATCTCCTCCCT
>PCVW01000041.1:12520-14083 GCA_002787095.1 Candidatus Omnitrophica bacterium CG11_big_fil_rev_8_21_14_0_20_64_10 | reverse complement strand
GATCGGATCTGAGGCGGGGGGTTCGAACGAAGCTTCGGGCATTGACCGAAGGGCGCCCCAGCCGGTTGACGCCGGAGATGATCGATGCCGCCTGCCGGCTGGGGGATCCTTACGCCCGGCAGGTTTGGGCCGGCGCCGGGGAGCGGGTCGGATGGGCGCTGGCCGGCGTGGTGAATCTGCTGGATCCGGAACGGATCGTGGTCGGCGGCGGGATCGCCAAGGCCGGCCGCTGGATTCTGGAGCCGATGCGCCGGACCGTTCGGCAGCGGGCGATTCGGAGCCTGCGGGATGTCAAAATTCTTCCGGCGAAGCTTGGAGAGTCGGCCGGCTTGATTGGGGCCGGTTTGCTGGCTCGGGGCGTCGGCGCGTGAGACGATTGCTCCGGGGGTTCTTCCTCCTGTCTATTTTTTTGGCGGCGGGTCTCCTTCAGCCGGCGGTTTTCGCGGAGGAGGTTTCATCGCAAGAGGTTCGGCCGGAGGAGGCGCCCGAGGCCGAGGCGCCCGACCCCGAAGCAGTGATTGTTCCCAAGGCCTCCGGGAATGAGCCGGTTTCGGTGACCGGCGACCTGGTCGAGTATTTTGATACCGAAGGGAAGGTGGTCGCCTCCGGCCATGTGACCGGCACCTACCAGACGATGAAGCTGACCTGCGACCGGGCGGTCATCTACCTGCAGTCCAAGGACGCCTACCTCACCGGCCGGGTCCGCCTGGTCCAGCCGGACGGCCTGATGAAGGGGGATGAGATCCTCTACAACTTCAAGACCGGCAAGGGGACGGTGGTCCGGGCGGAGGGGGAGGCCGGCCCCTGGCGGAGCGTTTCCGATGAGGGGACAATGACCGCTCCGACCTCGTTTCTGCACGAGCGGGGCTATGTCACGACCTGCGATTTTGAGGAGCCCCACACCCGTTTCGAAGGGCGGCGGGCGCAGGTTTTCCTCGACGACCGGGTCGTGATGAAGCGGGTCATCATGCGGATCGGCTCGGTGCCGGTTCTGTACCTTCCCTCCTACACCCATCTGCTGGACGACAAGCGGCCCCGCGTCACGCTGATCCCCGGGAAGGACAAGAACTGGGGCCTCTTCCTGTTGAGCGCATGGCGGGTTTATGTGAACGAGGATCTGCAGGGGCGGTTTCACATCGACTATCGGGAGAAACGGGATTGGGCGACCGGGATTGATCTCAATTACCGGATTCCCAACGGCGGGGAGGGGATCTTCCGGGAATACTACACGCACGAACGGCTGCTGCAGCGGGACCATTTCTACAGCAGTTTCACTTCACCGGATGACGACCGGCCGACGACCGAGAAGGAACGGTATCGTTTCCAGTTGAGACATCGCTGGGACATTGAGGATGTCGGCCGCTTTAATCTGGAGATCAACCGGACCAAGGACCCCAGCTTCCTGCAGGACTTCTTCGAAAAGGAGTTCGAGGCGCAGAATGGCCCGGGAGACACCTTCGCCGAGTTCGTTCGCTCCACCTCCTGGTATGGGCTGAATGTCTTCACCAGTTGGCGCAGCAACCGGTTCGAATCCAAGGCGCAGTCGCTGCCGCAGATCAATCT
>PCVW01000041.1:0-12491 GCA_002787095.1 Candidatus Omnitrophica bacterium CG11_big_fil_rev_8_21_14_0_20_64_10 | reverse complement strand
ACAGGCCGCTGCCGCGGCCCCTGCCGATCCGGCCGGCACCCTGGACCGTCAGGAATCCTGGTATTACCAGTCCGACTGGATCTACGAGCATTCCAACACCAAGGACGCAGTGGATGGGACCGAGAACTCCCTCCATGTCTTCGACATGACCCAGGAGCTGTACCACCCGATGCGCTGGTTCAATTGGCTGAACTTAAGGCCCTTCGCCCAATTCCGGCATACCGCCTATTCCAAGGGGGCCCAACAGCAGGCGCCCCAGTTCCGACAGGCCGGCGGCGGGGGGATCGAATTGAACACCCGGCTGTTCCGCGTTTTTCCGATCGAGACCAACTGGCTGGGGCTCAACATCCACAAGCTGCGGCACATCATCACGCCGGCCGTCACCTATTCTTATCAGGGGAAGCCGACGATTGATTCCGCCCAACTGCGGGGCTCCACGCTGGAAAAATCCAACACGGTCCGGCCCAGCATTGAGCAGAAGTTTCAGACCAAACGGCTCGTGGACGGGGAGTGGCAGAAGGTGGACCTGGCCCGCTTCATCACCGAAATTCGATACGATTTGGAGGGGGCCGACGGGGTCGGGGGGGAGTGGAACGACCTGACGATGGATCTCGAGGCGGTTCCCTACGACTGGCTTCGGGTCGAATCGGACGCCACAATCGATCCCCATATCGGGAAGATGACGGCGTTCAATGCCGATTTGGTCTTCCGGCCGAATGTCGGAGGGCTGACAACCTCGGCGATCTCCGCGGGGGAATACAGCGGGAAGGACAACCAATACAATGAGCTGCCCTGGGTACTGGGGCTGGGCTGGCGCTACACCCGGAACACCAGCTCCCAGTTGACGATGAGCACGGAATTTGATTTGGGGCCCAAGTGGCGGATCGGCTATTACCATGCCCTCGATGTGAAGCGGTTCGTGACCGAAACCTCTCCGACCGACAGCCGGGTGGTCAAGAAGATCTACGATTTCGCTGATCAGCAGTTCCGCATCCGGCGGGATTTTCACGAATGGACCGCCGAATTGATCTACGGTATTGAGCGGCAGGAGGGGGAGACGCTGCTGCTGCTGTTCCGGCTGAAGGCTTTCCCGGACATGCCGTTCGAGTTCCAGAAGGGATACCACCAGCCGAAGGCCGGCCGGAACTTCCCCAAACAATGATGATAGAATACGCCCCATGAAAATCACCGTCGTCGGAGCCGGGCATGTGGGCTTGGTGACCGGGGCCTGTTTCGCGGAGCTGGGCCACACAGTCCTTTGCGTGGACAACGACCTGGAGCGGGTCAAGGGGCTTCAGGCCGCTCGGATCCCATTTTATGAGCCCCGCCTGCAGGTCTTGGTGACCGAGAACGCGTCCCGGGGACGGCTTCGTTTCGATTCCGATCTGGCGGCGGGGGTCCGGCACGGCCGGGTGATCTTCATCGCGGTGGGGACGCCCCCCAAGCCGGACGGCAGTGCGGACCTTTCGACGGTCGGGAAGGTGGTCCGCTCGATCGGCCGGGCGATGCTATCGCACCGCCTGATCGTTGAAAAGTCCACCGTTCCGGTGGAGACCGGCCGCTGGCTCAAGCGGGTGCTGCGGGGATCGGCGCCGCGCGGGGTCCCCTTCGATGTCGCTTCCAATCCGGAGTTTCTCCGAGAGGGATCGGCGGTTCGGGACTTCCTGGAGCCGGACCGGATCGTGGTCGGTGTCGAATCGGCCCGAGCCCGGCGCCTTCTGGAAGAGCTGTACAAACCGTTCCGGGCGAAGCTCCTGGTGACCGACATTGGGAGCGCCGAGCTGATCAAGCACGCCTCCAACGCTTTTCTCTCCACCAAGATCTCCTTCATCAACGCGGTCGGGGAGCTGTGCGGTCAAGTCGGGGCCGATGTCCGGCAAGTGGCCGCCGGGATGGGGCTGGATCCCCGGATCGGGCCGGCTTTTCTGAACGCCGGGATCGGCTTCGGCGGCTTCTGTTTCCCCAAGGATCTGGAGGCGTTCATTCACATCGCTAAGCGCCGGGGGGTGGACCCGAAGCTGCTCAAGGCGGTGCAGGGGATCAATCGGCGGATGCCGGAGCTGTTTGTCGGGAAGATCCGAAAAGCGCTCGGCGGATTGCGGGGCCGGACGATCGGGTTGTTGGGGCTGGCCTTCAAGCCGGACACCGACGACATGCGTTTTGCCCCCGCGATTTCGATCGTCCGGGCGCTGCGGAAGGGGGGCGCCCGGGTCCGGGCCTATGACCCGCAGGCGATGACCGAGGCCGGCCCGCTGCTGCCCGGGGTGCTCCTGGCCCCCGATCCGTACCGGTTGGCCGAGGGGTGCGACTGTTTGGCCCTGATCACCGAATGGAATGAGTTCAAGGAGTTGGATTTCCGCCGGATCAAGCGGGCGATGCGGCGGGCTGTCCTGGCGGACGGCCGGAACCTGTACGATCCGGCGCAGATCCGCCGCTTCGGCTTCCGGTATGTCGGGATGGGCAACGGGGCGGACGCATGAACGCTCCGACCCCCCGGATCGATGGCGTCCGGATCAAGCAGCTCAAGGTGATCCCGGATGAGCGGGGCCGGTTGATGGAGATCCTCCGGTCGGACGATTCCCTCTTCGAAAAATTCGGACAGGTCTATGTGACGACCGCGAAGGCCGGCGTCGTCAAGGCCTGGCATTACCACAAACTGCAGGCCGATCACTGGGTCTGCCTGTTCGGTCAGGCGCTGGTCGGGCTGTACGACGCCCGGGACGGTTCCCCGACCCAGGGGAGGATCGAGGAGTTCTGGATGATGCCGCAGGACCCCTTTCTGCTGAAGATCCCGATCGGCGTTTTCCACGGCTTCAAGGGGTGCGATCCGGCCGGCGGGGAGACGATGATCATGAACCTCCCAACGGTGGTTTACAACTACGAGACGCCGGACGAATATCGGGCCGACTGGCAGGCTCCGGCGATCCGGTTCGACTGGAATCGGATGGCCCCATGACACTTCGATTTGTCTGCCGGCAATGAATCTGCGCTCGAGGCATAACGGATGAAGGGGGTGATCCTGGCAGGGGGGCTCGGCACCCGGCTGAATCCGTTGACGCAGGTGACCAACAAGCACCTGCTGCCGATTTACGATCGCCCGATGATCTTCTACCCGCTGCGGGCCTTGGTGGAGGCCGGCATCCGGGACATCCTGATCGTGACCGGCGGCAACAACGCCGGCGATTTCCTGAAATTGATCGGAAACGGGGCCGCCTTCGGCCTGAAGCACATCAACTACACCTACCAGAAGGGGGAGGGGGGGATCGCCGAAGCGCTGGGGTTGGCCGAGCATTTTTCCGGCGGGGAGAAGATTGCTGTGGTGCTGGGAGACAACATCTTCGAGCGTTCCCTCAAGCCGTTCGTCGATTCCTTCAAGCGACAGAAATCGGGAGCCAAAATTCTGATTCAAAAGGTCGCCGACCCGCAGCGCTTCGGGGTGGTTTCCTTCAAAGGGAAAAAGGTCCTCAAGGTCACCGAGAAGCCGAAGCGGCCCGACTCTGCCTACATCGTCACCGGCATCTACATGTACGACGCCGAGGTCTTCAGGATCGTCAAGACCCTCAAGCCGTCGGGGCGGGGGGAGCTGGAGATCACCGATGTCAACAACGCCTATATCCGGGCCGGCCGGATGACCTGCGATATCCTGCCGGGCTGGTGGACCGATTCCGGCACCTTCGAATCGCTCCTGCGGGCCGGACAGCTGGTGGCCCGCGACCCGTCGATCCCGAAACCGGGCCGCCGGCGGTCATGACCGTTCTGGTCACCGGCGGGGCCGGTTTCATCGGTTCCCATTTCGTTCGATCCCTTCTCCGGTCCGATTCGGCGGATCAGATCGTCAATCTGGATAACCTTACTTATGCCGGAAGTCGGGACAACCTCGCTGATCTGTCGGGGGAGAAACGGCATCGTTTCATTCAGGGGGATGTGGCCGATCCCCGGGCGGTCGCGGAGGCGGTTGCCGGCTGCGATCAAGTGGTCCATTTTGCCGCCGAGACCCATGTGGACCGGTCGATCCGGGATGCCACCGCCTTCCTGAGGACCAATGTGTTGGGAACCCAAACCGTTCTGGAAGCGGCCCGGCAGGCGGGGGTGAAGCGGTACATTCAGATCTCGACCGATGAAGTGTACGGGCCGGTCGCCGAGGGGGCGGCCGACGAATCGGCGCCCCTGAATCCCAGCAGCCCGTACGCCGCCAGCAAGACGGCCGGCGACCACCTGGTCAACGCCCAGCGGATCACCTACGGCCTGCCGGTCCTGATCGTCCGGGCCAGCAACAACTACGGTCCCCATCAGTTCCCCGAGAAGTTCCTCCCCCTGATGATCACCAACGCGCTTCAGGACAAGCCGCTGCCGATCTACGGGGACGGTCTCTACGCGCGGGAATGGCTCTTCGTCGAGGATTTCTGCGAGGGGATCCGCCTTCTGATGGAGCGGGGGGCCGTCGGCGAGGTGTATAACATCGGATCGGAGGACCACCGGATCAATCTGGAGGTGGCCCGGCGGATCCTGAAGACCCTCGGCAAGCCGGAATCGCTGCTTCAGCATGTGACCGACCGGCCGGGCCATGACCGCCGCTATGCGATCCGCTCCGCGAAGATTCGGGCGCTCGGCTGGAAGCCGAGGCACAGCTTCGAAGCGGGCCTGGAGCAGACGATCGGCTGGTACCGGGACCACGCCGATTGGTGGCGGGCCGCCCGCGCCCGGGCTTGATCCTTCCCTCGTGAGGCCTCGGCGGGTCATCGTCACCGGGGCGACCGGTTTGCTGGGGAGGGCCCTTCTGCCGGTTTTTCGGGGTCGGGACTGGATCGTTCAGGGCTGGGCCCGTCATGTTTCTTCCTCCGATCCTGATCTTCTTTCGGTGGATGTCACAGACGCCGGCGCGATCGCGCGGGGCGTCAGGACCTTCCGTCCCGACCTTCTGTTGAATGCCGCCGCGCTCACCGATTTGGACCGATGCGAGCGAGAACCAGAGGCCGCTTTCGCCGTCAACCGGGAAGGGGCCGGTCACACCGCGGAAGCGGCCCGGGCCGCTGGGGCGGCCTGGATCGGGATCAGCACCGACTATGTCTTTGACGGCCGCAAAGGGGAGCCGTACCGGGAGGAAGACCTTCCGAATCCGCTGAGCTGTTACGGCCGCTCCAAATGGGAGGGGGAGGAGCGGGGGCTGGCGGCCCATCCCAAAGGGCTCGTGGTCCGGGTCTCCGCTTTGTTCGGTCCGGGACGCCCCACTTTTCTCTCCGGGGCGGCCGATCGGCTGCGGGCCGGTCAGCCGGTTCCGGTGGCTGCCGACCAGCTGAACTGCCCTTCGTACAGCTTGGACTTGGCTGAAAATCTTGCTAAACTGTCGCGATCGGTTCTGGAGCGTTCCGGACCGGTCGGCTTCGGGGGGCGCCTGCACCTCTCCAACAAGGGGGCGGCCCGCCGGCCCGATCTGGTTCGGGCGTTGGCCCGGGCTCTTTCGATTCCGAAGGAGCGGATTCGTCTTCAGTTGACGACTTGGGAGGCGCTTCGCCGGCCCGCCCGCCGGCCGGCGGCGACCGCCTGGGACCTGTCGAGGGCCGAGGCGCTGGTCGGTCCGATCCGAGGTTGGGAGGCTGCGCTGGAAGCGTACGCGCGGGAAGAAAAAACCCGCTCTTGAAAGGGGTGGTTCAACCAATGCCTGGGAAAACCGTCTCAATCTTGGTGGCCCGAATCCGGAACCGTTCGTTCCGGCTGGGGGTTATCGGCTTGGGGTATGTGGGGCTGCCTTTGGCGGTGGAGTTCGCCAAGCAGGGGTTTCGGGTGACCGGGATCGACACCGATGTTCGCCGGGTCCGCCAGCTGAACGCCGGCCGCTCCTACATCACCGATGTTCCGACGGCGGAACTGGCGCCGCTGGTGCGTTCGAAGCGGCTGAGCGGTTCCAACCGCTACGCGGTCCTGCGGGAGTTGGACGGCGTGATGATTTGCGTGCCGACACCGTTGCGCAAGTCCCGGGATCCCGACATGTCCTTCATCCTGGGGGCGGCCGAGGCGCTGGCCAAGCACCTCCACCGGGGGCAGGTGATCATCCTGGAGTCCACGACCTATCCGGGCACCACCGAAGAGGTGATTCTGCCGATGCTGGAGGCGACCGGGCTCAAGGTGGGCCGGGATTTCCATCTCGGTTTCTCGCCGGAACGGATCGACCCCGGGAATGCCGACTACACCGCGGCCACGATCCCGAAGGTGGTCAGCGGCGTCACCCCGGCCTGCTGCCGGGTGATCCAGGCCCTGTATGGGCAGGTGATGCGGGAGGTCCATCCGGTCTCCTCCACCCGGGTCGGGGAGATGGTCAAGCTGCTGGAGAACACCTTTCGCTCGGTCAACATCGGCCTGGTCAATGAGTTGGCGCTGATGTGCCATCGGTTGGGTGTGGATGTCTGGGAGGTGATCGAGGCGGCCAAGACCAAGCCATTCGGGTTCATGCCCTTTTATCCGGGGCCGGGCTTGGGCGGACACTGCATCCCGGTGGATCCGCTCTATCTTTCCTGGAAGGCGAAGCTGCACGGTTTCGAGACCCGCTTCATCGAGTTGGCGTCCCAGGTCAATGCCGGGATGCCGCACCACATTGTGGATCGGATCGCCCAGGCGCTGAACGACCGGCGCAAGGCGCTCAAGGGGGCGAAGATCCTCGTGCTCGGGGTCGCCTATAAGCCGAATGTCGGGGACATGCGGGAATCTCCGGCGCTGGAGGTGATTCAGGACCTGCTGGAGAATGGGGCGGAGGTCCGCTATCACGATCCCCATGTGCCGGCCTTTCGCCTGGGCGAGAAGAAGCTGAACTCGATTCCGCTGACGCCGGCCCGTTTGAAGGGGGCCGACTGCGCGGTGATCCTGACCCATCACGACGCGCTGGACTACCGCGGCATTCTCCGCCACGCGGCGATGATCCTGGATACCCGGAATGCCCTGCGCCGGCTGAAGACCGCCTCCAAGAAAGTCATCTGGTTGTGATTCGGCGGTTTCGCGGCTTCTGGAAGGGGCGCCTTCGGCCGATTCTCATGCGGATCGGTCACTTCCAGTCCACGGTCCTGCTGACGATCATCTACGTCCTGCTTTGGCTTCCGGTCGGCATCGTGACCTGGCTGTGCGCCGACTGGCTGCACCGCCGGCCGATGCCGGAGTCGGGCTGGTTTCCCCGGCCGGTCCATTGGGATTCCCCGGAGCAGCTCCGGGAGCCGTTCTGATGAACATCCTCGGGATCTCCTGCCATTACCACGACGCCGCCGCGGTTCTGCTCCGGGAGGATCAGCTTGTGGCGGCGGCCGAGGAGGAGCGCTTTTCCCGCAAGAAGCACGACAACGGCTACCCAAAGCGGTCGATCGATTTCTGCCTCCGGACCGGCGGGATCTCCGCCAGGGATCTGGACGCAGTCGTCTTCTACGAGAAGCCGTTCACCAAGTTCGAACGGATCATCAAGAACACCCTGCAGACGGTTCCGCGGTCGGTCCGGGTTTTTCAGGAGGCGATGCGGGGCTGGATGACCGACAAGCTTTGGATCGAGGAGACGATCCGGCGGGATTTGGGGATCGACCGGAAGAAAATCCTTTTTTCGGACCACCATCTCTCCCACGCGGCCAGCGCCTTTTACTGCTCGCCGTTTACGGAGGCGGCGGTCCTGACGATCGACGGCGTCGGGGAATGGAGCTGCGGCACGATCGGGGTCGGTCGGGGTTCCCATCTCAAGCTGTCTCACGAAATCCGGTTCCCTCACTCTCTGGGGCTTTTGTACAGCGCCTTCACTGCCTTCCTCGGTTTTCAGGTCAATGAGGGGGAGTACAAGGTCATGGGGATGGCGCCGTACGGCACCCCCCGCTATGTGGAGGAGGTCAAAAAGGTGGTCCGGATCTACCCCGACGGCTCCCTTTGGCTGGACCTGAGCTACTTCGATTTTCATCGCTCCGCGACCAAGAGTTTCAGCCGGAAGTTTTCCGATTTGTTCGGCGCGCCCCGGGACCCGAGGGAGGCCGACGCGCTGGAGCCCCACTACTGCGATGTGGCCGCCAGCATCCAGAAGGTGACCGAGGAGATCGTCGTGACGATGGCCCGGCACGCGGTCAAAAGCACGGGCCTGAAGAACCTCTGCATGGCCGGGGGGGTGGCGCTCAATTCCGTCGCCAATTGGCGGGTCATTCAGGAAACTCCGGTCGAGTCGTTGTATGTCCAGCCGGCGGCGGGGGATTCGGGCGGGGCGCTGGGGGCGGCTTTGTACGCCGCGCACGCGCTGTTCGGCCGGCCCCGCCGGTTCGTGATGGACCACGCCTATTGGGGGGAGCGGCATTCCAACGACCGGATCGTTGATTTCCTGCGGGCCGACGACATCCCGCACCAGCGGTTCGACCAGGAGGGACCTCTGCTGGACCGGGTCGTGGAGCTGCTGGCGCGGGGGAAGGTGGTCGGCTGGCTTCAAGGCCGGTTCGAGTGGGGGCCCCGAGCCCTCGGGAACCGCTCGATCCTGGCCGACCCCCGGAACGGGGAGATGAAGGAGGTGGTGAACCGGAAGATCAAATTTCGAGAACCGTTTCGGCCGTTCGCTCCGTCGGTTTACGGTCCGGCGGCCCGGGATTTCTTCGACCTGCCGACCGCCGCCGATCACGCGGCCGGCTTCATGCTCGTCGTTCCGCCGGTCCGGCCGGAGAAACGCTCGGCGATCCCGGCGGTGACCCATGTGGACGGCACCGGCCGCCTTCAGGTCGTGAATCCCCAGACCAATCCCCGTTACGCGGCCCTGATTGAGCGGTTCGGCCGGGCCACCGGCGTTCCGGTGGTGCTCAACACCTCCTTCAACCTGAAGGGGGAGGCGATGGTCAACACGCCGGCCGAGGCGTATTCGACCTTCAGCCGTTCGGAGATGGATGCGCTGGTGCTTGAGGATTGTCTCGTTCTGAAGGGTTCCTAACTGAGGAGGCGGGCGGATGGGGAGTGGATGGGATGCCTTTTGTGGTCGGTTCGGCGTGGTGGGATCGCTGTTTCGTTTTCTCTGGAAGCAGCGGCTTTGGTGGATGGCGCCGTTGATCTTCGTCCTGTTGATTTTGGGGATGCTGCTGATTTTCGCGCAGCAGAGCGCGATCGCGCCGTTCATTTACACGCTGTTTTGAGATGAAAAAACGATCGGCCGTCAAGACGGCCCTGGTCACCGGCGGAGCCGGTTTCATCGGCTCTCATCTGGCCGAAGCGCTGCTGAGGCGGGGGTTCCGGGTTCGGGTGCTGGACAACCTGTCGACCGGTTCCCTCGACAACCTGCGCGGTTTGCGGGGCCGGATTCAGTGGATTCGGGGGGACATCCGGACCCGGCAGACGGTCCGGCGGGCGGTCGCGGGGGTGGATGTGGTTTTCCATGAGGCGGCGGCCCGCTCGGTGCCGGAATCCGTCGTCGCCCCCCTGACCTACGACGCGATCAATGTGGGGGGAACCCTGCAGATGCTGGAGGTGAGCCGGAAGGCGGGGGTTCGGCGGTTTATCTTCGCCTCCTCCAGCTCGGTCTACGGCGAGACC
Source organism: Candidatus Omnitrophica bacterium CG11_big_fil_rev_8_21_14_0_20_64_10 (assembly GCA_002787095.1). GTDB lineage: Bacteria > Omnitrophota > Gorgyraeia > 1-14-0-20-64-10 > 1-14-0-20-64-10 > 1-14-0-20-64-10. The sequence goes on along the minus strand of PCVW01000041.1, from coordinate 2,975 downwards.
CGGCCGCCCCATCGGGAGACCCTGTCGCCGGCTCCCCTCTCTCCCTACGCGGTCTCCAAGCTGGCGGGAGAGGCCTATTGCCAGATGGTCCATCGCCTCCATGGGTTGGAGACCGTCGCGCTGCGTTATTTCAATGTCTTCGGTCCCCGCCAGTCCCTTGAAAGCGCCTACGCGGTTGTGGTGCCGAAGTTCATCGCTTCAATCTTGCGGGGGGAGCGTCCGCCGATCCACGGCGACGGGTTTCAATCGCGCGACTTCACCTTCGTTGAGAATGTCGTCCAGGCGAACCTGCGGGCTGCGACGGCCGCCGGGGCGCCCGGCCGGATCTTCAACATCGCGACCGGGAAGCCCCACTCGGTGGTGGGATTGGCCCGAACCCTGGCCCGCCTGATGGGCTCGCCGATCCGGCCCCGGTTCGGCCCCGAGCGGGCGGGGGATGTTCGGGATTCCAAGGCCGATGTCCGCCTGGCCCGGAGGGTTCTCCGTTATCGGCCGACCGTTGATTTCGAAACCGGTCTGGTTCGGACGATCGCCTGGTTTTCGAAGCGGTTGACGGCGTGAGTCGGGTCCGTCCCCTTTGGGTTGGATTGGCGTTGGCCCTCCTGTTCCTGGGGGGCTGGGAGCTCGGTCTGCGCTGGACTTATCGGGAGACCCTTTTCAACGGGGTTTGCCGGGATCATCCGGCGTTGGGATGGGCGCCGAAATCGAATTACCGGGCCGACCCCCGCTACATCACCGACGAGCGGGGGTTTTTTAACGATCCGGTCGGTCTCCCGCAGCCGGGGGAGCTGCGCCTACTGGTCCTCGGGGATTCGATTTCCGGAGGCCGGAACGGTTATCCGGAGGAACTGGAGCGGTTGATGGCCGCCGACCGGCCGGCGCGGGTGATCAACGGGGCGGTCGGCGGTTACGGCACCGCGCAGGCGGCCGATCGCCTGAGGCTGGAGGGAGTCGCCTATCATCCGGATTGGATCCTGCTGCAATTTTTTTACTGGAATGATTTTGAGGACACGCTGCTGTTCCAGCCCCGCTCCGGCGTCAAGCAATGGCTGCGGCACAGCGCCCTTTACCGTTGGCTGGGGAACCGTTTGGTGCAGTGGTCGCTGCGGGGGGATCTAAAGGTTGCCGGCGCCTCCTCCGAGGCGGAGAGCGGGCCGGCGGATCGGAGCGGGTTGGTCCGATACCGCTATTGGAACCGGCGGCTTGGCGAGGACCGGATGGCCGAGGCGCGGGAGAAGACCCATGCGGCGCTGGCATCGATTCGGCAGACCGCCGATCGAATCGGCGCCCGCTGGGCGGTCGTGACTTTTCATCCCGGCCAGCCGGAGGATGAGGCGGCGCTGCGAAGCTGGCTGGACGCCTGGGGGGTCCCCTTGATCGAGCTCAATGATCTGGGAACGAATCCGGCGCTGCTGGAGGACGCCATTCATTTCAACGCGGCGGGACATCGGGAAGCGGCCGATCGCTTGAGGGCCGCTTTGGCTCCGCTGCTGAAGGAGGAGCCGGTTGTCGAACCGAATTCCACTGATTGATTTGAGCCGGCAGACCGCCGGCCTGATGCCGGCCCTGGGGCCGGCGATCCGCCGCCTGCTGCGGGGCAGCCGGTTCATTCTGGGGCCGGAAGTGGAGCGGTTCGAAGGGGCCTGGGCCCGCTTCTGCCGCACCCGGTTTGCGGTGGGGGTGGCCTCCGGAACCGACGCGCTGGAATTGGCGCTGCGGGCCGCCGGCGTCGGGCCGGGAGACCGGGTCGCGACCGTCTCCTTCACCTTCGTGGCGACCGTGGATGCGATTCTGCATGTGGGGGCCGAGCCCCTTTGGGTGGACATCGATCCGGCGACCTGCACGATGGATCCGGCCGATCTGGAGCGGCGGCTGCGGGCCTTGTCGCCGGCGGCTCGGCGACGGGTTCGGGCGGTGATCCCGGTCCACCTGTTCGGTCATCCCTGCGACATGACCGCGATCGGCCGGTTGGCCCGCCGGTACCGGCTGGCGGTCATCGAGGACGCCGCGCAGGCGGCCGGCGCCCGATGGCGCAATCGGCCGGTCGGCGGCTGGGGGACGGCCGGCTGCTTCAGCTTCTTCCCTTCCAAGAATCTCGGCGCTTTCGGGGACGGGGGGGCGATCGTCACCGACTCGGCCCGGATCGACGGCGTGCTGCGCCGGATTCGGATTCACGGCCGCGACCGGCAGGGCCGGCAATCCGCCTTGGGGCGGAACAGTCGCTTGGACGGGCTGCAGGCGGCCATCTTGGGGGTCAAGCTTTCCCGGCTTTCGGGCTGGGTGGCCCGCCGGCGGAAGCTGGCCGCCGGCTACCGCCGCCGGCTCTCCGCTCTTCCGGAGATCGTTTGTCCCGTCGAGCAATCGGGCGCCCGGCACGCCTATGGATTGTTCGTGATCCGAACGCCCCGCCGGGCAGCCCTCCGTTCGGCGCTGCAGGCTGCCGGCATCGGCGCGCAGGTTTATTACGATCCTCCGGTTCATCGGCAGCCGCTTCACCGGCGCCGGGCGGCGGCGGTCCGGCTCCCCGAAACCGATCGGGCGGCCCGGGAGATGCTGGCCCTTCCGCTTTATCCGGAGATGACGGAGGGGGAATTGCGGCGGATCTGTTCGGTTATTCGGAGATTTTGTTCGGCTTCCCGCCGCCCCATCCGAAGCGGGCGCAAGCCCGCTCGGCCAGCAGTCTCCCGAGCGGGAGGCAGGCGGAAGCGGCCGGGGAAGGGGCGTTGATCAGGTGAACCGCCGCCGGCCCTTCCGCGATCAAAAAATCATCGCTCAGCCGGCCCGCTGAATCAACAGTTTGGGCCCGGATGCCGCCGGGGCCCGGCGTCAGGTCTTCCGGTCGAAGCTCCGGCATCAGCCGCCGAGCCTGGCGAAGGAAAACGGACTTGGAAGCGGCTCGAAGCCATTCCGAGCGGCCGATTCCCCGATAACGCCACAGCATTTTCCAGAACCCTCCGAAGCCGGCCAGCGCCGCC
>PCVW01000016.1:18875-31808 GCA_002787095.1 Candidatus Omnitrophica bacterium CG11_big_fil_rev_8_21_14_0_20_64_10 | reverse complement strand
CAGGTCGGAGCTCAGGAACAGCCAGAAGCCGGCCGCGATCGGCAGACAGGCGAAGACCACGCCAAGGACCATCCGGATGAAGCCGGGGATGTTGAGAGCCTGGATCAGCAGGACCACGCCGAGCGTGATCCAAAAGAGAGCCATCAGGAATATGATCAGGTCAATCATCCGAGTCCCCCCATGATACTGCAAGGGGGAAAGAAGGAAGCTGAGAAAAGGGTTTTAAGCCGCCTGTCCCAGGGAAACCAGGCCAACCCGCTCGTCGGCGGTGACAGCCCCGACCCGGAGCAAACCGTCCGACTGCCGGGCGGCCTGGACCAGGGTCGCAAGGACCGCCGGGCTCCACGGCCGGCGGGCGGAGGAACCGTACAGGTTGACCAGAGCCGAGCCGTACCCCCGCATCCGGTCCTCAGAGGGAGAATCATACTGAACCGCAGCCACAAAGACATTGTTCCGGCTCGGATCCACCTCGGGGATGTCGGAAAGCATGAACTCCGTCACCTCAACACCCGGGGTCAAACGGAGGGTGGCAACCAGCGCCTCACCCAGCAATCCTTGCTGCAGATAAAGATGAGTCCCATGGTCCAACCCCGCCGAGATCGGCAGCACCAGCCGGGACTGGCCGGGCGCCGCCAGGCCGGAGGTGATCCAGGCGTCAGGAACGATCCGGCCGTCCGGCGCCGCGTAGCCATCCAACCAAAGACCGGCAGCCGAAACCTCCAACCCAGATTCCTGAGGAGCTTCTTCGGCCGGCGGCTGAGCCGGTGCAACTTGCGGGACGGCCGGAGTCTCCTGAGGGATCACCCGGGCCGGCGGCTGAGCCAACCGATCCCGCTCAGTGACCGAATACATGAGTCCCGCCCCCACGGGAACCCCGAGCACAAATCCCATTAGAACATCCAACATCGAAGGACCGTTGTCGCCCTCCCCTCGCCTTCCCGCCTCCAAGCCAGACTGAGCAGACCCGCCCGACAACGGTTCCGTGGCGGGAGGCGGCAGTTCATCCGGATGCATGCCCAACCGAAACCCCAACTCCTGCACTTTCTGTCGAATATCATCGAAAGGGGTCTTGGGATACTCTACTGCCGATAAGATCTCCTCTTCCTTCAGGAGAACCAAATCTCGAAGCGTTATGCCTCGAGAGAAATCCCTATTGGGCGCCAGGGCTCTCTCCACTACCTTCCGGGATCGGATGGACAGCTTCAATGTATCCAACGGCCTGGAGAGCCGAGTGCGTACCGCTTCCGGTTTTTCGGACAGATATTCCGCTTCCAGCTGCGTTGTACGCCAATGCGCGAGCTTCCGAAGGGCTTCCCACTGAATCTTCCGTATTCGCTCTCGACTGACCCGAAAATCGGGGTGTTGACCGACTTCTTGAAGTGTGTGCTTGCGCTCCTCTCCGCCCAAACCAAAACGCATATGGAGAACCTTGCGCTCCGGATGCGAAAGCTGCTCCAACAAGGGCGCCAACACAGCCGGAGCCGCCTCATCAAGACGGCCTTCAACAATAGGATCCCCCGCCTCCAGCCCGGCGGCGACTGAAGCATCCTCATCGGCCCCAGCTCGATCCAGAGGCAGGATTGTCAGCCGGAGGAGCGTCTCCGGAGCAATCGGCCGGGGCTGAATACCCAGTTCCGGAAACATCCGCTGCAGAGCCCGTTCCACCGGTGGAACCGCCTGCCGAATCCAGCCCTCGATTTCTCCTTTGGTATGGATTTCTTCCAAAGCTCTGATCGCCGTCAGCTGTTTACTGCCTCTCTGCTTTTCAACGATCCTCTCGATGGCCTCCTGGGAGAGCCATCTCTGATCGTCCATCTGACCTCTCAGAATCACCAGAACATGCTCCCGATCGGCACCAATACGAGAACGAATCAAGGGGGCGGAGCTGCCCAATTTCCAAAGAACAGGAACGACGGAATGGAGCACCACCCGCTCGATGAGACTTAGATTCTCCAGCCGGAATTCCCCTCGTCTTCGCTCTTCTGAATACTCCAGAATCTGAGCGATGATCCTTCCTGCAAGATCGTATTGTTTGGGATCTCTCCGGAGCGTGGGCTTTAACAGTCGATCGAGAGATTTCGAATCAAACTCATCGAGAAAGAGATTGTACGGTCTGCTCCGCTCCAGAATGCGGGCCGCGTCACGCTCGACCTCCTCCGGCCGGGCCGCGGCGACTGAGGAGTCCTCATCGGCCTCGGCTTGATCCAGCGGCAGGATCGTCAACCGGAGGAGCGTCTCCGAAGCAATCGGCCGGGGCTGAATACCCAGCCCCGGAAACTCCTGCTGCAGAACCCGCTCGACCACCGGAACCGCCTGCCGGATCCAGCCCTCGATTTCCTCTTTGGTATGGATTTTTTCCAAAGTTTTGATTGATCTCAGCCGTTTACCGCCTCTCTGCTTTTTAACGATCCCCTCGATGGCCTCCTGGGAGAGCCGCCCCTCATCGTCCATTTGATCCTTCAGAATCCTCAGAACATGCTCCCGATCGGCATCAATACGAGAACGAATCAAGGAGACGGAGACGTCCGATGCCGAAAAAACTGGAATGACGGAATGGAGCACCACCCGCTCGATGAGACTTAGACTCTCCAGCCGGAATTCCCCTCGCCTTCGCGCTTCTGAATACTCCAGAATCTGAGCGATGATCCTTCTTGCGAGATCGTATTGTTTTCTTGTCCGGAATTTATTGCCCAGGAGCTGATTGAGAATGTCCCGTTGAAACTTGTCTAGAAAAAGATTGTACGGTCTGTTCAGTTCAAAAATTCGAGCCGCATCACCCTCCACTCCTTCCAGTCCGGCGGCCAGAGAGCGGTTGGGAGGAAGGGGAGAAGCAACCGCTGGAGCGGGAGTAGGGAGATTGGGCGCGGCGAGGGCGGCCAGCAGCTGCCGTTTGTAGTTGAGCGGGCCGCCGGCCTCCTGCTCCTCCAGCCCGGTCTGGCGCAGGGCCCAGGCGGACTGGGGCGCCGCCAGGCCGAATGCCAGGGAAAGGGCCAGAAATTTCTGAAAAAGGGTGATCTTCATGTCAGATGGGTCAAGTATAGCAGGCGGGAGTATAGAAAATCAAGTATTTATCTAGATTAATGCTTAACCTAACTAACGATTTCCAGCGCGACATTCAACCAGGGGGCCGAGTGGGTCAGCATCCCCATCGAGATCCGGTCCACCCCGGCGGCGGCCAGGGCCCCCACCTGCTCCGGGACGATCCCCCCCGAGACCTCCAACTCCGCCCGGAGCCCCTTCCTGGAGCGGGCGACCGCGTCCCGAATCCGGACCGCCTCCTCCACCTGAGACATAGGCATATTATCCAACAAAATGACCTCGGCCCGGGCGGAAAGAGCCTGCCGAAACTGGTCCAAGTTCTCCACCTCCACCTCGACCGGGGTCTTGCGGGGGTTTTCCGACCGGGCCGCCTGGACCGCCTGCTCGATCACCGAACCGGCCGGCGGCGGGGCCTCCACATCCGGCAGCCGCTCCCGGTTCAGCGCGGAGAGGATCGCCAGGTGGTTGTCCTTGATCAGCACCTGGGCATACAGCCCCATCCGGTGGGGGGTCCCCCCGCCGACCGCCACCGCGTACTTCTCCAGAAGGCGCAGGTTGGGAGCGGTCTTGCGGGTGTCCAGGATCTTCGGGGGGGTCGCCCCTTTCTTGGCCTGCCGGCGGGCCGCCTCCACACAGCGGCGGGTCATGGTGGCGATGCCGGAGAGCATCCCCAGGAAGTTCAGGGCGGTCCGCTCGGCGGTCAGGATCCCCCGGGCCGGCCCCTCGATGAAGGCAACCGCCTTGTTGGGATGGACGACCGCGCCGTCCTTGACCATCGGCTTGAAACGGACCTTCGGCTCGATGATCCCGAAAACCAGTTCCACCGCCGGCAGGCCGGCCACCACCCCCTCTTCCCGGAAGAGGATCTCCCCCTTGGCGAAGGCCCCCTTCGGGATCAGCGACTGGGTCGTCAGGTCCCGGACGCCGACATCCTCCCTGAGGGCGGCGGCCACCACCGCCCGCAGATAAGCCCGGTCCACCTTTACCGGATTTGACGGAGACTTTCGTTCCATCGGGCCATCTCCTGTTCCAGCTCCTTGAGCGACGCCTCCTCCTGCTCAATCACCTCGGCCGGCGCCTTGGAACGGAAGGCGTCGTTCTTCAGGCGACCCTGCTTGGATTTCATCCGGCCGGTGAGGTTCTGCAGCTCCTTCTCGATCCGTTTCCGCGCCACCGCCAGATCCACCAGGCCGGCCAACTGCACGATCACGGTCCAGTCCCCCACCGGGGCGGCGACCGAGCCGGCCGGGCGCTGGGCCTTCCCGCCGATCTCGACCGGATGGACCCCGGCCAGCCGCTCAATAACCGCCAAGTGACTCCGCAGCAAGTCGGCTCCGTTGGGGGCGGCGATCGTCAGCGGCACCTTCCGGCCGGCCGGCACCCGGAAACCAGCCCGGATGTTCCGGACCTGGGTGATCAGCTCCTGCAGGCGGCTAAACGACTGCTCCGCCTCCCCGTCCGTCAACGGCGTCTCCGGCGCCGGCCAGGGGGCGGTCATGATGGCGTTCTCCGCCGAAGAAGCCCGCAGGGATTCCGGCAGCTGCTGCCACAGTTCCTCGGTGATGAAGGGAATGATCGGGTGGAGCAGCCGCAGGGTCTTCTCCAGCAGCAGCCCCAGGACGATCTCGGTGCCGGCGGCGATGCCGGGGTCGTCGGATTGGCGCTGGAGCTTGGCGATCTCCAGGTACCAGTCGCAGAACTCATTCCAGACGAAGGCGTACAACTGCCGGGCCGCCTCGCTGAAGCGGAACTGGTCCAGCGCCTCGGTGACCCCGGCCCGGGTGGCTTCGAAGCGGCTTAAGATCCACTTGTCGGCCAGGGTCAGCCGGACCTTCGCGAGAGCCGCCGGTGCGATTTTGCCGAATGATTCGGCCCCCAGCACCAGCCGGGCGGCGTTCCACAGCTTGTTGCAGAAGTTCCGACCCAGCAAAAAGCGCCCCTCGGAAAGATAGAGGTCCTGCCCTTCCGAGGCCATCTGGGCGATTGAGAAGCGCAGCGTGTCGGCCCCCATCCGGTCGATGATCTGAAGCGGGTCAATGCTGTTGCCGGCCGACTTGGACATCTTCTTGCCCCCCTCGACCCGGATCACCCCGTGGATCACCACCTGCTTGAAGGGGAGGCGCTTCATGAAGTACTTGCCGGCCATCACCATCCGGGCCACCCAGAAGAAGATGATGTCCGGGGCGGTCACCAGGGTCGAGGTGGGATAGAACCTCTTGAGGTCCGCGGTCTGCCCCGGCCAGCCGAAGACCGAGAAGGGCCAGAGCCAGGAAGAGAACCAGGTGTCCAGCACATCGGGGTCCTGTTCCAGGTCGGTCCCGCCGCAGGACCGGCACTTCTCCGGGGCCTCGGGCCCCACATGGATGCCGGCCGCCTGCTCATCCATCCGCTGGTTGCCGGAGAGGGCCCGAATCGCCTGCTTCTCCACATAGGCGGGGGTGCAGCGGCGGCAGCTCCAGGCGGGGATCCGGTGTCCCCACCAGATCTGCCGGGAGATGCACCAGTCCCGGATGTTGGCCAGCCAATCGAGATAAACCTTCGTCCAGCGCTCCGGGGAGAAGGTCATCCCGTCCTTCTGAACCGCCTCGATGCCGAGCTTGGCCAGCGGCTTCATCTCCACGAACCACTGGGGGGAGAGCATCGGCTCCACGACGGTGCGGCAGCGGTAGCAATGGCCGACCGAGGTGTCGTAATCCTCGGTCTTGACCAGCAAACCGGCCGCCTCCAGATCGGCCAGGATATTCTCGCGGCAATCGAACCGGTCCTGCCCCCGGTAGGGGCCGGCCGCCTCATTCATCCGGCCCTCGGCGTTCATCACCCGGATCGCCGCAAGCCCGTGCTTTTGCCCGAGGGCGAAGTCGGTCGGGTCGTGGGCCGGGGTGATCTTGACCGCTCCGGTGCCGAACGCCCGGTCCACGCCGGGATCGGTGATCACCGGGACCAGCCGGTCCAGGATCGGCAGACGAAGCTTTTGAGCGTGCAGCTTCTTGTAGCGGGGATCTTCGGGATGGACGGCGACCGCCACATCCCCCAGCAAAGTCTCCGGCCGGGTCGTGGCCACCACCACTCCTTCCCCGCCGGCGGCGTCGGGATAGCGGATCTGCCACAGCTTTCCCTTGAGCGGTTCATGCTGGACTTCCTCGTCGGAGAGGGCGGTCCGGCAGCGGGGGCACCAGTTGACCAGGTAATAGCCGCGGTAGATCAGGCCGTTCTCATGCAGGGTCAGGAAGGCGGTCTGCACCGCCCGGGAGAGCCCCTCGTCCATCGTGAAGCGCTGCCGGCTCCAGTCGCAGGAGGCCCCCAGCCGCTTGAGCTGCTTGACGATCGTCGAACCGTGCGCCTGTTTCCAGGCCCAGACCTGCTCGATGAACCTTTCCCGCCCCAGCTGATGGCGGTCCCGCTTCTCGCCGGCAAGCTTCCGCTCCACGACATTCTGGGTGGCGATCCCGGCGTGGTCGGTGCCCGGCACCCAGAGGACCGGGCGCCCCCGCATCCGCTCAAAACGGACCAGGACATCCTGCAGGGTATTGTTGAGGGCGTGCCCCATGTGGAGGATACCGGTCACATTGGGCGGGGGGATCACGATCGTGAATGGATCCCCCCCCCTCTCAGCCGGCTTGAAGAGACCCGCCTTCTCCCAATGGGCGGCCCAACGGGCCTCTACCTCACGCGGGTCGTAGGCGGCGGAGGGACTCTTCTGGATCACTTCTTTCTGCTCTTGTCTTCCTTGAGCAGCTTGTACTCGATCGAGTCCACCAGGGCCAGCCAGCTGGCTTCGATGATGTTGTGGCTGACCCCCATCGTCCACCAGCTCTCCTTCTCGTCCTGGGACTGGATCAGCACCCGGACCCGGGCGGCGGTGCCGGACTGGGACTCCAGGTCCCGCACCTTGAAGTCCACCAGATGCATCCCCTTGAGCTTCGGATAGAAGCCGGCCAGCGCCTTGCGCAGCGCCTGGTCCAGCGCGTTGACCGGACCGTCGCCCCGGGAAGCGGTATGCTCGCTCTCCCCGTCCACCTGCAGCTGGATCGTCGCCTCCGACTCCACGGCCCCGTCGGCCCGCTTCTCGATCACGACCCGGAACCCCTCAAGCGTGAAGAACCGCTTGAACCGCTTGTAGCTGCGCCGCATCAGGAGTTCGAACGACGCCCCGGCCGCCTCGTAGTGGTAGCCGCGGGCCTCCAGGTCCTGCACGGTCTTCAGAAACTTCTTGGCCTCGGAGGGGTCGGCCCCCAGGTCCATGTTGAGCGCCTTGGCCCGGGAGAGGATCGTGCTCTTGCCCCCCATCTCGGAGACCAGCAGCTTGCGCTGGTTGCCGACGACCTCCGGAGCGATGTGCTCGTAGGTCTTGGGGTTCTTCAGGACCGCGTTGATGTGGACGCCCCCCTTGTGGGCGAAGGCGGCGTTGCCGACGAACGGCTGGTTCTCCTCCGGCCGCATGTTGCAGACCTCCGCCACATAGTGGGAGGCCTCCTTGAGCTGCTTGAGCGACTCAGCCGGCAGGCAGTGAAAACCCATCTTCAACTGCAGGATCGGCACGATCGAGACCAGGTTGGCGTTGCCGCATCGCTCCCCGTAGCCGTTGACGGTCCCCTGCACCTGGACGGCCCCGGCCTCCACCGCGGCAACCGAATTGGCGACCGCCAGCTCCATGTCGTTGTGGCAGTGGATCCCAAGCGCCAGGTCCGGGAAGGCGTTCCGGAGCTCCGCGATCGCCTGCCGGATGAAGCCGGGCAGAGAGCCGCCGTTGGTGTCGCAGAGGATCACGACCTCGGCCCCCGCCTCGGCGGCGGTCCGGATGGTCTGAAGCGCGTAGTCGGGATTCGATCGGAAGCCGTCGAAGAAATGCTCGGCATCGTAGAAAACCCGGCGCCCCGCGCGGCGCAAGGTCTTGACCGAGTCCTCGATCATCCGCAGGTTCTCCTCGGGGGCCACCCGGAGCGCCTCCTTTACATGCAGGTCCCAGGTCTTGCCGAAGATCGTCACGACCTGGGTCTCCGCCCTGATCAGCCCCTGGATCAGCGGGTCCTTGAGAGCCCTCTGATTGGCCCGGCGGGTGGAACCAAAAGCGGTCACGACCGAATGCTTGGACTTGAGTTTCCGGACCTGGCGGAAGAAATCGGTCTCGCGGGGATTGGCCCCCGGCCAGCCCCCCTCGATGTAATCCACCTTCAGGGCGTTGAGCCGTTCGGCGATCCGCAGCTTGTCGGTCACCGACAGGCTGATCCCCAGCGTCTGCGCCCCGTCCCGCAGCGTCGTGTCGTAGATCACCACCTTGCCGCTCATCGCTTCCTGCCCTTGCTCCCTTTGGCCTTCACCTTCGCCCCCACCTTGCCCAGGCCGAAGGCGTCATGGATCGCCCGGACCGCCTGCGCCCCCTGCTCCCGGCGGATCGTGATCGAGATCTTGATCTCGCTGGTGGAGATCATGCCGATGTTGACCGACTCGTCGGCCAGCGCCTCGAACATCTTGGCGGCGATCCCGGAGTGGGAGCGCATCCCGACCCCGACGACCGACAGCTTGGCGATCCCCGGATCGGAGGTGACCTTCCCACCCTTGACCTCCTGGGTCGCCCGGCGGGCGACCTGCATGACCTTCCGCAGATCCGCGCGGTCCACCGTGAAGGAGACATCGGTGTGCCCCTTCTTGCTTTCGTTCTGAACGATCATGTCCACATTGACCCGGGAGTCGGCGATCCGCTTGAAGATCTTGGCCGCCACGCCGGGACGGTCCGGCACATCCTGGATCGTCACCTTGGCCTCGTCCTTCCGCAGGGTCACCCCGGAGACCACCATCTGTTCCATCCGTTTCTCCTCCTTGCCGATCACCGTTCCGGCCCGCTTTGAGAAGCTGGACCGCAGATGCAGTTTGATGCCGTACTTCTTGGCCACCTCGATCGAGCGGGCCTGCATGACCTGGGCCCCGAGCGACGCCAGCTCCAGCATCTCGTCGTAGCTGACCGCCGAAAGCTTCCGGGCGTTGGGCACGATCCTGGGGTCGGCCGTGTAGACCCCCTCGACATCGGTGTAGATCTCGCAGGCCTTGGCCTTCAGCGCCGAGGCCAGCGCCACCGCGGTCAGGTCCGAACCGCCGCGGCCCAGGGTCGTGATTTCCTGGTCCGGAGTCATCCCCTGGAAACCGGCGACGGTCACCACGCAGCCCCGCTTTAAGGCGTCGTGAATCCGCTTGGCGGAGACATCCTGGATCCGGGCCTGCGTGTGGGCCCGGTCGGTGATGATCCCCACCTGCGCCCCGGTGAAGGCGGCCGCCTTGACCCCGAGGGAGCGGATCGCCATCGCCAGCAGGGCGGCTGACACCTGTTCCCCGGTGGAGAGCAGCAGGTCCATCTCCCGCTGGGGCGGATGCTTCGATACCTCGGCCGCCAGCTCCACCAACTCGTCGGTCGTGTCCCCCAAAGCGGAGACCACGACGACCAGCTGCTTTCCGGTCCGCCGGGCCGCGACCACCCGCCGGGCGACCGCCCGGATCCGGGCCGGATCCGCGACCGAGGAACCGCCGTACTTCTGCACCACCAGCGCCGGCTTCATCAAACCAACCTCAGAGAGAAGACTCTGTCATCAGCCGGGGCAGCAGCGTATGCGCCTCGACGACCGGGCCGCCGGCCGCCTTCGCCGCCGGCTCGCTGTAGGCGGTCCCGCCGGAGGGGGCGATCCCCTCCCCGGCGATCACATAGGGAACCGGGTCGGCGGTGTGGACCCGCTTCTCGACCGGCGTCCCGTGGTCCGGGATCGCCAGCACCCGGACCTGCTTGAGATCCACCGACTCCAGGATCGGCCCGACGATCCGCCGGTCAAAACTCTCGATCGCCGACAGCTTCTCCCGCAGATGCCCGTTGTGGCCGGCCTGATCGGCCGCTTCCAGATGAACGAAGACAAAGTCCTGGGTTCTGATCGCCTCGATCGCGGCGGCCGCCTTGCCGGCGTAGTTGGTGTCGTAGCTGCCGGTGGCTCCCGGCACCTCGACCACCTTCAGTCCCGCCAGGCGGCCGGCCCCCTTGATCAGGTCCACCGCCGAGATCACCGAGCCGGTCACCCCCCAGCGCTCCGAGAAGGTGGGCAGCTGCATCCGGCAGCCCTGCCCCCAGAGCCAGATCGCGTTGGCCGGGTTCTCCCCCAGATCGATCCGAACCTGGTTGATCTCCTGCTCCTCGAGAACCCGCCGGGCCGCCTCCATCACTTGCTGGAGCCGCTCGGAAGCCGGTCCCTTCGGGTGATGCTCCGACATCCGCCAGCCGGAAAAATCGTGGGGCGGCTGGCAGACCGTCGCCAACAGGTTGTCGGTCTCCCGCAGGTCCCGGAAGACTGCCAGGTGCCGGTACTTGTTGCCAGGATAGAAGCGGAGGTTCTCGGAGCCGACCTGCTTGTCCAGTTGGGCGATCAGCCCCTGCGCCTCCTCCGAGGCGACCTGGCCGGCGCAGTAATCCACCAAGCGGTCCCCGTCGGCGGTCACCAGGTTGCAGCGGAACACCACCTCCCCCGGCTTGAGATCCACCCCAAGGTTGGCCGCCTCCAGCGGCGCCCGGCCGGCGTAATGCGTCTTCGGATCGTAGCCGAAGATCGCCAGGTTCCCGACATCGCTGGCCGGCGTGAAGCCGTCCGGGATCGTCCGGGCGAGTCCCACCCGACCGGCCCGGACCAGGCCATCGAGCCGGGGAGTCCTGGCCGCCTCCAGCGGCGTCTTGCCTCCGAGCCCCTCGACCGGCTCATCGGCCATCCCGTCGCAAACCAGAACGATCACCTTCCGCTTGTTCGCCATCACAGGTCCATCCGTTTGAGGACCGCCGCCAGATTGACCGGAACGGTCGGCGGCATCCGCAGCATCTTGACCGCCCGCTCCGGGTCCTTCAGGCCGTGGCCGGTCACCGTGCAGACGATCCGAATCCCCCGCTTGAAGAACTTCTTCTTGGCCAGCTTGAGCACCCCGGCAACCGAGGCGGCGGAAGCCGGCTCGACGAAGATTCCCTCCCGGGCCGCCATGAACTGATAGGCCTCCAGGATTTCCTTGTCGGTCACCGCCCGGATCAGGCCGCGGGACTCCTTGACCGCCTGCAGCGCCCCCTCCCTGTTGGCCGGGTTTCCAATCCGGATCGCGGTGGCGATCGTCTTCGGCTTATCGACCCGCTTGCCGGTCACCAGCGGGGCGGCCCCGGCCGCCTGGAAGCCGAGCATCTTCGGCCGGCGGTCAATCGTCCCGATCCGGTAGTAATCGGCATACCCCCTCCAGTTGGCGGTGATGTTGCCGGCGTTGCCGACCGGCAGCGCGTGGAAGTCGGGAGCGGCCCCAAGCGCGTCGCAGACCTCAAAGGCGGCGGTCTTCTGCCCCTCCAGCCGATGGGGATTGACCGAGTTGACCAGGGTCACCGGCGCGGTCTTGCTGACCTCCCGCACCAGCTCCAGCGCGTCATCGAAGTTGCCGCTCACCGCCAGCACCTGCGCCCCGTGCATCAGCGCCTGGGCCAGCTTGCCCAGCGCGATCGCCCCCTTGGGCAGCAGGACGACGCACTTCATCCCGGCCTGGACCGCGTAGGCGGCCGCCGAGGCGGAGGTGTTGCCGGTCGAGGCGCAGATCACCGCCTGCGCGCCGGCTTCCTTCGCCTTGGAAACCGCGACCGTCATCCCCCGGTCCTTGAAAGAGCCGGTGGGGTTGAGCCCTTCGCACTTGAAGAAGACCTCGATGCCGGGGCCCAGTTTTTCGGCCAGCGCCCGGGAGCGGATCAGCGGGGTGTTCCCCTCCTGCAGGGTCACGACGGGCGTGGCCGAAGTCACCGGCAGGAAGGGGCGGTACCGCTCCAGGACGCCGGGCCAGATCACATGCGTGACCTTCTCCACCTCCCTGGCCAATGCTCGGTCGGCCGCCGTCTTCCTGCGTTTGGTCGCCATGTCGTTACGCCCGCTCCATCCGGATCCGGACCGGCTTGCCCCGGACAATCGACAGCTTGCCGATCAGCTTCAGGGCCGCGTGCACATCCCGCTCCCGCGCCTCATGGGTGGTCATGATCAGCGGCACCACCTGGTCCCGGCGCCGGTCCTTCTGCACCATGCTCGCGATCGAGATCCGGTGGCTGCCGAGGATCTGGGAAATCCGGGAGAGGACGCCGGGCCGGTCAATGCAGGCGAACCGGAAGTAGTACCGGCCCTCGAGCTGTCCGATCCTCCGGATCTGCCGGATGTCCTTGTTGGGGCCGGGCAGCGGCACCCGCTGCGGCGTTCCGAACGCCAGGTTCCGGGCCACATCCACGATGTCGGCGACGACCGCGCTGGTGGTCGGCCGGCGGCCGGCCCCCTGCCCGGTCAGCATCAGCTCCCCCACCCAATCCCCCTTGACCGAAACGGCGTTGTGGACGCCGTGCACGCTGGCCAACGGATGGTTCTTCGGCAGCAGGACCGGATGAACCCGCGCTTCCAGCGACCGGCCGGAGCGCTTGGCGATCCCCAGCAGCTTGATGACCGAGCCAAAGCCGGCGGCATTGCGGATGTCGTCAGCGGTGATCCCGTTGATCCCCTCGACATGCATCTTCTCGGGCAGGATCGCCCGGCCGAACGCCAGCAAAGTCAAAACGGAGAGCTTGTGGGCGGTGTCCATGCCGTTGAGGTCCAGGCGGGGATTTCGCTCGGCGTAGCCCCGTTGCTGGGCCTCGGCCAGGGCCGCCTCGAAGGAGCGCCCCTCCCCCTTGCCCATTTCACTCAGGATGTAGTTGCTGGTGCCGTTGAGGATCCCGTAGATCCCCTCCACCTCATTGCCGATCAGCCCCTCCCGCAGCCCCTTGATCACCGGGATGCCGCCGGCCACCGACGCCTCGAAGTAGAGGTCCACCCCCTTCTTGCGGGCGGCCAGGAAGATCTCCGCCCCGTGGTGGGCCAAGAGCGCCTTATT